>NZ_JAPSHV010000047.1 GCF_031179385.1 Arthrobacter sp. | reverse complement strand
GACAGCAGCGCGTCCTCGACGCTGTCGCCGCAGGGGGTTCCGTGGTCGTCTCCGCTCCTCCCGGGACGGGGCAGACCCAGACAGCCCTGAACACAGCTGCGGCATTGGCGGAGCAGGGCAAGAGCGTGCTCGTCGTCGCAGAGCGGCGGGGAACCCTGAACCAGTTCGTTCAGGAACTCGATGCGTTGAATCTGGGGTCGCTGGTGCTCCAGCTCAATGCGAACAGCAATCCCGCCCAGTTGAAGGATCAGCTCCTCCGGGCAATTGTGCGCAATGAGAAAGCCGTACAGCCCAAACTGGCGACGCTGCACGAGACCCTCGTATCGCATCGGCACAAGCTCCTTGATCACGTCCGATCGCTGCACAACGTGCGCTCACGGTGGGGGTGTTCGCCGTACCAGGCCATGCAGTCCCTCGCTGAACTCACGTCGCTGAACCCTGCCCCGGCTACCACCGTGCGTCTCAAGCGCAGCGTCATGGACAGCATTCCCAATCGCGCGGAGCTCACCGGTCGGCTCCGCCGGGCGGCCGAACTGGGCGGGTTCAGCCGGGAAGCTACGCAGAGTCCCTGGTACGGGGCAAAGCTGCGCAACCGCAAGGAAACCGAGCACGCACACAGTCTGGCGGTTGACCTGGCCCGGGACATACCGCTGCTGCGGGAGAAAGTCCGGGCAGTAGCTGAACACTCGCACATCGAGCTGGGGACCACTTTCGAGGAGTGGGGCGGCCAGCTGGATTTGCTGGTCGCGGTGCGCGCCAGCCTCGACAAGTTCACCCCGGACATTTTCGACCGGCCGGTCACAGACCTCATCTCAGCGACCGCGCCCTCAGCCTGGCGGCGGGAGCGCACCATCGAGATGAGCTCGATGACTCGATCGCGTCTCCGCAGGGTCGCGAAGGAGTACATCCGACCCGGGGTTCATATTTCTGACCTGCACCAGTCCCTGGTGCAGGTGCAGGAGCAGCGCACGCTGTGGACCAAGTATGCGACGACCGAGCGCCACCCTTCAGTGCCCACAGGGTTGGCGGAGATCAACAGCTTCTATCGCTCGGTGGACGCCCGGCTGAACGAACTCGCGTCCGTTGTTGCGGACACCCCGGGGGAGCCGAAGCTTCCCGCCATGCCGCTCGATGAGCTGGAGTCCCGCCTCGCTGAACTCGCCCGGGACAAGCAGAGCCTTGCAACGCTGCCCGAGCGCACGCTGCTCCTTGATGAGATGCGGGAAAGCGGCCTCGGGGAGCTCCTCGACGACCTCGCGGCCCGCGAAGTGGGTGCCCGCCAGGTTGGGGGAGAACTTGAGCTGGCATGGTGGCAGTCCGCACTCGAGGCAATGATCAGTGGTGATGATTACCTCGCCATGTCCGACGGCGCCAGCCTGCGCACCCTCGAAGCTGAGTACCGGCTCGCTGATAACGCCCATGTCGCGTCCGGCGCAGGCAGGATTCGTTGGGCGCTGGCTGAACGCTGGCGAGCAGCGCTGGAAACCATGCCGGCGGAAGCTGACCAGTTGCGTGAATTGCTGCGCGAAGGCGAGCCCGGGTTGGACGCGCTGTGTGTGCAGGCAGACGAGCTGGTTACTGCACTGATGCCCGTCTGGGCCGCCAGCCCGCTGGTGTTGCCCCTGGTCCTTCCGCAGGACAAGACATTCGACGCCGTCATCGTGCTCGATGCCGAATCGATCTCCCTGCAGTCGGTGGTGCCCGCTCTGGCCAGGTCGCGGCAGGTCATCGCTTTCGGCGACGACCGCCTCGGCGGACCCCGCAGCTTCACCGTCTCGGTCGAAGACGGGCGCCGTAACACGCCGGAGCACCTTCCGAGCGCCTACCGGGCGCTTGCTGCGGTGCTGCCCTCGCTCGCGCTTCGGGACGTCTATCGCGGGGTCGACAAGGAGCTTATCCGATTCCTCAGCGAGCGGTTCTACGGGAACGAGCTCTCACGCCTGCCCTCCGGGTCGGAGATCACGGGCGTCGAGCGGGCTTTGACGGTCGAGTACCTGCCCGATGGAACGGGTATGCCAAGCTCGGACCAGGACGGCGTTGAGAGCGTCGCTGCCGAGGTCACCCGGGTTGTGGACCTGGTATTCGAACACATCCGCCGCCGGCCGAGCTTCTCGCTTGCAGTGGTCACAGCCAGCGCACGCCATGCGCAGCGCGTCGGTGAGGCTGTGCGGCTGTCGATGGCAGATGCGCCGTGGGCTGCTGATTTCTTCAAACCCGGCAACGAGTCCTTCCGGGTCGTCCCGATCGACCGCGCCGCCGGCCTCACCAGGGACGCCGTCATCTTCTCGTTGGGGTTTGGGCGGACGCCGCACGGGCGCGCGCTGCATAATTTCGGACCGCTTTCTGCTCCGGATGGCCGGGGGAAGTTCGTGGCGGCGATGACTCGTGCCCGGCACCGGTTGCACGTGCTTACCTGCTTCCGCCCCGAGGACCTCGATCCTGAGCGCTTGGGCCATGGCGCCCTCGACTTCTACGAGCTCCTGCGCCGGGAACTGTCCACGGATGCTCCTTCTGCCGGCAGCGGCCAGCAGGAATCGGCCAACGAGGATCCGTTGGTGGCGGATCTCGTGGAGCGACTCCGTCACCGTGGGGCAGCTGTGCACAGCAATTACGACGGCGTGCTCGACATCGTTGCCGCATCAACGGGTGGCGCGGGCAACGGCGAGGACGTGTTCGTTCAACCCGTCGCCATCGAGTCGGACGGCTCGGACCGCTATCGTGGCATGACGGTACGGGAGCGAAGCCGGATCCGTCCGCAGCTTCTGGAACGGATGGGCTGGCGCTACATGCCGTTGTGGACCATTGAAGTCTTCACTGATCCGGAAGGGTGTGCTGAACGAATCTCGGGATATCTTGGTCTGGAAGAGCCTGTCCGTCAGAATCCACTCCGGGCAGTTCAGGAGACGCCGGCAGGAAACGGAGACGCCATGGACAACGGAGCCGAGCAGGAGCAGGCCGCCGGGGAAGATCGGACTGCTGATCAGGCCATCGGGGAAGACAAAACTGCCGACCGTGAACCGAACGACACGTCGGAGGATGCTTCGGACGCCGCGAAGGCTCCTGCCGCAGTAGCGCAACCGAGTTCCGAAGCCACCACCAGCACTGCCCCGCACGGTGACGTTCTGCCACAGCGCGCGGCTGAGGATGACCCCCGATCGTGGAATGACGATGACGGCAACCACGAGGAGTGGTTGAAGGAGCAGAAGCCTCCGCACTGGAGCTAGCTCGCGTCGCCCTCCGCAGTGAGAACAAGGTGAACCTGGCCGGTGCTTGATGCACCGGCCAGTGCTGCTGCCTCGTCTGGATTCGCCGCGACAACCACAAGGCCGTCCTCAGACCCCGAGGGCGGTGCGAACGGACCGGCGCCGGGCTCATCCGATGTCCAGAGCACAGGAAGCCCGCGCGCCAGCACAGTGTTCTTTGCGGATGTCTCGAACCCGTTACCGGTACTGAGGACCACATCCACTCGCTGGCCCGGCGAGAGCAACTGCACCGTGGAGGCATCAGCGGGTCGGAGAGGGACAGCAACGGTACCTTTCGGGCTCCCGGCAAGGAGGCCTGCGCCCACAAGGAAATTCTGGGCCAGCACGTCGCCGGCGTAGACCGGGGTTGCCAGTTGCTGGCCGGCAACGAGCTCACGTGCTGTGAAGGAGTGCTCCGGGACGGCCGCTTCGGGCACCCTGACAAGAGCGAGCTGGTCCTCGGTAAGCACCGTGCCCACCGGCAGGTCCGTTGACGCAGCGACTACCTCCATCGTTGCCGGTTCGTGGGGCAGCAGCGCTTCCACGGCCACGCCTGCCGCCGCACACAGTGCGGCGGCAGCAAGAAGACGCCGTTTCCGAAAGATGAAGGCGCGAAATCGGCTTTGCAGAGGTTTGATGGCGGGAGCTGGCTTATTCATGAATCCAACGCTAGGAATGCCCTGGATCCGGCGCCGCACATACCGGCCTCATGTGGAAAAACCGCCCCGGGAGAACAGGCTGTGCAGGACAACCGGTCTTCCCGAGGCGGAGGAGTTTTTCGGATCCGGGCGGCTTAGGCTGGAGCCGCTGCTGCGGGCGTACTCGTTCCAGTCTTGGTCCCGGAGGAAGCAGACGAGCTGTCCGCAGTGGACTGCGTCGAGGACGGCTTCGGTGACGCTCCGGTTTCAACCGACGAGGAGGTCGATCGCGAGTCGGTGCGGTAGAAACCCGAGCCCTTGAAGACGACGCCGACGCTGTTGAACTTCTTGCGCAACCGGCCCTCGCACTCGGGGCAGACCGTCAGCGAATCATCCGAGAATGACTGTTGGACATCGAAGGCGTGGCCGCAGTCCCTGCAAGCGTAAGCGTATGTAGGCATGGACAATCCTCCTGTGGGAAAGCTGTTTGTGGGCCGTGCCGGTGCCGTAGCCGATCAGAACTTGGCACTCAACCCGTCCGAGTGCCAATTCTACACTGCCCAGTGTCATGATGCCTATCAGCGCGGGGAAGAGTGGTACAGGCGAGCGGGAGTGAAGGCACCCGGCAGCGGCATGTCGAGCGGAGTGGCTTCAACGCTCCCGGCGGGCAGGATCTCCTCGTCGTACAAGTACCCGAGTTGTTGCACCTCAGGCTGTTCAAGCATGAGTTGCGCCAGGAAACGGTCGTAATACCCACCCCCCTGACCGATCCTGTTTCCTCCTTCGTCCATGGCAAGGCCAGGAACAAGCACCAGCCGGAACGGCAACAGGGCCTCGAAATGGGAGCGTTCTCCGACAGGTTCCCAGAGCGGCGCCCGGGGGCTCTTGGCTAGCTGGACTCCGGGCCTCCACCGCACCCAGCTCAACTGGTACCGGGGTTCGCACACGGGCACCACGACGTCGTAACCGGCCTCGACCAGGGCAGGAAGCAGCACCTCGGTGCCGGGTTCCGGCGGTGTTGACAGGTAGGCGGCAATGACACTGCTTTCTGCGGAACTTTCTGTGGAATTCACCGCAGACGGTCCGTTGCGCAGCCAGTCGAGCACCTGACCAGCCAGCGCCGCAGCCGCGGCCTGCTGCTCCTCACTCCGCAGACGACGACGCCGCTCCCGCAGCGCGCGCCGCAATTCCTCCTTGAGGGCCGAAGAACTCGCTTGAGGTATTGACGATGGCGCAGACGGATCCATGCTGGCACTGTACAGGGACTCCGCTGCGTCGCACGTGCATCCATTGAGCGGTCGATTATGTAGTGTTGTTGCATGACTGAGCGACCAAGAGTGAACAAGGCCGTCATTCCTGCTGCTGGCTTGGGGACCAGATTCCTGCCTGCAACCAAGGCCATGCCGAAAGAAATGCTTCCGGTCGTGGACCGGCCGGCTATCCAATACGTAGTAGAAGAAGCTGTCGACGCCGGCATCAATGACATTCTGATGATCACCGGACGCAACAAGAGGGCACTTGAAGACCACTTCGACCGCGTGCCCTTCATTGAGCAGACTCTCGAGGACAAGGGCGATCTCGAGAAGCTTGCGTCGGTTCGCCGGGCTTCCGAACTGGGCGATATCCATTACCTTCGCCAGGGCGATCCCAAGGGTCTCGGCCATGCGGTCCTTCGCGCCAGGCTTCATGTTGGAGCCGAACCGTTTGCGGTTCTCCTTGGTGATGACCTCATCGACGAACGGGATGAACTCCTCGAAACGATGATCGACGTCCAGGCCAAAACCGGCGGCTCTGTCATCGCTCTTATCGAGGTCGATCCGGATCAGATCAGCGCCTACGGCTGCGCGGACGTCTCCTCACTGGAAGGGGAGGGCTACGTCAGGGTCAACAAGCTCGTCGAGAAGCCGTCGGTTGCTGAGGCGCCGTCCAACCTTGCAGTCATTGGCCGTTACGTCCTGCATCCCCGGGTCTTCGAAGTACTCGAAGAGACGGGGCCGGGCCGCGGCGGCGAAATCCAGCTGACCGACGCGCTGCAGACCCTTGCGGCCGCCGACGGGGAAGGCTCGGGCGTCTTCGGCGTCGTCTTCCGCGGACGTCGGTATGACACGGGAGACAAGCTGAGCTACCTCAAGGCAGTAGTAACTCTCGCTTCCGAGCGCGAAGACCTCGGCCCGGACCTGAGGAAGTGGCTGCAGGAGTTCACTGACTCCATGGACGGCTAAGCACGGAAATGTGGGGTCGGTTCGCCTGGCCGGTCACCCTGGAAGCCGGCAACATTGTTCTTCGTCCGCTCCGTCATCGCGACAAGAGCGAGTGGACGAGGGTTCGCCAGCGTAACCTCGAGTGGCTTTCGCCGTGGGAAGCCTCCAACCCCGCTCCGGGCGGTTACCTGCCCACGTACCATGAGATGGTCCGTGCACTGAATGCCCAGGTGCGGGCCGCCTCGGCCATGCCGTTTGTCATAGCGGAGAGGCCCGAGGGCGGCGGCCGGCCGGAGATGGTCGGCCAGCTCACCGTTTCGGGAATGGTATGGGGTTCGGCGCTGACCGCCACTCTTGGCTACTGGGTGGACAAGGACCGGGCGGGCAGGGGAATTGCTCCCACCGCGGTCGCCCTGGTGACGGACTACTGTTTCTGGCAACTGGGCTTGCACCGCATGGAAATCAACATCCGGCCGGAGAATGCCGCGAGCCTGCGGGTAGTACAAAAGCTCGGCTTCCGCGACGAGGGAATTCGGAAGTCGTACCTCCATATCGCCGGCTCGTGGGCGGACCATCGCTCTTTTGCGATGACTGCGGAGGAGACCCCCGGCGGCCTGTTGCGTCGGTGGCAGGAAACCGCGCCGCGGCTGTAGCCAAACTATTCGATTTACCCTCGGACACACCGCGGTCAATGAGGGACCCACGAGACATCTGCTCCTAACGTTTTGTAGGTGGACTTCTCTCTGAACAGCTCAGTTGTACTGGCGGCGATCGTCGGGCTCTGGCTCATCTGGGTTGCTCCATATTTGCTGCGAAGCCGGCAGCCTTTCCCCGTGGCCGGCCCCGTACATTCCGCATTCTCAGCCACGACAACCGGGGACGCCGTGTTGCAAAGGAGCGTCATGACCAGGTCCGCCGCCGACGATTCAGAGTCCGTGACAGGGCCATCGACCGCAGGGAAGGCAGGCGGGTCATCCCGGGTCGGAGGATCGGCCGCCAATTTCAGGATCCGCTGGGATCGAGTCGCCATTGCACTGGTTGGAGCGACGGCGCTGGTAATTGCTTTGGTCACCTCTGTGCTTGCCGTTGTGGGGCTGGTCGCTTCGGTGGTTCCCGTGTTCGCTCTCGTGCTCGCCATCGCGAGCGTTGTGACGCTTCGCACGTTGGCGGTGAGGGGCCGCCGTCGTACGCCGCAGCCGGACGCTGGCGCTCCGGAACGCATCGTGCGCCAGGAGGAATCCGATGCACCGGTAGTTCACCGGCCCACCACGCTGTTCAATGCGGAGGAATCCGCGGAAGCTGAGGACAAGAACGACGACGTTCAGGCGTCGGCTCCTGCGCCCGTTCAGTTCACGGCAGCCGAGTTGCGGGCCGCGGCCCTGGCAGTGGCAGCTGAAGCGGGCGAGAAGCCGGCCGGCACGGGCACGCCCTGGCAGCCGGTCGAAGTTCCGAAGCCCACCTATGTCGAGGCTCCCAAGGCCGATCGGGAGGATCCGGCACCGCTGGATCTGCCGGAGGCACCGAGGCCGCAGGCAAAGACCCCGATCAAGAACGCTGCCGTGGCTCCGAAGGTGGAAACTTCTGTGTCCCCAGCTCCCCGGATGAACCTGGACGAAGTCCTCCAGCGTCGTCGGGCGTAACTGCCGGACTCGGCGTTCAGTGTCCGAGACCGACGAACGTGAATTGTTGGAAGGGCCGGCCATCGAGCCAGCCCTTTCTGCAGCGGCAGGTGCCCTGCTGGGTACCTTGGAGGCGTGGTCGCTGAGGGGGCTGCACCACCGGCCGGCCGCGGGTATTACGGGTATCTATGCTGTCCGATGCGAGGGCGCGGACGGGCCCTTCGACGGGTTTCTGTGCGTCAGCACGCGGAACATCGAGGGTGACTTCCGTCGTTCAGTCCGGCTGGAGGGGCCAGGCTCCATCCCGCTCCTGGTGTGGAGTCATCCCAATGATCCGCTTCTGCCGGATCTGCCGTGGGCGTGTGATGCGCCTTCTGTCGGCCGTGATCTCTTCGGGGTTCCCGCCGCCGCTCTCACGACTCTTGGGTACCGACCCATGAGGCGGGCCGTCCTGCGCGCCGAGGCTGCGGGGGAGCTCCGTTTCCTCAAAGTCGTGCAACACGGCCGTGCCGCCCTACTTCGCCACCGCCACGAGCTGCTTCACAACGCGGGCATCCCTGTTCCTCCGCCCGTCGACTCGCCTGCACACGATGTTGTCGTGACCCTGCCGGTGCCGGGTGTTCCGCTGGCTCAACGCCTCATGGTGAACGGCGCATCGGAGCTTGATCCCCGGGCGCTGGTCGGCCTGCTCGCACAGCTCCCGCCTACGGCGAGAAACCTTCCCGAGCGGCCGCCCTGGTCTGCCCGCGTCCAGGATTACGCGCGCGCTGCAGCAGTAGTGCTTCCCGCAGAAAACGAGCGGATCCTCGTCCTTGCCTCCCGGGTGGAGGAGATGATCCGTGCCGCTCCATCAGGTCCTGTGGTACCCACCCACGGGGATTTCTACGAGGGAAACCTCCTGGTGCGGGACGGCTCTATCACGGGCGTACTCGATCTCGACAGCGTAGGCCCTGGCCACCTTGTGGACGATCTGGCGTGTTTCCTGGCGCATCTTGCCGTTCTGCCGTGCGTGGACGCGCGCTACACCGAAGTGCCTGCGGCGTTGGTTCGGTTCCAGCAGGCCTTTGAAGAGGTAACGAACCCGTTCGCGCTTCGGGCACGGGCGGCAGGAGTGGCACTAACCCTGATCGCTGGTGCGCGAAGGCCAGGGCAGGACGCCGTCAGCGGCACGTGGAGGGCCGACGCGTTGGGCAGACTGCGCGTGGCCGAGGACTTTCTGAAGCCGGATGGGACTTCTCCGGCTTCGTGAGAGTTTTCTCATCGGGCTCTCCTCAAGTTCTCACAGTGGGGCGCCATGCTTGGAGTACCAGACCCGTGGCCCTCGCAGACAACAGGTTGTTCTGCAGGCCACCTCCCAAGGACCCGGGTGCGTTCCCCCAACCGCACCCGGGTCCGACCACGTCCAAACCCAACGAACCGGACGAACCCGACGAACCTATGGGGTGGCGGTATCAGGAATCGTCCGCAACCAGGCGGTACCCCATACCCCTCACCGTGGCGAATCGCTCGGCACCCAGCTTGTTCCGCAGGTAGCGCACATAAACGTCGACCACGTTGGAGCCCGGGTCGAAGTCGTAGCCCCATACGCGTGAGAGCAGTTGTTCCCTGCTGAGGACCTGGCCGGGATTACGCAGGAAGGCCTCGGCGAGCGCGAATTCCCGCGCGGAGAGATCCACTTCTTTCCCGTTGACAAGAGCCCTGCGGGACCGGAGATCCAGTTGGAGGTCCTTGTAGGAGAGCACGGAGGTGTCAGCGGATGGAGCTTCCTGGCGGAGCCGCAGCCTTACCCTCGCGAGCAGCTCCTCGAATCTGAAGGGCTTGGACATGTAGTCGTCCGCACCGCCCTCCAGGCCCGCTACTGTGTCGTCCACCGAGCTGCGTGCAGACAGGATGATGACCGGTGTCGTATTTTTTGACTCCCGTAACCGCCGAAGGACGGTGAAGCCGTCCTGGTCGGGCAGCCCGAGATCCAGCACAATCAGCTCGAAGTCTCCGGTTTGGGCGAGCTGATACCCGTCCCGTCCGTTGTCCGCGACTGTCGGAACATACCCGGCGGAGCGCAGCCCTTTCGCAATGAAGGAGCTGATGCGGTCTTCGTCTTCGACAATCAGGATCTGGCTCATGGCCGTTCTCCCCTTTCGGTCGGAAGGGCAGGCACAGCGGAAGGTGTGGTGGGGGAGGGTACGGGCAGGAGAGGGATAACCATGGTGAACGTGGCGCCCTTCCCAGGGGCTGATCTGAGCTCCACCTCGCCGCTGTGAGCCTCGGTGATCGCGCTGACTATCGTCAGGCCGAGTCCTGCTCCTTCGGTGCGTTTACCGCTGCGTCCGCGCTCGAAGCGTTCAAAAATCCGCTTCTGGTCCTCCCTGGCGATTCCTGAGCCTTCGTCACGTACCCAGAGGCGGATACAGTCGTGGTCCTTCCGGGAGCCGAGCGCAATGGTTGTTCCCGCATCGGTGAACTTTACTGAATTGGCGGCCAACTGCAGCCAGGCCTGCGTGATGCGGCGGGCGTCCAGCACGGCAATAGCTTCCGCACGTGCATCGATGATCCATCGTCGGGCCCCAAGGGTGCGGGCCTTGTCCATCACGTCGTCGGTCAGCCTGCCGAGATTCACCGGTTCCGGACGCACGAAATCGGGGCCCGCAATTCCTGCCAGGGTCACCAGGTCATCCACCAGTAGGCGCATCCTGTCGAGCTCATCCAGGGCAATGTCGCGAGCAGCCTCGACGTCGCGTGGATCCTGCGAATCCTGCAACTCCAGGTGCCCCTGCACAATGGTGATCGGTGTACGCAGCTCGTGCCCGACGTCGTCGAGCAGCCGGCGCTGGGATGTGAAGGACCCCTCCAAACGGTCGAGCATTGCATTCACGGTGCGGGTGAGGTCGGAGAGGTCGTCGTTGCCTGTCACCTCGATCCGCTGGGAGAGGTCCGTTTCCGTGATGCGTTTCGCCGTCGTCCTGACTCTTCTGATCGGATCGAGCAGCTTCCCCACCAGGAGGAAGCCGACCACTCCAATCAGCACCAGCGTGGCGAAGCTGATCAACGCGTAGGTGCCGAATGTTCCATTCAGTTGCTGGTGCTCCGCCTCGGCATCGAACCCCAGGACGAAGAAGGTGGGATCGGTGTCATTGGCGAGCATCACCGGTGCCACCAAGACCCGATAGTTTGTGAAGGCGGTGCGCTTGGACTGTATGGTCACGGAATCCTGAGGCGCCTCATTGGTGACGTAGTCGACCAGCTCAGGGTCATCTTCGAGCCGGACTTCAACTTCCGCGTTCGCGTAGAAGATCACCTGCCCGTTCCGGACTGCCATCATTCCCTCGTTCGGTTGGGTGAGGGTCCGCTCCATGACGAGGTAGACCAACTGGTTCGCCTCCACGAACGGCTGCAGTGTGTCCGGGTCGATGCCGGTAGCGAGCAGGGTCTGGAACTCCTGGAAACTGCGCTCCAGCGAATCATCCATATCCCGGTTAAGATCGTTCCGCTGAAGGGCGAAGGCCGTTGCTCCCGCGAGCAGAAGACCAAGGGCGCTCAGCACCAGCATGGCCATGAGAACGCGGGCTCGCACCGACGAGTACCCGCGAACCGACTTTCGAAGTTGCGCCCACACGCTCGGCCGCCCGCCGGCTTCCGTGTCAACCTCGGATGACTCTTTCGCATCCTGCGGGACCTTGACCAGGATGGTCGGCTCCGCGGACATCAAGCGGTCCCTCCGGATGGGCTGGGTAGGCGGCGTGCCTTCGCGCGAGGGCGAGGCCTGCGGGCCGTCCGTCGGCGTTGGTTCGGCCCGAGTCGCAGGGGCATCGGGCTTAGTCATCGTCGAAGTCCCCTTCGTCTTCGTCCTCGAATTCAACGTCGTCGCCTGCCTCGTCAACGCCCCCGCGGCCGCGGCCGCGGTCGTCCTCCAAAATCACGGGCGGCGGCGCCGGAACAACGGCGGGGGGCGGTTCAGCTGCCGGCGGCGCGGTCGCACTGATCGTGGCATCAGGAGTGGGCTCAGGAGTGGGCTCAGGTGCCGGCGATGAAGGCACGCGGGACGGCGAAGGGGAAGGGGTCGGCGAGCTGGACGCGGTCGGTGAGGGGGTGGGAGAGAGGGTGCCGGGCGGCGCCGGAGACTGGGTGACGCTTACCCCCACGACCGGGCCGAGAATTTGCGGCGCGGGACTGCGAAGCGCGCCCACCATCGCCACACCCACCGCAACGACGGCGCCCGCACTGGCCGCCGTGATGAGCCAGGTGTGCAGTTGCGACCGTTTCATGCAACAAGTATCCCCACACATCATGAGATGCGGATGAGAACCGGTTGACACTTCTTATGAGGCCGCCCATGCGCCCCGACTACTGCTTCTCCTGCGATTTCTCCGCCAACAAGCGATCCAGCAACGGTTCGACGCGATACGGGATGTGTTCGTGCAGCGCCAGTACGGTTTCTGTGCGGATCACGCCCTTGATGCGCAGTATCGACCGGAGGGCGGACTGCAATTGATGCGTATCCCGGGCAGCAACCCTGCACCATACATCACCGCGGCCGGAAATCTCGTGGACTTCCAGCACTTGTTCCAAGGTTCGCAACGCTGAGATGACACCGTCCAGTTCCCGGTGGTTAACCTCAATCGTCACGAAGGCGACGACGTCGTATTCCAGGCGCGCCAGGTCCAGTTCCCGCCCGCTCCGCCGCAGGATGCCGGACCTGAAGAGCCTCTGCATGCGTGCCTGCGCCGTGTTGCGTGCCATACCGAGCGTCTCGCTGAGCTGGCTGACCTGCGAGCGCGGGTCGCGAACCAATTCACGCAGGAGCCGGATGTCTGTCTTGTCCAACATGCGGCCAACTCCTCGTTCAGCCCATCAGGGAGTCGGTTCTCCCGCAACTTTTGAGCACGATGATCAGAGTATGCCCGATCGAGCTTCCAGCCCAACCTCCAACGGTCACTATCAAGAGTAGTAATGGTAGGAAAGACAGAAGGTGAGCATGAGCGTCATCAGTGAATTGCGGATGCGCCCTGCGCCGGTCCAGTCCCAGCGCTGGAATGCCTCC
Source organism: Arthrobacter sp. (assembly GCF_031179385.1). Lineage (GTDB taxonomy): Bacteria > Actinomycetota > Actinomycetes > Actinomycetales > Micrococcaceae > Arthrobacter_D. Next base: position 7,785 of record NZ_JAPSHV010000047.1, on the reverse strand, counting down.
ACCCGCACGCGGCTGGCGCTCGCCGTCGTCGTGATGGCCACCCTGCTGGTAGGTGCAAACCTCGCGACGCCGCTCTATCCGCTCATTCGGGCCAACCTTGGCCTCAGTGCCTTCGACACGACGGCGGCATTCACTGCGTATGTGCTTGTCCTGGTCGCGGGCCTATTGTTGGTCGGCCACTGGTCAGATCACATCGGACGGCGCGCGGCGTTGGTCCTCGCCGTACTCACCGGAGTACTCGGAGCCGCCGTCTTCGGCAGTGCGACCACTCTTCCGATGCTTGTCCTCGGCCGTTGCCTTCAGGGAGCAGCGGTGGCGTGCGCTACCGGAGCAAGTTCAGCCGCGCTGCGCGACCTGTTGCCGCATCGCCCTGAATGGGCGTCGCGGTTCACGCTAGTCGCGTCGGCAGGGGGAGTGGCAGCTGGACCGATGATCGGCGGATTACTGTCTCTGCTGCCTGAACCCACGCGCCTGCCGTTCGGCATCTATGCGCTCTTCCTTGGGTCGCTCCTGATTCCCCTCGTACTCCTCGAAGCCCGGCCGCCCATCAAGGCGGCACTGCCGGAAAGGCCTCTGTCCGCCCTGAAGCCACGTCTTCCAGTGGTTTCCCGGACCGCACGCAGCGCGTTCTGGTCGGCCGCATGCGTCGGGTTCCTCAGTTTCGCCGTTTTCGGCTTCTCGCTGAGCCTGATGCCCACCTACCTCGCCGGTATCGCTGGAGACCTTGGCAGGCCTTCGCTGGGCGTGGTCGCCGGCCTGGTATTGGCGGCATCAGCAGCCAGCCAGTTGTTCCGGCAGGGCACGTCAGACGCGGCGAAGGCGGGCGTGCTGGGGTTGTTGGTGATGGCCGCAGGAGTTGCGCTCATTCCCATCGCCGGCAGTCTGGCCAGCGTCCCGCTCCTGATCTCCGCGATGGTCCTCGCCGGTGTGGGGCAAGGAGTGGCCTTCCGGACCGTCTTCAATGCGGTGGCACAGCAGGTCGAAGGTTCCCAGCACGCGCAGATCATCAGCACCGTCTACGTCATCACCTACCTGGGGAGCGCTGTGCCGGTGTTGGGCCTTGGCCTGGCAGCAGACGCCATGGGCTTATCCGGCGCGGTTGCGTTCTTTGCAGCGGGCGTTGCTGCAGCCTGTCTTTGTGTCGCCGTCTTCCTCTGGAGCAGCGCCCGCCGGAGCCGCCCGTAACCGCCAATATTCCTTTGCAAACAAAGTGTTGCAAATAAATCTTTGCACGAGTACGCTCCTTCTATGGAGTCAGCAAAGCCGAACGACCGCACGGTCGACGTCAACGCCCTCAAAGCTCTCTCGCACCCGCTCAGGATGCAGCTCCTCGAGGCGTTGTCCCAGTTCGGTCCGCAGACGGCCAGTGCACTCGCCTCCCGCCTTGGGGAGTCGAGCGGTTCGACCAGCTACCACCTGCGGCAGTTGGCCAAACATGAGCTCGTCCGTGAACTGGAGGGCCGGGGATCAGCGCGTGAACGCTGGTGGGAGCGGCCCCCTGGCGCTCTCAACCTTTTCTCGAGTGAGCTGGCAAAGGATCCCGGCGCCCGGGACATCGCAGCCATCGTCAATCGCGAGTTCAGCCACAACCGGGCTGCTCTCCTCGAGGACTATATGGAACGCGGGCCGATGGTGCTGCCCGAGGAGTGGCTGGACGCTTCAGTCATCTCAACGATGAACGCACGCCTCACTGCGGCGCAGCTCGCCGAGTTGTCCGAAGAGCTGATGAGCCTTGCTCGCAACCTCTTCGAGAAATACCGCCCGGACAGCAATCCTTCGCCGGATGCCAAAGCGGTACAAATTCACCTCAACACCTTTCCGATTATCCAGGGCCAGTTCCCTGAAGCATCCTCGCGAAAAGAGCACACGCCATGACTACGCTCACCGGACTCTGCCCAACCGTTCAACCCTCCGGCTTTGATGCCATGCTCATACGTGTCGGCCGCTGGCTGGTCAGCACGGGTGAGCATCTCGCCTCCCGGGAAAACACAGTCGCGGACCACTCCGAATATGAGGATCGGGTTCGGGATGGAATGGCCATCCGTCACTCTGGGCTGTGGATCTAGTCCGGAACCGGAAGCAGGCCCGCGTTGCCGTCCATACGATTGAAAACCAGAGTGGTTTCGGTGTGCCCTACCACCGGGTCAGTGGTGAGGTAGTCCAGCACCCAGTCCCGGAGCGACTCCGTATCGGGAACAGCGAGATGGATCAGGTAGTCAACCGAACCGGACACGTGGAAGGTTGCAACCACTTCCGGCAAGGCCGGCACACGGGACGTGAACCTGTCGATTTCCTCGCGGTTGTGCCCCTTCAGCTGCACGGAGATCAGGGCCTGCACTGAACGTCCGATCGCCGCCAGATTCAGCTCGGCGTGGTATCCGGAGATGACACCGCGTTCGGTGAGCTGGCGGGTCCTCAGCAACGCAGTGGAGGGTGCAACTCCCACCTTCTCGGCGAGCTGGGCGTTGGTGATCCGAGCGTCCGCCAGCAGTTCCTGAACGATGCGACGGTCCACCGGATCCAAGCCGTCCGGTCTGCCACTCTTCGCCATGCGGGTGCTCCTGACTCGCCTGTGGTGGTACCTGCGGGAATTCCTCCAGCCTACCGGCGGGTGCGTAACCTTGTGCCCATGCCGGACAAACCGTTCCCAGAAACATTGTTCACTGGCCCCGCCGCCGGAAAGGGCGGCGGTGCCGTTGGAATCGGCGTGAACGACGTCGTTGGTTTGGACATCGGAGGCACGAAGACTCACGGGGTCCGATGGAGCGGAGGGAAGGTTTCCGCTGAGGCGAAGAGCGGCAGCGCCAATGTCCAGAACGTCACCCAGGCGGAAGCAGCCGGCAGCCTCGCTGAGATCTTCGCAGCGCTCGGCGGTAACGTCCGGCGTGTGGTTGCAGGGTCCGGAGGTGTGGACACCGAGTCAGACGCCGCTGCACTGCGGGCACTGATCGCCGAGCAGGTGCCGGACGCACACATTGACGTGGTTCACGACACCCGCCTGATCCTCGCCGCCGGCAACGCCGCCACCGGCATTGCGGTGATCGCAGGCACGGGATCCGTAGCGTGGGGTCTGGATGCTGAGGGAAGGCAGGCACGATCCGGTGGCTGGGGCTACTTGCTCGGCGACGAGGGAAGCGGTTACTGGGTCGGCAGGGAAGCGGTGCGCGCCACCCTCCGGCGCTACAACAGGGCCGAACCGCTCGGCGTCCTGGGCGAGGCCGTCCTTCAAGCCAATGGGGTCCAGAGTCCCGAGGAGCTCATCGCCCTGTTCCACAGGGAATCCGGCCGGCGGCATTGGGCAGGGCAGGCGCATCTCGTGTTTGACGCTGCCAGGGCAGGAGACCGCGTCGCCCAGGGCATTGTCGACGACGGCGTACGCCACCTCTGCGGTCTCATCACCGACGTCGGCTCCGTGCTTGCGATCCGTGGTCCGGTTGTCATCGGGGGCGGCCTCGCCGTGCACCAGCCGGCGCTGCAGAATCTCCTCACAGCAGCGCTCGCAGCGGAGGGTTTTGACGAGGTGCGCTTCCTCGACAGGGATCCGGTGTACGGCGTTGACTTCCTGTTGCGCAGCGGTGCTGTCTAGCTGCTCGGCACCCGCTCAGGTGTGACCTGGAGCCGGCGGGCGCCGTCGTCGTGGTGTCAGTCTGACGCCGGGAAGGGCGGGGGCGGGTATGCGCTCCCGGCCGTGCCCGTGTACGGTGCCGAAGCGCGGGTGCCCGTTCTCCCAGTCCTCGCGTGCCTGGGCGATCTCCTCGTGGCTCCGGCCCACGAAGTTCCACCACATCAGCAGCTCCTCCGTGAAGGGCTCGCCTCCAAGCAGCACCCACCGCGCACCGCTCGAGGCGTCCGCACGCAGGACCGACCGGCCGGTTCCCAGGTACGCCAGCGGTCCGGGACCCACAGACTCCCCGTCAACGGTGAGGGTGCCTTCCAGGACAAGGATGGCGTGCTCGAAGGTCTCCTGGAGCGGCAGTTCAATCCCGCCGCCGTCGTGTGACGTCAGCTCCGCCCCCACGAGGGGCGAGTAAACCGTAGCCGGGCTCGAGACCCCGGCAAGGGAACCCACGAGGACAACGCCGCGGAAGCCCGGGCCTGAGATGACCGGCAGGTCGGTGTGCCGCTCGAACGACGGCGGAGCGGAGGCCGCAGACGCCGGCAGCGCTACCCAGAGCTGGAGTCCGGACAGGGTTCCGCCCTCCGGGCTGAACTCGGAATGTGAGATTCCCGCACCTGCCGTCATGATGTTGAGCTCGCCCGGCCGCACCACGACGTCTGACCCGACGCTGTCCCGGTGATGCACTTCGCCGACCAGCGGCCAGGTCACCGTCTGCAGGCCGATATGCGGATGCGGCAACACCCGCATGGCTATCCGATCGGGGCCGAAGGAGTCCAGGAAGCACCAGGCACCCACAGTGGGCAGCGAGCGTTGGGGGAGCGTGCGGCGCACACTCATGGCCCGCACACCGCCGAGCGGAACCTCGCGGTCCGGTAGCAGTTCGACGGTGAAATTTTCCCTGGCGGCGGTTTCGCAGACGCTGGGTGCTGGATGAACATCCAGGTTACTCATGGCGCTCCTGTCCATCTGTCGATGGCATCAGAATACGCTCGTTCCGTGACCGGCCGCCCCGTTTAGACTGGGTCTCATGACTCAGGAGTGGGATACCCGGGTAGGTGCGTATGCCGTCGTCGTGCGCGGTGACCACATCCTGCTTGCGCACTGGAACGAGCGCGGCAGAGAGGCGTGGACACTGCCCGGCGGTGGCCTGGAGTTGGGGGAGGACGCTCCCACCGCAGCGGTCCGCGAGGTGCTCGAGGAGACGGGTTACGTCGTCGAACTGGATGAGCTCCTCGGAGTGGACAGCCTGCAGGTCCGGCCCGAAGACCGCCTGAACGGATCCGGCCGTCCCCTGCACGCGTTGCGGATCATCTACCGCGCCCACCCAGTGTCAGGCGAGCTTGTCCATGAACTCGGAGGTTCCACGGACGAGGCCGCCTGGGTTCCGCTCGCTGACGTGCCCAACCTGACCCGTGTCGACTTGATTGACAAAGCTCTGGAACTCTCTTACCAAAGTCCTGCCCGGGCGCTACGATGAGACCCTCTGTTTAAGACCTGACCGGTGGGTGACTTTCCACTCTGCCAGGCGAAAGTGAGTGCCCTCGGCGCTGAAGGAGGTGACGTGATGAACCCGGTTTCCGAAACCCCCGTCATGACTCACGCCTCCCGCCTGCATCTGCTCTGACCGCACAGTGCGCTGCGTGGAAGGCCCTTCCAGAGGACTTTCCCTTGAATACCCTTCTTGATTACGGCTTCACGGACCGCATCCGTGGTCTCTTTTCTTATTCCTTTCCATCACCCGATACCTCTAGCCCTGAGCCGGCGCGCGTCATCCGCGCGGACCGCGGACGGGTGCTGCTGATGACCGGCAGCGGTCCGTTGCAGGTCGAAACCGGTGCCTCGATCGTGACGGGGGACTGGGTGGCGCTCGCTCGCAACGACGACGACGGCGCCTTACCGCCCGCCATCGTCGGCACGCTGCCGCGCTACTCGACCCTGCAGCGCAAGAGGGCCCATGATCCGCTGTCCGAGGCGCAGGTGTTGGGAGCCAATATCGACCTCGTCGGCGTGGTGGTGCCGATCGACCGTCCGCTGTCCGCCAACCGGCTGGAGCGCACCCTCGTTGCAGCCTGGGACTCGGGAGCGGTTCCTCTCGTCATTCTCACCAAGGCCGACCTGACCGGCCGCTTCGATGAGGTAGTCGCACAGACTATGGAGCGTGCCCGCGGCGTGGAGGTCTTCACCACGTCAGCCGAGGCGGGTGACGGCCTTGATGCGTTGCACGCGAGGATCGGCAGCGGCTGCACCCTGGCGCTGATCGGTCCCTCGGGTGCCGGCAAATCGACGCTGATCAACGCGCTCGTCGGATTTGAGGCACAGCACACCGGTGACGTGCGGGCCGGCGACGGCAAGGGCAGGCATACGACGACGGCCCGTGAGCTCATCCCGTTGGGTGCGGGTTCCGTCCTGATGGATACCCCGGGCGTTCGAGGGTTTGCGCTGTGGGATGCCGAGGACGGGCTGGAGGCGGTCTTCGGGGATATCGAGGAGCTCTTCAGGAGCTGCCGGTTCAGGGACTGCGCCCATGATGCTGAGCCCGGCTGTGCAGTACGGGCGGCGATCGAATCCGGGGTGGTGGAGGAGCGCCGCTGGCTCAGCTACCGCAAGATGCAGCGCGAACTGGCCAGTCTGCACCGCCGGCAGAGTGTCGCGGAGCAGCGACGGCATGGCCGGTCCTTCCACAGGATTGCGAAGGAGGCAGCCCTGGCGAAGGACTATCGCAACCGTTTCATCGAGGGGTGAGCTCCGACGTCGGGGGCCCGTGCGGCAGCTTCGGTCGGCAGGGAACCGGTTCCGTCTTAACGATTCGAGACAAAGTTCTTCACCGGCCCATACAACTGCTTGTGTGCGACGAACGCCTAGCTAGACTCAACAAGACGGTGTCCGCTGTGCGATTTCGCAAGCCGCGGGTACACACAATCGCCAGGGAGCGGCCACGGCCGGGCCTGACGTCGATGAAAGGTGTGGCTTCATGACTGGCGTGACTTCCGGGCCCGGTGCGGGTAGCTCAAGCTCTCCGGCGATGATCGAGTTCCGGAGCGTATCCAAGAATTACGGGGGCGGGACAGCCGCCGTCGAAAACCTCACCATGGACATCGACCGGGGCGCCATCACTGTCTTCGTCGGGCCGTCCGGATGCGGCAAGACGACGTCCTTGCGCATGATCAACCGGATGGTGGAGCCCAGCTCCGGTTCCATCCTGGTTGACGGCAAAGACGTCAGCCGACAGCGGGCAGCCGAACTCCGACGATCCATGGGCTACGTCATGCAGTCCTCGGGTTTGCTTCCGCACCGCACCGTGCTGGACAACATCATGACTGTGCCGCGGCTGAACGGTGTCCCCAAATCGACAGCCAGCAAGCGGGCGGCTGAACTGCTGGACGTCGTCGGGCTGGCATCGGTGCTGGGGAAGCGGTACCCGGGTCAGCTGTCCGGAGGCCAACAGCAGCGGGTGGGGGTTGCGCGTGCACTGGCGGCGGACCCGCCGATCCTGCTGATGGACGAACCGTTCAGCGCCGTCGACCCGGTGGTGCGCCACGAGCTTCAGGAGGAGTTGCTTCGGCTCCAGCGTGATCTTGCCAAGACCATCGTGTTCGTCACGCACGACATCGATGAAGCCACCGTCCTCGGGGACAAAGTGGCGGTATTCGCCACAGGCGGGCGCCTAGCCCAGTACGCCGCGCCCGAGGAGATCCTGCGGGCTCCGGTGGATGAGTTCGTGGCGGGTTTCGTCGGCAGGGACCGCGGGTTCCGCCGGCTGTCCTTTCAAGGCGGCGAGGGCGTGCAGGTCCACCCCGTTGAGACCGTGAGAGTGAGTCGGCTCGCCGATCCGGCTGTCGCCGTGGATTCCTCCTGGACCCTGGCTGTTGACGACGACGGACGCCCTCAGGGGTGGGTGCCGCGGGCCAAGCGGCACCAGATAACCTCACTCTCCGACCTCGTTCCCGGCGGCTCACTGTACCGACGCGGCGATTCCCTTCGCCGCGCGCTGGACGCGTCGCTGTCCGCGCCGTCCGGGCTCGGCGTGGCCGTCGATGACGACGGTCGCGTGATCGGCGTGGTCGAGGCTGCCGAAGTGCTTGAGCTCATCGAGGAAGCACGCCTCGACCGCGGCCGGGCTGACCACAACACGGCGGTCTGACGTGGAGTGGTTCATTGACAATTTC
>NZ_JAPSHV010000147.1 GCF_031179385.1 Arthrobacter sp. | reverse complement strand
GCAGCGGGGTGGTCCAGCACACCGGCGGCCACGCCGGTCTCCTCCACGGTCTGGTTCTTGTAGAGAATGGCCGCGACCCAGCGGAGGTCGACGGCGTCGGGCTTCACCGGGCGGCCGCCCACCACCATCGCGCCCATCGCAGCGTTGTCCGAGATGGTGTCCACGATGGTCCGGCCCTCCATTTCGATCCGGGAGTCCAGGATCTCAAGAGCCGGAACCACGTAGTCGGTGGCATTCAGGACGTCGAAGATTGTGCAGCCGGGGCCCTTCAGCCCGTCCTTCAGAACGAACGCGAGCTCCACCTCTACCCGCGGGTGGGTGTACTTGTCCCACTCCACCGAGCAGCCCGTTTCCAGCACCATGTCATCGAAGATGGCACCGTAGTCCGGCTCCGTGATCCCCGTGGCCGCCTGCATTGCTTTCGACGTGAGGCCGATCTTGCGCCCCACCAGGGTGCGCCCGGCTTCCTCATTACGACGACGCCACAACTGTTGGACGGCGTAGGAGTCCTCGACGGTCATCTCCGGATAGCGTGCGGTCAGCCGGGGAACGGGAGTACGCGTTCGTCCGGCTTCCACCAGCTCGTCTGCAATGGCTTCAATCGTCGCGTCATCCAGCATGGTTACAGCTGCGCTCCCAGCTTGAAGCCCTGCTGGGCGGCAGCGCCGTCGTCGTCCTGCTTGCGTGTGTAGGAGAAGCCGTCAGCGCCGACGGTGACCGCCATCTCACTCTTCTCCTCGCGCTCGATGACCGGCTGCGGGTTGCCGTCGAGGTCCAGGACCAGGGACGCCTCGGTGTACCAGGAGGGCACAACCGGGTTGCCCCACCAGTCACGGCGCTGATTGTCATGGACGTCCCAGGTGATCGTGGGGTTGTCCGGGTCGCCGGTGTAGTAGTCCTGCGTATAGATCTCGATGCGGTGGCCGTCCGGATCCAGGATGTAAAGGTAGAAGGCGTTGGAGACGCCGTGGCGTCCCGGCCCGCGCTCGATCCGGTCGCTGATACGCAGCGCGCCCATCTTGTCGCAGATCTGGATGATGTTGTGCTTCTCATGGGTGGCGAACGCGACGTGGTGCATCCGCGGGCCGTTGCCGCCGGTGAGGGCAGTGTCATGAACCGTCTGCTTGCGGTGCATCCACGCCGCGTAGGTGACGCCGTCGGAATCCTTGATGTCTTCGGAGACGCGGAAACCGAGGTCCTCGAGGTACTTGCGGCCGCGCGGCACGTCGGGTGTGACCTGGTTGAAGTGGTCCAGGCGCACCAGCTCTCCGGCGGAGTAGAGGTCGTAGCGCTGGGTGAGGCGCTCGACGTGCTCCACGTCGTAGAAGAACTCGTAGGGGAAGCCGAGCGGATCCTCAACCCGGACGGAATCTCCGATGCCCTTGGTGAACCCCTCCGTGCGGCGCTCGGTCCGGCAGCCGAGCTCCTTGTAGTACGCCTCGGCGGCGTCCACCTCAGCGGGTGACTTCACGCGGTAGGCGAAGGCGGCGACGGCGGCTACCGGCCCCTTGCGCAGCACCAGGTTGTGGTGGATGAACTCCTCCAGCGAGCGCAGGTAGATGTTGTTCTCGTCTTCCTCGGTGACGTGAAGGCCGAGGACATCGACGTAGAACTCGCGTGACTTCGCGAGGTCGGTGACCACGATCTCCATGTACGCGCAGCGCACAATGTCCGGAGCCGGAGCGGTGGGGGTTGGAACAAAGTCGGTCATGGTGTTCTCTCTTCTTCTTCGAGGAGGTAAAGGAAAGGTGGATTAACCCTCGTTGGCGGCGGAGGCTTCTACGCTGCCGAACTTCGGGGTGTGGACGGTGCCGAGCGTGATGTGCACGGCCTGCTGGTCGGTGTAGAAGTCGATGGAGCGGTAGCCGCCCTCGTGTCCCAGGCCCGAGGCCTTCACTCCACCGAACGGGGTGCGGAGGTCACGCACATTGTGGCTGTTCAGCCACACCATGCCTGCTTCGACGTTCTGCGAGAAGTTGTGCGCACGGGTGAGGTTCTGCGTCCAGATGTAGGCGGCCAGCCCGTACCTGGTGTTGTTGGCGAGAGCCAGGGCTTCGTCGTCGTTCTCAAACGGGGTGATGGCGACAACCGGTCCGAAGATTTCTTCCTGGAAGATCCGTGCGTCGGGCGCGACGTCGGCAAAAACGGTAGGGGCGATGTAGTTGCCTTCGGGGAGGTGCTCGGGGCGGCCGCCGCCGGCGAGGAGCCGGCCCTCGGACTTGCCGATCTCCACGTACGAGGCCACTTTGTCGTAGTGCTCGGGGTGGACCAGCGCGCCGACCTGGGTCTTGGGATCATGCGGATCGCCGACGACGATGGTCTTTGCGCGGGCAGCGTACTTCTCGCAGAATTCGTCGTAAATTGCCCGCTCCACGAGGATGCGGGAGCCCGCGGTGCAGCGTTCGCCGTTCAGTGAGAAGACGCCGAAGAGTGCGGAGTCAATCGCGGCGTCGAGGTCCGCATCGGCGAAGACGACGCAGGGCGACTTTCCGCCAAGTTCCATCGACAGGCCTTTGAGGTTGGCTGCGGCGTTGCGGAAGATCGTCTGTCCCGTAGTGGTTTCGCCCGTGAAGGAGATCAACGGAACCTCAGGGTGCTTGACCAGCGCGTCACCGGCTTCCTCGCCGAGGCCGTTGACCAGGTTGAAGACACCGTCCGGCAGTCCCGCGTCCTTGAAGATCTGCGCCCAGAGCGATGCGGAAAGAGGCGTGAACTCGGCAGGCTTCAGAACGACTGTGTTGCCGGTCGCCAGCGCCGGGGCGAGCTTCCAGGATTCGAGCATGAACGGCGTGTTCCACGGGGTGATCAGCCCGGCGACACCGATGGGCTTGCGGTTCACATAGTTGATCTGGGAGCCGGGAACCTTCATGGCGTCGTCGAACTGGGCCACGATGAGGTCTGCGAAGAAGCGGAAATTCTCTGCCGCGCGCAGGGCCTGGCCCTTTGCCTGCGTGATGGGCAGGCCGGTGTCGAACGTCTCCAGTTCGGCGAGCCGGGACTCCTGTGCTTCGACGGCGTCGGCGATCTTGTTCAGCACGCGGGCACGCTCGCGGGGTTTCATCTTCGGCCATGGACCGTTGACGAAGGCTTCCCGCGCAGCGGCGACGGCGAGGTCGATGTCTTCCTTCTGGCCGGCTGCCGCGGTCGCGTAGTTCTTGTTGGACACGGGATCCAGCACATCGAACGTCTTGCCGCCGACGGAGTCGACGAACTTGCCGTTGATGTAGTGCTGAATGTGGGTGGGCAGGTCCTGGGGCACGTAGTGGCTGGTTTCAGGGACGGTAGACGTCATTGTTCTCTTCCTGACTGCTGGGATTTATGTGGTGATGGCGGGCGCTTGCGCGAGGTAAGCGTCGAGGGTGGCGGAGCGGTGCTGCCGGGCAGCGCGCTCGATGGTGTCGGCGTCAGCATTCGATTCAATGAGCTGGAGCAGCGTTTCATGTTCGCGCACTGATTCGCGTGCGCGGCCTGGAACAAACCGAAAGGTCGAGGATCTCAGCGAAGCCAACCGGTTCCAACCCCGGTGAACGAGGTCGAGAATGTGCGGATTGGGGCAGTTCTCAAAGAGGACGCTATGGAAGTCCTGGTTGAGGCTGGTGAAACGAACCGGGTCGAAGTGGTCGAGGCATTCGCGCATCTCGTCGTTGATGGTCCGCGCCCGGGCAATCGCTGCTGAATCGACGAGCGGCGCTGACAGGGCGGTGGCAGCACCCTCCACAATGCTGAGGGTCTGCATCGTATAGAGGTACTCGGTCGGGTCGATTCCTGACACTGTGGCGCCGATGTTGCGTTCGAACTTGACGAGGCCTTCGGCTTCCAGCCGCCGGATCGCTTCCCGCACGGGCACCACGCTGAAACCGAGATCCTCGGCAATCTTTGCCAGAACGAGGCGGTAGCCGGGGGAGAAGGTTCCCTCCACGATGCGCGCTTTGATAGAGGTATAGGCCTGCTCGGACTTACTGCCGGTCTTGGTGGCACCGGCTTCCCGCACGACGGCGGAACCTGCGACGGCGGTTTCAGTCACCTGATTTTCCTTCCGCGCTCGTTGCCCACTCCTGGTACTTCGCCTTCCATTCAGCATTCATCGGGAAGAGCCCGTCAACGCTGTGGCCCTGCTCGACCATCTCAAAGATGAAGACCTCTTCCTTCTCCTGCTGGATGCAGTCTTCGGCGACCTCTTCAGCCAGGGCCGGCGGAATGACCAGGATGCCGTCGGAGTCGGCCACGATGATGTCGCCCGGTTGGACAGTTGTTCCACCGCAGGCGATGGTGATGTCTGTATCCCACGGCACATGACGGCGGCCAAGGACAGCCGGATGCGGGTTCGAGAAGTAGGTAGGGATATCGAGGTCGGCAACGGCCGAGTAATCGCGGACACCGCCGTCGGTGATGATGGCGGCCGCACCACGAACCTGCGCACGCAGGGCCAGTACGTCGCCGATTGTCCCGGTGCCTTTTTCACCACGAGCTTCCATGACAATGATCTCGCCCTCATTCACCGAATCGATGACGCGCTTCTGGGCATTGAAGCCACCGCCGTGAGTCTTGAAGAGGTCTTCCCTGTTCGGGACGTAACGAAGAGTACGTGCCAGTCCCACCACGCGGCGATCGGGTCGCGTGCTCTGCAGGCCGTCAATGCTCACGTTGTCCAGCCCCCGCTTCCGCAGCTGTGAAGAAATAGTGGCGGTGGCGACGCCTTCGAGCTTCTTCTTCAGCTCCGGCGAAAGGGCCGGATCCGCCGGAGCCAGGCCGGCAGCCTCACGGGATCCGTATGCTTCCTCGCGCTGGGCATCATCCGGCTTGGGTTTGGCACCGAAGTCGGCGAACGGCATCGTTCCTTCCGCCACCCGCGTGGTGAGCATGCCGCTGGTATAGCCGCCGGACGTGACCTCGATTTCGATGACGTCGCCCGGCTGGGCAACCGAGGCGCCGGCAGGAGTGCCGGTAAGGATGACGTCGCCGGTCTCGAGGGTGAGGAGTTGGGAGAGATCGGCCACGAGTTGGGCGAAGGGGAAGAGCAGGTCCTCGGTGGTGTCGTCCTGGACACGCTCGCCGTTGTGCCAGGTGCGGATACGCAGTGCTGCGGGGTCCACCTGACCGGCGGGGATCAACTGCGGGCCGATGGGTGTAAAGCCGTCGCCTCCCTTGGATCGGACGTTGGATCCCTTGTCGGCGTAACGGAGGTCGTAGACGCCGAGGTCGTTGCTGGCGGTCACCCACTCAACGTGATGCCAGGCTTCGTCAGGTGTCACTCGACGGGCCGGCGTACCGATGATGAGCGCGATCTCCCCTTCGTAACCCAGCAGTTCACAGCCGAGCGGGCGCTCCACGGTGCCCGGTGCATCCGTGGATCCCAACGCGAGCGACGACGGCGGCTTGAGGAAGTAGGACGGCTGTTGCGGCGTGCGGCCCCGCTGCGCGGCGCGGCTCGGGTAGTTGATGTGGACGGCGATGACCTTGCGGGTGCGGGCAAGCAGATCCGCGCCCGCTGCCTGGACTTGAGACTCCATCGTCATGCCGGTTCTCCTTGAACATCAGGTGTAGAAATCAATGTACGAAATCGTATACGATGAGTATGTCGCGTCAGCGAGGCCACGTCAACCCCCTTTCAAGCGG
>NZ_JAPSHV010000046.1 GCF_031179385.1 Arthrobacter sp. | reverse complement strand
GACGGTCGCGTGATCGGCGTGGTCGAGGCTGCCGAAGTGCTTGAGCTCATCGAGGAAGCACGCCTCGACCGCGGCCGGGCTGACCACAACACGGCGGTCTGACGTGGAGTGGTTCATTGACAATTTCTCCTACGTTGCAGAACTGACCGGATACCACCTGATTCAGGCAGTCCTTCCGCTGGTGTTCGGCGTCGCCATCGCGATCCCGGTGGCGCAGGCTGCCCGGCTGAGCAAACCCCTTCGCGGCATCATCCTCACCACGTCGGCACTGCTGTACACAGTGCCCTCGCTTGCGATGTTCGTGTTGCTTCCGCTGATTCTCGGCACCAAGGTTCTCGACATGCTGAACGTCATCGTCGCACTGACCATCTATGCGGTTGCGCTGCTGGTGCGATCAACGCTCGATGCGCTCAATTCGATTGACGACGGCGTGCGGCAGGCAGCAGTAGCGATGGGATTCACGCCGCTGCGCCGTTTTCTTACGGTTGACCTTCCGCTCTCACTCCCGGTCCTCTTCGCCGGTCTGCGGGTCATCTCGGTCACGAACATCTCGCTCGTCAGCGTGGGTGCGCTGATTGGGCTTCCGAGCCTGGGAACCCTGTTCACCGACGGGCTGTTCCGGTCGTTCCCCACCGAAATAGTGATCGGGATTATCGTGACCCTGGTACTGGCGCTCGTCATGGACCTGATGCTCGTGGCGCTTGAACGGGTGCTTACGCCATGGGCACGCAACGTCAGAACGCCGGAACCGATGCTCATCACCAAAGAGACGCAGCTTTCGGTGGACGCCTCACCGGCAGGGAGCGCCTCCTGATGGATTATTCCAGCAGCAATCTCCTGGTCCAGATGTTTGAGTGGCTCACGTTCCCCGCGAACTGGAGCGGACCGGCCGGTATCCCGGTACGAATCCTTGAGCACCTCGGTTACACCGGGCTGACCATTCTCATCGCCGCGGCCATCGCGGTGCCGATCGGGCTGGCGGTTGGACACACGGGAAAGGGCAGGGTCGTCATCGTCTCCGGCGTGGGCATTCTTCGTGCGTTGCCCACCCTGGGCGTCCTCATCCTGTTTGTCCTGCTGTCCGGCCTTGGGCTCATGCCGCCTATCTGGGCCCTGGTGCTGCTCGCCATACCGCCAATCCTCGCGGGCGTGTACGCCGGTATCTCGTCGGTGAATCCGGCGGTGGTGGACGCTGCACGCAGTATGGGGATGAACGAGTTGCAGGTACTGTTCCGCGTCGAACTGCCGAACGGGCTGCAGGTGATACTTGGCGGCTTCCGGGCCGCGGTGCTGCAGGTTGTCGCGACGGCCGCCGTCGTCGCCTTCATCAATCTCGGCGGGCTCGGAGTGTTCCTGATCGAGGGCACCCAGTTGCGCGACAACGGCCGCCTGTTCGGCGGGGCCGTCGTCATCGCCGTCGTGGCTATCGCCGTCGATGGCGTCATGGCGCTGCTACAAAAATTTGCCGTCTCGCCCGGCCTGCGGTCAGCCCGCGTGCCGGCGGAACCGTCAAAGACCGGTGGGCAGGAAGCCCACGCACGTTCACAAGGAGGAACACCATGACCATCTCATCCACGCGCAGCTTCCGGCGTGGCCTGCTCGGCCTCACCGCAGGTCTGACCGCGGCGCTCGCCCTGTCAGCGTGCGGTGCCAACTCAGATCCGCAGGGCGGCACCGAGAGTGAAGGCGCAGAGGGCACCAGCGGGCCGGTGACTGTAGGTTCTGCTGACTTCCCGGAGAGCCAGATCATCGCCGAAATCTATGCCGGCGCGCTCAACGCGGCCGGTATCGAGGCGGACACCCAGCCCAACATCGGATCCCGCGAGATTTATTACCAGGCGCTCGTGGACGGATCGGTGGACATCATTCCCGACTACAGCGGCAACCTGCTGCTGTTCCTCGATTCCGAGGCAACCGCGGAGTCCGCGGAGGACATCGTAGCGGCGCTGCCGGATGCGCTCGCGGCTGAGTCCCCGGACGTCAACCTCGGGGTGCTTGAGCCTTCCGAGGCTGAAGACAAGGACGCCATGGTGGTCACCGCCGCCACCGCCGAGAAGTACGGATTGACCTCGCTCGAGGACATGGCTGAGGTGTGCGACGAACTGGTCATTGGCGCCCCGGCCACGTTCGCCGAACGGGCGTACGGTCTGCCCGGACTTGAGGAGAACTACGGGTGCGTCCCGAAGTCCTTCGAAGCCATCAACGACGGCGGTGGTCCTGTGACGCTTGAGGCGCTCCTGAATGACACCATCCAGGTGGCGGACATCTTCACCACCACACCGTCAATCGCTGACAACGATCTGGTGGTGCTCGAAGACCCGGCCAACAACTTCATCGCCCAGCAGGTCCTGCCACTCGTGAACCTGGACACCGTCGGCGAAGACGCGCAGGCCGTCCTCAACGAGGTTTCCAGCGTCCTCACCACGGAGCACCTCATCGACCTCAACCGCGAGGTCAGCGGGGATGAGAAGCGTAACCCCGCTGACGCCGCCGCCGACTGGCTCGAGGAAAACGGCTTGGCAGGCGAGTAACGCCCTTCAGCCCGGGTCCGCTCAGTTGCCTTGATCACAATGCAGGGGCGCGGGCCCGGGCTATGGCATTCTTTGTTAATGGCCGAATTCAAGCAATCAGACAAGCTGCACAACGTCCTCTACGACATCAGGGGGCCGTTGCTTGAGCACGCCAAGCGCATGGAGGCGGAAGGCCACCGCATCCTTAAGCTGAACATCGGCAACCCGGCGCCTTTCGGGTTCGAGGCGCCCGATGCCATCCTCGTCGACATGATCCGGCACCTCCCCAAGGCCCAGGGATACAGCGATTCACGCGGAATTTTCTCCGCCCGCACGGCAGTGGTCCAGTACTACCAGAGCCGCGGCATCCAGAACATCGATGTGGATGACGTCTACCTGGGCAACGGCGTCAGCGAGCTGATCACCCTGTCACTGCAGGCCTTGCTGAACAACGGTGAAGAGATCCTGGTACCTACGCCGGACTACCCGCTCTGGACTGCGTCAGTGAGCCTCGCCGGAGGCACCGCCGTCCACTACCTGTGCGACGAAAGCAATTCCTGGTGGCCTGATGTCGAGGACATCGAGTCGAAGATTACCCCGCAGACTCGGGGCATCGTGCTGATCAATCCGAACAATCCCACCGGGGCCGTTTACCCGCGTTCTGTGATCAAGCAGATCGTGGATCTCGCCCGCCGCCATGACCTCATCATCTTCGCCGATGAGATTTACGAAAAGATTCTGTACGACGACGCCGTGCATGTGAATGCTGCGTCCGTCACCGGTGACGACGTGCTGTGTTTGACCTTCAGCGGGCTGTCGAAGGCCTACCGCATTGCCGGCTTCCGCAGCGGGTGGATGGCCATTTCCGGGCCGAAGCACCGTGCCGCTGACTACATCGAAGGCATCAACCTGCTGGCGAATATGCGTCTCTGCGCCAACGTCCCCGCTCAGCACGCAATTCAGACCGCGCTTGGTGGTTACCAGAGCATCAACGACCTGATCCTGCCTGGTGGACGCCTTCGCCAGCAGCGGGACAAGGCATACGAGCTGCTCAACGCCATCCCCGGCGTGTCCTGCGAACTGGCCAAGGGAGCCCTCTACCTTTTCCCGCGTCTGGATCCTGATGTTTATCCGATCAAGGACGACGAGCAGTTCGCGCTGGACCTTCTCAAGCAGCAGAAGATTCTGATCTCACACGGCACCGCATTCAACTGGATCAATCCGGATCACTTCCGGATGGTCACTCTGCCGAGCGTCAAGGACATCGAGGACGCAATCGGACGACTGGCGGAATTCCTGAGCACCTACAAGCCCTGACCTGCGCCCTGGCGGTGCCCGAACGAGGAGGTTCCATGCACACTGCTCCCAATTTCAGTGTCTCTCCCACGCAGTCGCTGCTTGCGGGGCCCGATTTCGATCTTGCACGAATCGACCCTGCGTCGACTCCCGGTTTCACTGGCGGGAAGCAGGAAGGGAAGGCTCGGCTCGCGGCGGGCACGGACCGGCTGTCCGAGCTGCAGGAAAAACTTTTCGCTGAGAGCCGCTTCGGCAGCGAGATCTCAGTGCTGTTGATCCTGCAGGCCATGGACACTGCGGGGAAGGGCGGCGTCGTCCGGCATGTCGTGGGTGCAGTGGATCCCCAGGGGGTTCAGCATCACGCCTTCAAGGCGCCTACGGTGGCGGAGCAGAAGCATGACTTCCTGTGGAGAATCCGGAAAGAGCTTCCCGGTCCGGGGATGATCGGTGTGTTCGACCGGTCGCATTACGAAGACGTCCTGATTCACCGGGTGCGTAAGCTGGCTGAACCCGAGGTGCTGAACGAGCGGTACGGGAAGATCCGGGAGTTTGAGGCCGGTCTGGTCGATTCGGGGACGCGGATCATCAAGGTGATGCTGCATCTGAGCAAAGATGAGCAGAAGAAGCGCCTGACGGAGCGGCTGGAGCGTAAGGACAAACACTGGAAATACAATCCCGGAGATCTTGCCGAGCGCGCCCTCTGGGACGACTACCAGCAGGCTTACCAGATAGCCATTGAGCGGACAAGCACCCCGGACACGCCTTGGTTCGTGGTTCCGGCGGATCGTAAGTGGTACGCCCGGATCGCCGTCCAGCAGTTGCTGAGTGACACACTGGCGGGAATGCAGCTGAGCTGGCCCAAAGCCACATTCGACGTGGCAGGGGAGAAAGCGAAGCTCGCAGCCACCTGACGGCCAGCTATGGACCTGGCGGTTAGCTCTGAGGCGCGGCGGGCGAATCTGCCTGGTCACGGGACGCGGCGAGGCGCTTACGCGCTCCCTCCAGCCATTGCTCGCAGTGATCCGCGAGGGCTTCGCCGCGCTCCCAAAGTGCCAGAGACTGCTCAAGGCTTACGCCGCCGGCTTCCAGTTGGCTGACCACCTTGACCAACTGCTCCCTCGCGTCCTCATAACTCAGCTCCGACACGTCTACCGACGCTGCAGCGGCGTTGGCTGCATTCTCGCTCATATCTGGTCCTCACTCTCGTGCGAATTGCTGTTGGACGCTGAACGGGCGTTGAATCTACCGCCTGCGACCCTGATGCGTAGAAGGGAATCCTGCGGTGCCTGGTTTGGATCTCGCACAACTTCTCCGGCCTCGTTCTGAACGACTGCGTACCCGCGGTCGAGCGTGTTCTGCGGCGAAAGCGACCGGACGTGGGCCCGCAGGTGCGCTACACGGTCCGATTCCCTGGCCAAAGCACCTTCAATCGCCATCGTGCTGCGGTTGCGCAGCCGCACGAGGTCATCGTGGCGGACAGTCACCATTCCGCTGGGCTGGGCCAGGACCGGACGGGACTTCAGATGAGCCAACCGCTCTGTCTCGCGGGTCATCAATTGGTCGACGCACCGCCGCAATTGCCCCCTCGCCTGACGGATACGCTGCAGCTCCTCGGAGACGTCGGGGACAACCCGCTTGGCAGCGTCCGTGGGAGTGGAAGCACGGAGGTCGGCGACGTCGTCGAGCAGGGGATGGTCTGCCTCATGCCCGATAGCGCTGACCACCGGAGTGGTGGCGGCAGCCACAGCGCGTACGAGGTCCTCGTTGCTGAATGGAAGAAGATCCTCGAGCGAACCGCCGCCACGGGCGATGATGATGACATCCACCTCCGGCATCCGGTCGAGTTCGAGCAGCGCCGAGCGCACCTGCGAGACGGCATTGACGCCCTGCACGGCGACTTCACGTATTTCAAAATCGACCGCAGGCCAGCGTAAACGGGCGTTCCGAAGGACATCTTTCTCGGCGTCGGAATCCCGCCCGGTGATGAGGCCGATACGGTGAGGCAAAGCCGGTAGGGGGCGTTTGCGATGCGCAGCGAAAAGCCCTTCAGCCGCCAGATCCTGACGGAGGCGCTCGATCCGGGCGAGCAAATCGCCCAGACCGACCGGGCGAATATCCCACGCCTGCATGGACAGGCGTCCCGTCTTGACCCAGAAATCCGCCTTGAGCCGGGCGACAACCCGCGATCCGCGCTCCAACGGCATCGCGAGCCGGTCCATCACCGTTCCCCAGACCGTCAAGGACAGTGATATCTCCGCGTCAACATCACGAAGGGTGACGAAGCACATGGTCCCACGTTTGTTCAGCTCAATGACCTGACCCTCAACCCAGGCGGCGGGAGCGCGCTCAATGTGGGCCTTCAACTTCTCCGAGAGCACGTGGAGCGGCCATGGGCGCTCAGCGGATGTCTCAGCTGCTGTCTCAGGGAGTGTGGATGGGTCCCCGGGGTTAGGCGGGCCGGCTGCGACCACGGTGCCCAAGAAAGCGCCGTCGTGGTTCATCAAATACCGCATCCTCCCGAAACAACCCGCTTTGCAGTCCGAGTTCACGAACGCTGCTTCTCGCAGCGCCGCCGGCTGCGGGGCTTCATCACTAGTTAATGTTTATCAGGTACCCCTGACAACGGTGGCACCGGACGGCCGCATGTGCAGGAGCAGAGCGCCACAAGGCAGGCGGCATAGGGCGGGTGCTGCGGCGAGGTAAGCAGGGGTCATAATCGAAGAATTGTCGATCAACGGAACGGGAGCCGATGAGAACCGCCGGTTCGGCCTTCTTTGCCCTGTTAGCCCTCCTGTTCGGTGCGGTGGCGCTGCCGAGTGCGTGGGTCGCCTTGAACGTGGCTGCAGAGGAGGGGTTCGTTCAACTGACGTCGCCGCTCGCCAGTAACCCGGAGTTCACGGGCGCCCTCGCCGACGCGCTGTCCGAAGAGAGCATCTCGGGCGTCGAACTCCCGCCGGAGATGGCGGAAGCAGCCCGACCTGTCGTGAGGGATGTCGCGCTGGGCATCACCCAATTGCCCGGCTTCACAGAGGCGTGGCAGGAGACCCTTGGACGCTCGCATGACCTGACGTTCACGGCTGAGGCTCAGCCGCCGAACGACCCCGCGGGACGGGCATTGTTTACGCTCGACGTCGCACCGTTGGTGGGTCTGGTGAGCTCCGAGATCGGCGGACAGTTCGGGGTCGACGTGCCTGTTCCTGAACAGGTGCCTGTAGCGGTCGGCGGAACGGACCGATTCGACGTCGTCGATCGCATGGAGACAGCCGCGGCGCTGTGGCCGGTGCTTGCTCTCGCCGCTGGCGTTGGCGCAGTCATCGCCCTCGCGCTCGCCCGCCGTCGGAGCACGACGACTGCATTGCTCGGTCTCGGGGTGTTGATGATCGGGGCGGCGCTGTGGCTCGCCGCCGGCTTGGCTCCTGTTTCTGTGGACCGGGTTGCCGTGGGAGGAGCCGTGGCGGACGTGTTCATGGTTGCTCTCGTTACACGGGCTGCAACTGACTTCCAGGAGTGGTGTCTGGCAGCCGTTGCCGCGGGAATCCTGTTGACGGTTGCGGGCACTGTGGGCCGTCTGTTGAGTGGCTCCCGAAGATAGACCGTGCTGAGAGCCGACCACGCTCGGCTCTCAGCGGACAGGCCCGCGCGCCCGCCGAACCGGTGAGTCCGGGCCGTTAGCATGGAGTTATGTCTTTAACAGCCGTATCCGTGCCTATGCCGATGGTGCCCCGCAAGCGTCGCTCACCGGAAGAGGTACACGCCGCTGCGCCGGTTGCGGGAACTCGGAGAGTTCTTCTTGCGGCTCCTCGGGGGTACTGTGCCGGCGTGGATCGGGCCGTTATCGCTGTTGAGAAGGCACTGGCCCACTATGGCCCGCCGGTTTATGTGCGGAAGCAGATCGTTCACAACCTGCACGTGGTGTCGACGCTTGAGGAGAAGGGCGCGGTCTTCGTCGAGGACACAGATGAAGTTCCTGAAGGCGCGCTGGTGGTGTTTTCCGCACACGGTGTTTCTCCTGCGGTGGTCCAGTCCGCAGAGGAGCGGAATCTCCGGACCATCGACGCAACCTGCCCTCTGGTGACAAAGGTCCACCGTGAAGCAGTGCGCTTTGCGCGCGATGATTTTGACATCCTCCTGATCGGCCACGACGGGCACGAGGAAGTAGAAGGAACCGCCGGTGAAGCGCCCGACCATATCCAGATTGTGAACGGCCCGGAGGACGTTGACTCTGTGACGGTCCGTGACCCGAGCAAGGTGATTTGGCTGTCGCAGACGACGCTCAGCGTTGACGAAACGATGGAGACTGTGGCGCTGCTGAAAAAGCGGTTCCCCACCCTGCAGGATCCGCCAAGCGACGACATCTGCTATGCAACCTCAAATCGCCAGGCGGCGATCAAGAAGATTGCACCCGAAGCGGATCTCGTGATCGTTGTGGGCTCGGCGAACTCCTCCAACTCGGTGCGTCTTGTCGAAGTGGCGCTTGAATATGGGGCAAAGGCATCACACCGGGTGGACTTCGCCAATGAGGTGGATGAATCCTGGTTCGAAGGAGTGTCCACCGTCGGTGTGACGTCCGGTGCCTCCGTACCGGAGAACCTGGTGAAGGACGTGCTTCGTCTGCTTGCCGATTACGGATACGCGGATGTCGAGGAAGTAGTCACCGCGGAGGAAGACATCATCTTCTCGCTTCCGAAGGAAATACGTGCAGCGTTGAAGGCCATGGGTGACCCCTCCAGTGGACTGGGAGGACGCGGGCAGCGCCCCACCTCCTGAGTTCATCTCTGTGAGTTATCGCTGACGCGGCTCCCTTATGCAGATTGCTCCACAGGCGCCGCCTCGGACCGGGAGTCAATGAGTTCCGGTGCACTGAGCAGGCGCGGCGTCGTCTCCACCGCCTTCGTTGTGAGCCCGGGATCCTGGTCATCGGTCTCGAAAGCGTTGATTCTGCGGGCGGTCGGCAACACTCTCGACTCGAGGGTGCCGACGAACGAGTTGTACTTTTCCACTGAGCTCTTGAGCGAAGTGCCGAGGCGCGTGATGTGTGAACCCATGGTGCCCAACCGCTCGTACAGCTCCCGTGAGAGGTCGTACAGTTCCTTGGCGTTCTCGGTCAGGACGTCCTGGCGCCAGCTGAATGCAACGCCCTTCAGGATGGCGAGCAAGGAAACGGGGGAAGCCAGCACCACATTGCGGCTGAAGGCATAGTCCAGAAGGCCAGGATCCGTTTGCAGCGCGCTGGACAGCACGGACTCAAGCGGTATGAAGCACACGACAAGGTCGGGGGAGTTGTCAGTGCCCTCCCAGTACTTCTTCCGCGCGAGTGCGTCCACGTGGGCCCTGACTGCTTTCACATGCTGGGACAGTAGCTCCCGACGGCGACCTTCCTCGAAGGCGCCTTGCCCCTGATCGTCTGTCGACGGGTGGGACTGGGCCTCCAGATAAGCGTCCAGGGGTACCTTGGAATCCACGACGATCTGCTTGTTGCCCGGTAGTTGGATGATCATGTCCGGGCGGGCGGTGTTCGATGCCCCCTCCCGGGAGGCAATGGTGAGCGTGGCCTGTTCATGGAAGTCCACCCGGGGAAGCATGCCCGCGGATTCGACGATTCGCCTCAACTGCACCTCGCCCCACTGGCCGCGGGTTGTGGTGCTGCGCAGGGCAGAGGCAAGCGAATGGGTAGTGGACAGCAGCTTCGAATCGGACAGCTGTGCTTCCTGCAACTGCTGGGCAAGCTGCCCAAATTGCTGGGCGCGCTCCCGCTCCAGTTGGCCCACATGGGCCTGGACCTGGCCGAGTTTGTCGGCGAGCGGAGCGATGGCACGCAGAACCGACTGATCATGACCGGACTGTTCCATAAGCTGCCTGTTCTGCGCCTGCAGGATCCTGTTTTCCGCCTCAGCAGCCGCGCGGGCGGAAACGGCAGTACCCAGCCGGGTACCGGCGTCGTCCACTTCATTCCGCAGCCCCGTAAGGACCGGTCGGATCAGCGCAACTGCGACACCTGCTCCGACAATGAGACCAATTACCGCGGCAAGAACTACGAAGAGAAGAGTGAATCCGTCCATGATTCAACCTTCGCAGGCGCCTCTGACATTTTCGGAGAGCCCGGGGCCGGGAGCGGGCGCGCCGCGTGCGGCAACGCGACGGTAGACTGTTATCCCGTGGCTCTTACTATTGGCATCGTCGGACTGCCCAACGTCGGCAAATCAACCCTCTTCAACGCTCTCACCAGGAACAGCGTCCTGGCTGCGAACTACCCGTTCGCAACGATCGAGCCCAACGTTGGAGTAGTGAACCTGCCGGATCCGCGCCTCGGGCAGCTTGCTGAATTGTTCAGTTCACAGCGGGTGCTGCCGGCAACGGTCTCGTTCGTGGATATCGCGGGGATCGTCAAGGGCGCCTCGGAAGGGGAAGGGCTCGGTAACCAGTTCCTCGCAAATATTCGGGAGGCTGAAGCGATCGCCCAGGTAGTGCGCGTGTTTGATGATCCCGACGTCGTGCATGTGGACGGTGCGGTGAACCCTGTCTCGGACATGGAGACCATCAACACGGAACTGATTCTCGCCGACCTTCAGACGCTTGAGAAGGCGATTCCGCGCGTGGAAAAGGAAGTCAAGATCAAGAAGCGCGAGGCCGCGCAGCTTTCCGCGATGCAGGCGGCGCAGGCTGTTCTTGAGCGCGGCGACACCATCTTCTCTTCCATCGCCAAAGACAAGCTGGAGATGGAGCACCTTCGAGAGCTGAGCCTCCTTACGGCCAAGCCTTTCATCTATGTGTTCAACGCTGACGACTCGGTGCTGGGGAACGAGGAGCGTCAGAGCGAACTCCGTGCGCTGGTCGAACCCGCGGACTGCATTTTCCTTGACGCCAAGCTCGAGGCAGACCTGGTCGAGCTCGATCCCGAGGAAGCGCGGGAGATGCTGGAGATGAACGGCCAGGAAGAATCCGGCCTCGACCAGCTCGCCCGAGTCGGCTTCCACACGCTTGGGCTGCAAACCTATCTGACTGCCGGTCCGAAGGAAGCCCGCGCCTGGACCATCCGCAAGGGCGCCACCGCACCGGAGGCGGCAGGCGTGATTCACTCTGACTTTCAGAGGGGTTTCATCAAGGCTGAGGTTGTCTCCTTCCAGGATCTGGTGGCTGCTGGTTCCATGGCCGAAGCCAAGTCCCGCGGCAAGGTACGGATTGAAGGCAAGGAATACGTCATGGCCGACGGCGACGTTGTGGAGTTCCGCTTCAACGTCTAGGGGCTTTCTGCCCCGGAACTGCTTGGATCACGGGACGTCCCAACCCAGGCGGCCGTTTCTTTACTGTGCCCACGTAAGCAAATTTGGTTGCATCTCGGTAACAACCGTCACCACCCTTCCCTTTGGATACCTACCGGTAACAAATACCGCCTAAGCTTTTCTTCATGTGAGGCACGCCACTTTGACCATCAAAGTGCGTGTCAGTCCTTTGTAAAACCATGAAGGACATCTTCCACAACATGAAACAAGGAGGCGGAATGCGTTTCGGACGTACTTCCAAAGCCGTAGGTGTGGCAGCAGTTGCTGCACTTGCACTGAGCGCCTGCGCCGAGAGCGGCGGCGGCGAAGATCCGGGCACAGGGGGCGGGGGCGAAGCTTCCGGTGGCACAGTCACCGTTGCCGAAGTCAACCCGTTCAGCTCGTTCAACTCCGACACCGCCGTAGGCAATGTTGATATCAACAACAAGGTGGCGCTGCTCACAACGAATGACTTCAACTACATCAACAGCGACCTCGAAGTAGTTCCGCGCGAGGAGTTCGGAACCTACGAGGTTGTCTCTGAGGATCCGCTCACAGTCACGTACACGGTTAACGAAGGCGTTACCTGGTCTGACGGTGAGCCGGTGGATGCAGATGACCTGCTCCTTTCCTGGGCATCCACCTCGGCATACTTCGACGACGAATCAGACCCGGACCCTGAGGTGGAAGGCGACGAAACCGGAACCACCTACTTCTCCGCTGCCTCAACCGCCGGCCTCGACCTGACAGAGATGCCCGAGCTGGGTGAAGACGGACGCTCGATCACTCTGGTCTACTCCGAGCCCTACGCGGACTGGGAGATCGCCTTCGGCGTCACCGACACCCCGGCGCATGTCGTCGCTACCAATGCGGGCCTCGCTGACGGTGATGCCCTCATCGAAGCGATCCAGAACGCACCGGAAGGGGATCCTGAGAATCCGCAGGAACGTCCGGAGATCTCCGCTATCGCGGATTTCTGGAACACGGGCTTTGACTCCACGAGCCTCCCGAGCGACCCGGCTCTCTATCTCTCGAACGGTCCTTACGTCGTTTCCGAGATGGTGCCGGATCAGTCGATGACCCTGGTTCGCAACGAGGACTACAACTGGGGACCGATCCCTGCAATCGACGAAATCACCATCCGTTACATCGGTGATGCGAACGCACAGGTTCAGGCTCTTCAGAACGGTGAAGTCGACATCATCCAGCCTCAGGCTTCGGCTGACACGCTGACGTCGCTGGAAGCCATCGACGGTGTCGAAATCCTGCAGGGCCCTGAGCTCTCCTTCGACCACCTGGACCTGTACCAGGAGGGTGGAGTCTTTGCTGACGAGAACGTCCGCAAGGCCTTCATGAAGACCGTTCCGCTTGAGCAGATTGTTGATGCAACGATTCGTCCGCTTGATCCGGAGTCCGGTCCCCGCATGTCCCAGATCTTCGACTTCGGCACCGAACCTTACCTGGCGGCAGTCGAAGAAAACGGATCGTCCGAGTACGCCGAAGTTGATATCGAGGGCGCCAAGGAACTGCTCGATGGTGCAACTCCTGAAGTTCGCATCATGTACAACGCAGAGAATCCGAACCGCGTCGATGCTTACACCCTTATCGCCGAGAGTGCCGAGCAGGCCGGTTTCCGGGTTGTTGACGTCGGTCTCCCCGGCGCTGAGTGGGGACCCGCGCTTGAAGAAGGCGGCGCCCGTTGGGACGCCACCATCTTCGGCTGGATCAGCCCTGGTGTCGGCGTGACCGGTGTACCGCAGCTCTACGGTTGCGGCTCCGCCTCGAACTACGTTCAGTGGTGTGATGAAGAGGCGCAGGAGGCCATGGATGAGCTGATCCTGACCACCGATCCGGCCGAGCAGCAGGAACTGCAGACTCTCGTCGACACCCGTCTCTACGAGACCGGCTTCGGCCTGCCGCTGTTCCAGTCTGTCGGTATCAACGGTGTGAGCGATCGCATCGAAGGAACCGAGTACATGTCCAACCAGGACGGCATCTGGTGGAACTACTGGGAGTGGACCGTAGCGGAGTAATCGCTGACGGCGATATAACCGTTCGAAACTGAGATCAGGAAGCGCCGGGGTCACTACGTGCTCCGGCGCTTCCTGACGTTTCAGGCGAATTCGAGCCACGCACACTGATTGGGAAAGCCCAAATTTCCGTTCAACGTGACCTGAATTACGCTCGTTTATGACCTCCCGGCTCCGTCCGGGTCCAACCGGGGAGATCCCGGACGCTCAACTCTGAGGCTGACAAATAATGCTGACGTATATCGTTCGGCGGCTGATCGTCGCTGTACTCATACTTCTTGGCGCGTCTTTTCTCGTATACGTCCTGACAGCGGTGTCAGGCGATCCACTCGCGGATCTTAGGGAAAGCAACGCGCCGAACAGGGACCAACTCATAGCGTTTCGCACAGATCTGCTGAACCTCGATGTCCCACCGGTCCTGCGCTACTTCGCATGGCTTGGGGGAGCGGCTGGCTGCCTGGTCCCCTTTGCAGCAACCTGCGACCTTGGCAACGCCATCAATGGTGCGGAAGTAACGCAGCTCCTTGAACGGGCGATGGGACAAACCATCCTACTCGTCACCGCTGCGACCATCCTCGCAATCCTGATCGGTATCACTCTCGGGATCATCACCGCCCTCCGCCAGTACAGTGGGCTGGACTACGGCGTCACCTTCATGGCGTTCCTCTTCTTCTCACTACCGATCTTCTGGGTGGCAGTTCTGTTGAAGGAGTACGGGGCGATCAGCTTCAACGATTTCCTCCGGGAGCCGGATATCT
The DNA here is from genome assembly GCF_031179385.1 of Arthrobacter sp. Lineage (GTDB taxonomy): Bacteria > Actinomycetota > Actinomycetes > Actinomycetales > Micrococcaceae > Arthrobacter_D. Next base: position 7,124 of record NZ_JAPSHV010000046.1, on the reverse strand, counting down.
CACTGTTTGCGCTGATCGTGTGTGGATTACTCACCGCTTTCCTCTTCTATCTGGTGTCGGTGGGAAACCTGAAGAAGCGGCTTCTGACTGCCGCCGTCGGGTTTGCTTTCGCAGTCGCGCTGCTGTGGACTCTGGATGCATTGGGATGGTTCCTTACCCCAGGATTCGGACCAGTCGTCATCGCCATCATCGGTGTGGGTCTCGCCTACGGTGTAACGCTTCTGTCCGCCGGCCTGAAGAACCGCAAGGCTCTGTACAGTTCGCTCATTGTCGTGGGAATCGGCATGGTGGCTTACTTTGCGGTTCAGCCGTTGCTGGACCGTGCCACCGGTCTGATGATCTTCCTGCTGGCTGTCGCTACCGTCCTGGTAGGTGTCGCCGTGGGCCACTTCATGGGTGGATACGACCGGCGCCAGAACATGACCGCGGCCGGGCTGACCGCCTTCCTCATGGGATTCTTCATCCTTCTTGACCGCTTTATGCAGGCCTGGCCCGCTTACTTCGACAACAGCCGCATCCGGGGGCGTCCAATCGCCACCATCGGGTCCTCAACTCCGAATCTTCAGGGCGATTTCTGGATTCTTGGTCTCGACACCTTCACCCATCTGCTTCTTCCGACCATTGCCCTGATGCTGATTTCGCTGGCCGGTTACAGCCGGTACTCCCGCGCCTCGATGCTCGAGATCATGAACCAGGACTACATCCGCACGGCCCGGGCGAAGGGCCTGGGCGAACGAACGGTGGTCATGCGGCACGCGTTCCGTAACGCACTGATTCCGCTGGCTACCCTCGTTGCCTTCGACATCGGTGGCCTGATTGGCGGAGCAATCATCACCGAACAGGTATTCGCATTCAGCGGTATGGGCCAGCTTTTCGTCGGTGCACTGCGCGTGGTGGACCTGAACCCGGTCATGGGCGTATTCCTCATCACCGGCATTCTGGCATTGGTCTTCAACCTAGTCGCTGACCTTGTCTATTCCGTCCTCGATCCGCGCGTAAGGGTGAAAGCATGAGCACACGAATCGGCGAAAGCACAAAAGTTGCCGAGAACGAGACGAAGGGACTCAGCCAGGGACAAATAGTCCGGAAGCGGTTCCTGGGGCACACCGCGGCGGTCATCAGCATGGTGGTATTCCTCGCGGTCGTGGTGCTGGCCTTTACTTCCATCGGGTATGCCGGCATACCCGGGTGGTGGAAATGGAACTATGTCGAGACACCCAGCCTGGCAACCCCGAACGGTGCACCGACCTGGACGTTGCCCTTCGACTTCGGAGATCACCCGTTTGGCCAGGACCGTGTAGGACGCGACCTGTTTGCCATGACGATGCGTGGGGCCCAACTGTCCCTCATCATCATGTTCATCATCGGGGCGATCGGTGCCGTCATCGGAGTGGTCGTCGGTGGTGTATCCGGCTATTTCCGGGGATGGATCGAGGCAGTTCTGATGCGTCTCACCGACGTCATTATCATCATCCCCCTGCTGATCCTGGCTGCCGTACTTGGCACGGTGGGTAATGAGCTCGCGGGTAGGGGCACCTTCTTCAACGCGATCTTCGGCGGCAGCGCCGGAATCATCCTGCTCGGAGTCTTCATCGGTCTGGTGATCTGGACGGGCCTCGCCCGGCTTGTCCGCGGCGAGTTCCTTTCCCTCCGCGAGCGCGAGTTCGTCGATGCAGCCCGGATCGCAGGGGCATCGAACGCGCGGATCATCTTCAAGCACATCCTGCCGAATGCCGTCGGCGTCATCATCGTGAACACCACCCTCGTGATGGCGTCAGCGATCCTCCTCGAGTCCGGTCTGTCCTTCCTCGGACTGGGTGTCCAGCCGCCGGACATCTCGCTGGGCAACCTGATCAGCCAGAACCAGGCCGCTTTCGCAACCCGTCCCTGGCTGTTCTGGTGGCCGGGTCTGTTCATCGTCGTGATCTGCCTGTCGATCAACTTCATCGGCGACGGTCTCCGCGATGCTTTTGACCCGCGGCAGAAGAAGTTCAACGCGAAGAAGGCCGCTGAGCCAAAGAAGCCGGCCTGATGACCAGTTTCAGTACCCGGGGGATGCGTAGCGTCTACCGTACGCGAGGCGCCGGCCTGCTGTCACTGCAGAGCAAAAGTGAACACGCTCAGCAGCAGCAGGCCGGCGACCACGCTCAGCGGCAGCCAGTTGATCCGCCGTTCGACCCGAGCGAAGTCTGTAGCGTCCACGTCGATCAGGCCCTTTTCGACCTGGCGCTCCCACTCCGAACGGACCAGCAGGGCTGCGAGACCGGAGTCGGTGTTGCTGAGGTCTCCAGGGCGGACGCTACCGCCGGCGCCGTAACTGGAGCTCGGCAGGTTCTGCATGTTCTCAGGTTTCCCCGCATGTGCTCCTCGGACTCCGGGGGCGGGGGCTGCCCAAGCGGTGTAGCTTCCGTTGGGCGTGATCAGCTTGAGCGCATACTTTGTGTCGACGTGAATAAGGCCTGCCCAGGGCACGTCGACAGTCCTGGTGGGATTACGCAGCTGAACTCCGTCCGGTCCGACGATCACGGCCGGATACCAGAACAGCCACCAGGCGATAGCCGCGACGGCCAGCAGCGGGGAAGCCGCGGCAAGTGCCTCCAGCCCCGACGAAACGATGGAGCTCGCGAGCCCCACGCCCACGATGACGCAGGCAATCACCAGAATCCAACGGCTGCTGCGGGGACGAAAGACGGTGGTCCGAGTGGGACCGGTCGGCGAGTTCATACCTCCATATTTCCAACATTCAGCGTCGGCGCCGTAATCAGCGGGCAAACAGTCCGCTCAACCGCGCCGTACACCCGGTCACACAGTGGAAGGACAGCACTATGACCAACGACATCATTGAAGGCAACGGGAGCAAGGAAAATCCTCCATCCGCCCGTCAGCCGGTGCTCGAAGTTCGCAACCTCAGCGTCGACTTCGGCGTGGAGAAAGAATGGGTTCCCGCTGCAATCGACCTGAACTACCACGTCAACGCCGGTGAAGTGCTCGCCATCGTCGGTGAATCGGGTTCCGGCAAGAGCGCAAGCTCAATGGCTCTGCTCGGACTTTTGCCCAGCAACAGTCGGGTCACCGGCGAGGTCATCCTCAACGGCCGGTCGATTCTGAACCTCTCGGCGAACAAGCTCCGGGAAGTGCGCGGCAATGACGTCGCCGTGATCTTCCAGGAGCCGATGACTGCGCTGAACCCGGTCTACACGGTCGGGTTCCAGATCGTGGAAACGCTGCGGTTGCACAATGCCATATCGCCGGACGAGGCGCGCGAGCGTGCCCTCAAACTGTTGGAGATGGTGGAGCTTCCCGATCCGGAAAAGGCGTTCCGCTCCTACCCGCACCAGCTCTCGGGCGGTCAGCGGCAGCGCGCGATGATCGCCCAGTCGCTCTCATGCGATCCCAAGCTCCTCATCGCTGACGAGCCGACCACTGCTCTTGACGTTACGGTCCAGGCAGAAATCCTCGACCTGATGCGCAATCTCCGCAACAAACTGGATAGCGCAATCGTGCTGATCACGCACGACATGGGTGTCGTTGCCGACCTGGCTGACCGCATCGCTGTGATGCGCAAGGGGATCATCGTGGAGACGGGCACGGCCGAGAAGATCTTCCGCGAGCCGGAACACCCGTACACGCAGGACCTCCTCGCAGCGGTGCCACATCTTGGCCAGGGGTCCGAGGGCGGCACTGACGACGTCGACATCACAGCCGCGCTTGCTGCTGCCACTCACTCGGAACTGGTGGGAGTGGATGCCGAGGAACTCGAACGCCGGGAACGCGCCGTGCTCGCAGGCCTGGAAGAGCAGGTCGCTGCAGAGCGGCAGAGCCGGGGAGACGCAGTCCTCGAACTCGTCAACGTTGCGATCGAATACCCCAAGCAGGGCAGGGTGCCGGCGTTCCGGGCCGTCGAGAATGTGACGCTGTCCATTTGGCCCGGCGAAGTCATGGGTCTGGTGGGTGAGTCCGGCTCCGGCAAGACCACTATCGGGCGGGCCGCCGTCGGCCTTTTGCCGGTGGCAGAGGGATCCATGCGCGTTGTCGGTACGGATATCTCGGGCTACAAACCGACCTCCCGGGAACTGGGAGCAGTGCGGAAAAACGTGGGCATGGTCTTCCAGGATCCGTCCTCGTCGCTCAACCCGCGGCTGCCGATCGGTGAAAGTATCGGCGAACCGATGTTCCTCGCCGGAGAGGCGAAGGGCGCCGAGCTGCAGAAGCGAATCGAGACGCTGCTGGACCAGGTGGAGCTGCCCCGCTCGTACCGGAACCGTTACCCGCACGAGCTCTCGGGCGGACAGAAGCAGCGCGTGGGCATCGCCCGTGCGCTGTCGTTGAAGCCAAAACTCATGGTTGCGGACGAGCCCACGTCCGCACTGGACGTTTCCGTCCAGGCCAAGGTGCTTGAGCTCTTCCAGAACCTGCAGCAGGAAATGGGATTCGCCTGCCTGTTCGTGACCCACGACCTCGCGGTGGTAGACGTCCTCGCCGACCACATCTGCGTGATGCGCCGCGGCCGGATCGTCGAGCAGGGCACCCGGGACCAGATCCTTCGAAACCCGCAGGACCCGTACACCCAGCGCCTGCTTGCCGCTGTGCCGCTACCGGACCCGGAGAAGCAGCGCGAACGGCGTGAGCTCCGCGCACGCCTGCTGGCCTCGGCCGAGTAGAAACGCCCAACGCACGACGGCGGTGCCTCCCTCTTTGTCCACGGCAGGGGAGGCATCGCCGTCGTTCGTTAAGTCGGTGAGCAGCGGGGCTGCCAGGGCAGGGTGAGCAGGCTCGTTAGGCCATCTTTTGCCTAACGCTTAGACTGGTAGTAGAGCGCGCTGTGCCGCCCGCTTTCATTTTTCCTTGATGCTCACCCAGCCCCTAAGAAACGAGTCATTCCGCATGTCTGTATCCACGAGCAACACTGCAATCCGCAGTGACCTTCGTAACGTTGCCATCGTGGCGCACGTCGACCATGGCAAGACGACGCTCGTTGACGCGATGCTGAAGCAGACCAACTCCTTCGCCGCCCACGGTGAGGTTGAGGATCGTGTCATGGACTCCGGCGACCTGGAGCGCGAGAAGGGCATCACCATCCTCGCGAAGAACACCACGGTGTTCTACGAGGGTCCGTCCGCCAACGGTGAGCGCATCACCATCAACGTCATCGACACCCCGGGCCACGCCGACTTCGGCGGCGAGGTTGAGCGCGGGCTCTCCATGGTCGACGGCGTGGTACTGCTGGTGGATGCCTCTGAGGGTCCGCTGCCGCAGACCCGCTTCGTTCTGCGTAAGGCCCTCGCAGCCAAGCTGCCCGTCGTGCTCCTGGTCAACAAGACCGACCGCCCTGACTCCCGTATTGACGAAGTTGTGAGCGAGTCGATGGACCTGCTTCTGGGCCTGGCGTCCGACCTGTCGGACGAGGTTCCCGACCTGGACCTCGATTCCGTCCTCAACGTCCCGGTTGTCTACGCCGCAGCCCGCGTCGGAGCTGCTTCCCTGGAGCAGCCGGCAGACGGCTCAGCCCCGGACAACGACAACCTTGAGCCCCTCTTCAAGACCATCATCGAGCACATCCCGGCACCGAGCTACGACCCCACCGGGGTCCTGCAGGCGCACGTCACCAACCTCGACGCTTCACCGTTCCTTGGCCGCCTGGCACTGCTGCGTATTTTCAACGGCACGCTGCGCAAGGGCCAGCAGGTTGCCTGGGCGCGCCAGAACGGTGAGCTCAAGACGGTGAAGATCACCGAGCTCCTCGCCACCAAAGCACTGGACCGGGTGCCCACTGACTCTGCAGGCCCCGGCGAGATCGTGGCCGTTGCCGGTATTGAGGACATCACCATCGGTGAGACCCTCACGGACGTCGACAACCCGCAGCCGCTGCCGCTGATCACCGTGGATGACCCGGCTATTTCCGTCACCATTGGTATCAACACTTCGCCGCTGGCCGGCAAGGTCAAGGGCGCCAAGGTGACTGCCCGTCAGGTGAAGGATCGCCTGGACAAGGAGCTCATCGGTAACGTCTCACTGCGCGTGCTTCCCACCGCACGTCCGGACGCCTGGGAAGTACAGGGTCGCGGCGAGCTCGCGCTGGCCATCCTCGTGGAGCAGATGCGCCGCGAAGGCTTCGAGCTGACCGTCGGTAAGCCGCAGGTTGTCACCAAGGTTGTGGACGGCAAGGTCCACGAGCCGATGGAGCACATGACCATCGACGTCCCGGAGGAATACCTCGGCGGCGTCACCCAGCTCATGGCGGCGCGCAAGGGCCGGATGACCAACATGGCGAACCATGGCACCGGCTGGGTCCGCATGGAGTTCATCGTTCCCGCCCGCGGCCTCATCGGCTTCCGCACCCGCTTCCTCACCGACACCCGTGGTGCCGGCATCGCGTCCTCCTACTCGGAGGGCTATGAGCCGTGGGCCGGCGACATCGAGTACCGCACCAACGGTTCGATGATCGCGGACCGCTCCGGCGTGGTCACCCCGTTCGCGATGATCAACCTGCAGGAGCGCGGTTCATTCTTCGTTGAGCCGACCTCCGAGGTGTACGAGGGCATGATCGTCGGCGAGAATTCCCGCGCCGATGACATGGACGTGAATATCACCAAGGAGAAGAAGCTCACCAACATGCGTGCTGCTTCCTCGGACAGCTTCGAGAACCTCACGCCTCCGCGCAAGCTCACGCTTGAGGAATCACTCGAGTTTGCCCGCGAGGACGAGTGTGTCGAGGTCACCCCGGAAGCCATCCGCATCCGCAAGGTCATCCTCGACGCCAACGAGCGTCTGCGCGCAGCACGTTCCCGCGCACGCGCCTAGGGACCGGCGTCCCTTGCCGGCTGCCGGCGAAGCTGCGGGCGCACAAAGGCAGGGGAACGACGACGGCGCCAGCCCGGCCGCCGTCGTCGTTCCGCCTTCTCCTCACCTCGCCCGATGGCATGGAGTTCTAGCTGCCGTTGTGGCAGGGGTCCTCGCCGCTGTCTTCGGTACCGCTCTCCACGCGAACGTCTGGTACCTGGGCGGCATGGGACTGCCCGTCGGGGCGCTGGCGGCGATCGTGCTTGCGGTCAGTCTGGCCGTCTTCGTGGCGGTGTCCGGCCGCAATGTTCTTCTTGCCGGCCTCACGGGAGCAGTGGCGTACA
>NZ_JAPSHV010000146.1 GCF_031179385.1 Arthrobacter sp. | reverse complement strand
GCGATCTGAAAGACGTCGCCGTCCTTGAGCTGTTTATCCGGTTGCACGTCCAAGTAGACCTGTTCCCACAGAACCACATCATCGGGATGCAGGTAGACGGGCGCGTTGACCGTTTCGGCTACCTGGCGTGCGGCGCCGATGTGGTCGTTGTGCGCATGGGTCAGCAGGATTCCCAACACTTTGCGGCCTCGAACCTGGTCGATGATCGCGGCTGCGTCGTGTGGAGAATCGATGATGATGCACTCATCGTCGTTGCCAATGATCCAGACGTTGTTGTCGACGTCCCACGTGCCGCCGTCGAGCGAGAACGTGCCCGAGGTGACCAGCTTTTCGATGCGGACGCTCATGAGGAAACCACCGCCGGCTCCATTTCGACGACCGACCGTAGAACCTTGCCGTCATGCATCTTGGCGAAGGCTTCCTCCACCTGATCGATGGCGATCCGTTCGGTGACGAATGCATCCAGGTCCAGGTTGCCCTGCTTGTAGTGACTGACGAGCATGGGGAAGTCACGCGAGGGCAAGCAGTCCCCATACCAGGACGACTTGAGCGATCCACCCCTGCCAAAGAAGTCGAGCAGCGGCAACTCCAGCATCATGTCCGGCGTCGGGACACCTACGAGGACTACACGACCGGCGAGGTCGCGGGCGTAGAACGCCTGCTTATAGGTTTCAGGACGGCCGACGGCGTCGATCACCACGTCCGCTCCGTTGCCACCGGTGAGGGCACGGATTGCCTCAATCGCGTCTTCGGTACTCGAGTCCACCCCGTGGGTGGCACCGAGGTCCTTCGCCATCCCTACCTTGTTCGCGTCGATATCCACGGCGATGATCGTGGTTGCGCCGGCCAACTTCGCACCGGCGATCGCCGCAATGCCGACACCACCGCATCCGATCACGGCCACGGACTCACCGCGCTTGATCTCACCGGTGTTGATGGCTGCGCCGATGCCCGCCATGACGCCGCAGCCCAAGAGACCGACGGCGGCTGGGTCCACGTCCTCGTCCACCTTGGTGCACTGCCCCGCAGCGACGAGGGTTTTCTCCGCGAAGGCGCCGATCCCCAGTGCCGGCGACAACTCCGTTCCGTCCTCCAGCGTCATCTTCTGGGTGGCGTTATGAGTGTTGAAGCAGTACTGCGGCTGGCCTTTCGAACACGCGCGGCATGCCCCGCAGACCGCGCGCCAGTTCAGGATCACCCGGTCACCTGCCGCCACCTCCGTGACGTCCGGACCGACAGCGCTGACCACTCCAGTCGCCTCGTGTCCCAGCAGAAAAGGAAAGTCATCGGAGATACCTCCCTGCTGGTAATGAAGGTCGGTGTGGCACACCCCACAGGTGAGGATGTCGACCAGCGCCTCCCCCGGTCCTGGGTCCGGCACCAGGATCGTCTCCAGTGTGACTGGGGCGTTTTTCTCCTTGGCGATGACTGCTTGCACCTTGTGAACCATCAGGGGGTCCTTTCCGGGGTCGTGGGGATTCAAAGGGTGAATGGCCGGTTCGACGCCTAGACGCCGGCCCTGTCTGCCTGCGGCTCCGAAGTAGCGGGGCTTGACTCCTGCTTGCTGCCTGCGGCGGCAGCGAGGGACATGCCTTTTGTTTCCTCCGCCATGAGGACACAGACCAGCCATCCGATCGCGGTCAGAATAGCGGCGGCCATCATGGTGGGTCCGACGCCCCAGTCGCGCAGCGCGAAGGGGATGACAAATGTCCCAACCGCCGCTCCAATTCGGCTGGCGCCTGTGGTGATGCCGATTGCACTTGCCCGCACCTCTGTGGGGAAGAGCTCACTTGGATAAGCCCACTCGAGGATATTGGGTCCACCCGAGAAGAATGCGTACATGCAGAAGCAGGCGATGATGACCGCTACAGGCGCGCCCGGAGCGAATCCAAGGACGAAAAGCGGGAGGGCCATCAGGGCGAAGCTCCAGATGATCAGAGGCCGGCGTCCGACAGTTTCAACCAGGCGAAGAGCCGGCAGGCAGCCGAGGAGGAAGACGACGTTGATGATCACTGAGCCGAGGTTTGCGAGGTTACCCTCCCCCAAGCCGAAGGAACTGAGGATAACAGGGCCGAAAGTGAAGATCGCGAAGAGAGGAGTTACCTGAAGGATGTAGAACGCGCTGCAGAAGAACAACCGCCGGGGATAGGGACGGCGCAGCAGCAGTGAGAAATCGACCTTCGACTTGGGCGCGCCCGGCTCAGGTGCCTGAGCCTCGGCAGCGAGCACGGAGGCGGCGTCAATCTGGTCCCCCAGGCCGGTGTGCAGGGCACGCTCGGCTTCTTCCTGCCGCCCGTGGTTCATCAACCACCGGGGAGATTCCGGAATGCCGTGCCGCATGGCAAGAACTGCGATGCCAAGGACAGCGGAACTGCCGAGCATCCAGCGCCAGCTTTCAGGCCCGAACAGTTCGAAGAGGATGAAGCCTGCCAGCGACGCAAGGGCAGCACCCGCGAACCAACCCGTGATCAGCATGCCCAGCATCTTGCCGCGTCGCTTTTGCGGCAGCCATTCAGCCAGCAATGCGCTGGCGATCGGATAGTCCGCACCAATGGCGAGGCCGACGATGAATCGCAGGATGATGAGTTGGGTGGCGTCCTGGACAAAAAACTGCAGGGCGGATGCGATGACCAGTGCCCACAGGTCGATCGTGTACATCAGCCGTCGACCGATTTTGTCGGTCAATGGACCAAGAAGGATCGCCCCGAAGAAGATTCCAACCAACGCAGCGGCGCCAATGAGACTGACTTCGAGTTCAGATGCGTTGAACTGGGCAGTCACACCGAGCATTGCGATGCCGATGATACTCAGCATGTAGCCGTCCAGGAGCGGACCGCCCATGCAACCAATCACCAGCTTTCGGTGGAAGGGGGAAAAACGTGCTCTATCAAGAGTGGTGCTGAGGCTCATTTCTTTCCTAATCGGGTTGCGGGAGCCTGGCGCCTATGCCAGACCTGCTATGAGATAGATATTTTGAGGCCGTAAGACTGATATATGAGACGCTAGTGTCGTGGCTCACGTGGTGTCAAAGGATTACGCACTTTGCCCCGAATGCGACCTACCGTCCGCGTTCGGCGAGGTGGTGAAGCCCAAGTAAACCCGGGGAGCCTTGACGCCCGCGCTCCTGCTCCATACAGTTCCTATAACTGATATATCACTACGCGCGTTGGCTAATGTCACCGCACGCTCTTCAGCGCACGACCGAAATCACTCGAAATGGGCGACAGCTGCCTCAGGATGGAGCGGGATGAACAAACAAGGGGCCGCAAGGGTGCGGCTGGAAGTCGTCCCTTCGCCAGATCTGCTCACGCAACTTCCAGCGATCTTCGCCAGCTCGGGCTCCGTCAGTGTGACGTGCCTTCCCCACCACGGTCCCAAACGCACCGTGGAAACAGCGGTCGGTTTGGCCCGGCTGGGTTACCGCACAATCCCCCATTTGGCTGCCCGCAGTATTTCCGGCCAGGCCGAGCTGCACTCCCTGCTGAGACAATTGCAGGATGCCGGCCTCTCGGAGCTGTTCCTTGTCGCCGGTGACCGACGCACGCCTGCAGGCCCATACTCCTGGAGCGGGCATCTCTTAGAGGCGGTGAAGGAATTCTCATCCGATTTTTCCGCAGGTGTTGCCGGCTATCCCGAAGGGCATCCTGAACTAAGCCGGGAACAATTGGTGCACAATCTTGTGAGCAAGGCACCGATGGCATCCTCCCTTGTCACCCAGATGTGTTTCTCCGCGGAGGCGATCAACCGTTATCTGCGTTCACTGCGCGAGAACGGCGTGAACCTGCCCGTATGGGTGGGGGTTCCCGGCCCTGTTTCAACCAAGAAGCTGCTGACCATGGGAGCGCGCCTCGGAGTAGGGCGTTCATTGAAACTCGCCCGTAGGACCGGCATGACCGGCGCCCTGTGGCGACGCGGCGACTTTCTGAACTACGACAGCGGCAGACTAATCCGCGACATTCACCGAAAGGTGGCAGGTCACCCCCTCTTTGCCGGTTTTCACGTCTACACATTCAATGACTTCCAGCGATTGCCGAACCTCCTGAGCGGCCTGCCGCAGCAAGCAATGTTGCTGCCGGGCAACACCGCCGGTCCTTCGTTTCCAGCCAAGATCTGAAAGGAAAGATCCTGTGGCTTCAAAAGCTCCCAAAGAGAATATTGACGAGTCGAAGCTGACTCTCACCAAACCCAAATCCAAGGCCGTCGGCGTACCGGCGGTCGTGAACTCGCTGAAGATCTCCATGGAACAGATGGGCCCGTTGCGGAGCATTCAGACGCTCCTGGCCGTCAATCAGATCGATGGTTTCGACTGCATGGGCTGTGCCTGGCCTGAACATGAGAAGCGCAATACGGCCGAATTCTGCGAGAACGGCGCCAAGGCGGTAGCAGAGGAAGCAACCCGCCGCCGTGTCACACCCGAGTTCTTCGCTAGGCATTCCATCGCCGACCTGCGGACTCGGGACGACTACTGGTTGGGCCAGCAAGGCCGGCTGACTCACCCGATGTTGCTTGACGAGGATGCAACGCATTACAGGCCGATCGAGTGGGACCAGGCGTACGAACTGATTGCCCAGGAGATCAACGCCATGGATCATCCGGATCAGGCCGTCTTCTACACCTCGGGCCGGACCTCGAACGAGGCAGCTTTCCTCTACCAGCTCCTCGTGCGGGGTATCGGGACCAATAACCTCCCGGATTGCTCAAACATGTGCCACGAGTCCTCGGGATCAGCACTCGTCGAGACTATTGGCATCGGCAAAGGCTCGGTTAGCCTTCATGATCTTGAGACAGCGTCCCTGATTTTCGTGGCCGGCCAAAATCCTGGAACGAATCATCCGCGAATGCTCAGCGCACTGGAGAAGGCCAAGAAAAACGGCGCCTTCATCATCTCCGTCAATCCTCTTCCCGAAGCCGGGCTCCTCCGGTTCGAGAATCCGCAGACCGTCTCCGGCATGGTCAAGGGAACACAACTGACTGACGATTTTCTGCAAATCCGGGCCGGCGGCGACCAGGCCCTCTTCCAAGGCCTCGGCAAGTACCTTCTGGAAGCGGAGTCCCAAGGGAGAAAGACCCCCGGGCTGTCCACGGTCCTGGACCATGACTTCATCCGGGATCACACCGTCGGCATTGATGAATATCTGCGGTCCCTTGAGGAGACGCAGTGGGATGACATCCTGGAAGCGACCGGCCTGACCCTCGAGCAAATCGAATCAGCGGGAGAACGCCTGTTAGCGTCCAGCGCGACGATCGTCTGCTGGGCCATGGGGCTGACCCAGCACAAGCACTCTGTGCCCACTCTTCGGGACGTGGTCAACGTGCTGCTGCTCCAAGGAAACATCGGAAAGCCGGGCGCGGGAGTCTGCCCAGTCCGTGGCCACTCGAATGTCCAGGGCGACCGGACCATGGGCATCTTCGAGAAAATGCCCGCGAAGTTCCATGACAGCCTGGACGATCGGTTCGAATTCGTTTCGCCGCGCAAACACGGCCACGACACCGTGGCTGCGATCCGCGCGATGCGGGACGGCGAGGTTCGTGTTTTCATCGGGATGGGCGGCAACTTCGTTCGGGCCGCACCGGATTCAGAAGTCACGGAAAAGGCGCTGGCGAACACTCGCCTCAGTGTGCAGATCTCCACGAAACTAAACCATTCCCACGTCTCCACAGGCCGC
>NZ_JAPSHV010000045.1:9892-21260 GCF_031179385.1 Arthrobacter sp. | reverse complement strand
TCGCTCTCAGCGGCCGGGACCCCCACTGGACGACGGCCGGCTGACCACTGTCAGCGCTTCCGGAAGGGACTGACCGTCCGGCTGGCCAGCCGCACCCACTTGTTCTGCGGCTTGGGGCTGATGCGCTGGAACCAGGCGGTCGACGTCGGCAACCACATCAGCACCACCCCGACGAGCATGACGGCGGAGACCACGGAAAGCCCCGGTGTCCTGCGCACGAGGATCGGAACGCCGACGATGATCGCGATGGTTGTCAGAAGTTCCCGGGCGCCGCGCTTGCCCCGCCTTAACCCCAGTACCAGGGTCAACTGAACAAGTGCGATGCTTCCCAGCAGTGCGCCGAGGCCGATAAGCCCCGCCCGGTCAATCTCCTGCGAAGCCGCCGACAGCAGGAATGAGCCCGCGGCAATCAGGAAAAGGACGCCGACCAGTGCCGCCACGGCGATCGCAGCCCGGATGGTCAGCGGCCGCGGGGGAAGGTCCGGGCGGGGCTTGCGTGCCATGGATCAGCGGGGGGCGACGACGCCGGTGCGCGCGTCTTCGTCGTAGCGGTAGACCTCTTTGCCGCCGATCCAGACAGTGAGGGCACGCTGCATGACGTCCAGCGGGTCACCGCTCCAGAGCACGATGTCGGCGTCCTTACCCGGCTCAAGGGAACCAATGCGCTCTGCCAGCCCGAGCACCTTTGCGGGGTTGATGGTGATGGAGCGCAGCGCCGTAACGGGGTCCAGGCCCTCCTTCACGGACAGCGTCGCCTGGTGCACGAGGAAGTTGATCGGGATGACCGGGTGGTCGGTGATGATTGAGATCTCGACGCCGGCCTTCGCCAACTTGCCCGGATTGGCAATGGAACGCCCGCGCAGCTCCACCTTCGACTTCGTGGTGAACAGCGGACCGATCAGGACCGGTACGCCGCGCTCGGCCAGCACGTCCGCGAGCAGATGCGCTTCGGTGCCGTGGTCAAGGACCAGGTCATAGCCGAACTCGTCAGCGATGCGCAGCGCGGTCGCGATGTCGTCGGCGCGGTGCGCATGCTGGCGCCAGGGGATTTCGCGTCGCAGCACCATGGCCAGTGCTTCCAGCTTGGGGTCCCGGGCGTTCTCGTCCGCCTTGCCCATGTAGTTCTGGGCGTCCATGAAGGCCTTGCGGATCACCATCGCGGTGCCGAGCCGGGTGGACGGCGTCTGCTTTTTCTCCCCGTACACACGCTTGGGGTTCTCGCCGAGAGCCGACTTTAGCCCGCTGGGGGAGCGGAGCACCATCTCCTCGATATACCGGCCGTGAGTGTGGATAGCGACGGCCAACCCTCCGATGGGGTTGCCGGACCCGGGATTGATGTTTACGGCTGTCACTCCACCGGCAAGGGCGTCGTCGAAGCCGGGGTCGAATGGGTTCACGGCATCCAGGGCGCGGACACCGGCGGTGACCGGGTCGGTCATCTCGTTGGTGTCATCGCCCGCCCAGCCTTCGCCCTCTTCGTGCGTACCCAGGTGCACATGGGCGTCGACGAAACCGGGAAGAAGCCATTTGCCGGCGGCGTCGACAACATCCGCCCCTTCCGGTGCGGCGACGTCGGCGCCGAGCGCGGAGATCTTGCCGTCTTCCATCACGACGGTGCCATCGAAGGGTTCACCCTCGATCGGGACCACGTGCGCGTTGATGAATGCTGTGACAGTCATGGGTGGAGACCTTTCGCCGATGATGGGGGTCACACTCAAACTTACCGTCTGCCTACACTGATGCGATGATGCGACGATCAGCCCTGGTGACAGGTGCAGGGCGAACCGCGGGGCTGGGTGCAGGAATAGCCCGTGCACTCGCTGCTGACGGATGGGACCTGGTGCTCTCCTACTGGCACCCTTACGACCAGCGCGTGAACCAGGCCGAGGATCCGTACGGGGAGCTCCGTGACCTGGCGGCGGAACTGGAAGCGATCGGATCGCGGGTGACGCTCCTGCCTGCGGACCTTGAGCAGCCGGACGCTGCCGAAGCCCTCATCCAGGACGCAGCAGAGCTGGGGCCGCTGACCGGGTTGGTGCTCTCGCACACAGAAAGTGTTGACTCGTCCATTCTCGACACGACCCTGGAAAGCTTCGACCGTCACTTCGCGGTCAACGTCCGCGCCGCCTGGCAGCTCATCCGCGCCTTCGCACTGCAGTGCCCGGACGACGGCGGCGCCATTGTCGCGCTGACAAGTGACCACACCGTGCATAACCTCCCGTACGGTGCGTCAAAGGGCGCGCTGGACCGCATCGTCATCGCCGCTGCCCGCGAACTCGGCGGCCGGAACATCAGTTCCAACGTGCTCAATCCGGGTCCGGTGGATACCGGGTGGATGACCGATGACGTGCGCGAAGCGCTTACCCGGCAGCAGCCGACCGGAAGGCTGGGCACACCGGCGGATGTGGCCGGCGTCGTCGCCTTCCTCCTCTCACAGCAGGGACGCTGGATCAGCGGTCAGCTCGTCAAGGCTGACGGCGGGTTCTCCGCCTGAAGTTCCCGTCGGAAGCAGCCGGTTAGGATCATTCCATGACTGCTGGTCTCCTTCTCGCCGTGTGCCGCGTTCACGCCCTGCTGCCTACCAAGGACTCCACCGGCGTCACCGCTATCGACAAACGGGCGGCCGAAGGGCCTGTGAAGGTGCACCCCCTCGGAATCACCGGCGACATCCAGGCCAGCCGCAAACACCACGGCGGTCCGTCCAAGGCCGTGTATGCCTACTCCCAGGAGGACGCCGACTTCTGGTCAGCAGAACTGGGACGCGAAATGGAGCCCGGCAAGTTCGGAGAGAATTTGCGCGTCTCCGGAATTGAGGCGTCGCACGCGGTCATCGGCGAACGGTGGCGTATCGGGGAGGTGCTGCTGGAAGTGACCGAGCCTCGGACCCCGTGCGTCAACTTCGCCCGCTACCTTGGTGAGCCGAACTGGGTGAAGCGCTTCTCGGGCGAGGGCCGGATCGGCACGTATCTCCGCGTGGTCAAGGGCGGCCAGATCGAGGCGGGGAACCCCGTCGTCGTCGAACACCGCCCGGCGCACGGTGTGACCGTCGGCCAGCTTTTTGCCGGCCTCTCGCCGGAGCAGGCGGACAGGCTGCAGGCAGCGCACGACGCCGGGGCCAAGCTCACCCCCGACGTCACCAAGGTGCTTGCCCGCGTGCAGGCGCAGCGCGCGCCGGCACAGCAGGTTTCCGCCTAGCCGCTGGGCGCCGGACTGCCTGCCTAGGTGCGTGATTCCGGCCGGGACTTGCGGCGGGGGAGCCAGGGACGGGGACGAGTGTCGATCTCGCTGGGCAGCGCGGTCTCGATGCGGTCGTCCACCTGGTCGCCGAAGTGCTCGCTGAAGTTCTCGGACAATTCACTGGTGACGCTTTCGCCGATCTCCCGCTGCAACTCCTCCCGGCGTTGACGACGTTCCGCGCGCACCAGTAATTGGTGCTCGGCATGTAGGGCTTTGTAGAGACTGATGCACATGCCGATAATCACCACGCTGATGGGTAGCGCCGTGAGGATCGATCCGGTCTGAAGGGCAGCAAGACCGCCGGCGAGCAACAGTGCGATCGCCAGGGCTCCTTCCAGGGAAGCCCATAGCACCCGGCTCCACTTCGGTGGATTGGTCTCGCCGCCGGAGGCGAGCATGTCCACCACCAGGGAGCCGGAGTCAGAAGAGGTGATGAAGAAAATTGCCACCAACGCGATGGCAATGACGGACAGAAGTCCGCCCAGGGGCAGGCCCTCGAGGAGATTGAACAGAACGTTCTCCGAGACGATGCCTTCCGCGGGATCGAACAGTCCGCCGTTGAAGTCCTCGAATGCGCGATCGATTGCGGTTCCGCCCATGACGGCGAACCAGATGAAACTGACCATCGAGGGAACGAGCAGCACGCCTAGTACGAACTCGCGAACAGTGCGCCCGCGGGAGATACGGGCGATGAAGAGGCCAACGAACGGCGCCCAGGACATCCACCATCCCCAGTAGAAGATGGTCCAGGAGCCCTGCCAGTCGCGGCCTTCCTGTCCGGCGAACGCGCTCGAATCGAAGGTCAGTCCCACGACGGACTGCAGGTAGCCTCCGAGCGCCTGGACGAACTCACGGAACAGGAAGAGTGTGGGGCCGAGGAGCAGGACAGCGATCAGGAAGACCCCGGCCATCCCGAGGTTGATGTTCGAGAGCCACTTGATGCCCTTGTCGACCCCGCTGACCACCGAGAAGATAGCGATGAAGGTGATGACGATGATGAGCCCCACCAGGAGCGCATCAGAGCTCTCACTGAACGCTCCCAGTTGAACCAGTCCTGCCGAGATCTGCTGCACTCCGAGCCCGAGCGAGGTTGCCACACCGAAGACGGTGCCAACAATCGCGATGATGTCGATGACGTCTCCGACACGTCCGCGCACCCGGTTGCCTAGGAGCGGCTCAAGGGCCCAACGGATGGAAACCGGCCTGCCCTTGCGGTGAATGGCGTAAGCCAGCGAAAGGCCGACGACGGCGTAGATGGCCCACGCGTGGAAACCCCAGTGCAGGTAGGTCTGCGTCATGGCCGCGTTCGCGAGATCCCTTGCATCCCCCTCGACCCCGGGCTTGGGGTTGACGAAGAAGTTCAACGGCTCCGCTGCGCCCCAGAAGACGAGACCAATTCCCATCCCGGCAGCGAAAAGCATCGCAAACCAGGAGAGCAGCTTGAACTCCGGCTCGCCGTCATCCTTGCCCAGCTTGATATCGCCGAACCGGCTCAGCCCCATCCACACGGAGAAGACAACAAATCCTGCGACGGCAAGAATGTAGTAGGGGCCGAAGACCGCTACCACTCCGGTCTGTGCGGCTGACAGGACAGACCCGGTGCCCTCGGGAAAGACAATTGCCAGCAGTGCGGCAGCGAGGATGATGACCAGAGCGGGCCAGAAGATCCTCGGAGCGAGAATCACGCCCTTGCGGCCGCCTCGCTGCTTCCCGGACGACATTTCCTCCGCGGATGATTCCCGTTCTGATTTCATGACGACCCTTCAAAGCTGCGAGCTGTGAGCAAATTCGGATCACCAGTTTTTCGCGCTTGGATAGGCATTGCAAACGAGCGGTAGATCGCCCGATCGCAACCTGTGGGCATCCTCACGCCCGGGACGGCGCCGAAGTGGGGAACCGGATCAGGCGAGTACGCTACACTTGAAACATCCCCCACACCGGTTTTCCCTTTATTCCTGCCCTGAAGCGGCATGGATTGGTTGTGTTGGGGCCCGCAGCGATAAGCAAAGCGGGCAGATTCATTCAGGGAGCGCCGGTCATCAGAACATTGCACTTCACCGCTGTGAGAGCGGCCGAAGCTGGAATGTAAGGTCCTGCCGCGGGATTGAAACAGCGCTGGATTTCCTGTTCATACGGCTCATCGCAGCCGCCCGGCTCCTAGTGAAGGTCAACTTCCCCATGCCTGAAAACCTGTCCCCTGACGCCTCCGTCACCCCCGAAACCGAAACTCCGGACGTGAAGTTCACCGACTTCAACCTGGATGGCCGCGTCCTTGCTGCCCTCTCCGACGTCGGCTACGAGAAGCCTTCGCCGATCCAGGCAGCCACCATTCCGGCCCTGCTTGAAGGGCGCGACGTCGTCGGTCTGGCCCAGACCGGAACCGGTAAGACCGCAGCCTTCGCCATCCCGGCACTGTCGAAGATGGCCGAGCTGGCAGACCTCAACGGTCCCGCGAAGTTCACGCAGGTCCTGGTCCTGGCTCCGACCCGCGAGCTCGCGCTTCAGGTTGCCGAGGCCTTCACCTCCTACGCCAAGCACATCGACAACTTCACCGTGCTGCCCGTCTACGGCGGTTCCGCCTACGGCCCCCAGCTTGCAGGCCTGCGCCGCGGCGCCCAGGTAGTTGTCGGTACCCCGGGACGTGTCATCGACCACCTGTCCAAGGGATCGCTGGACCTGTCCAACCTGCAGTACCTCGTGCTCGATGAAGCCGACGAGATGCTGCGCATGGGCTTTGCTGACGACGTGGAACAGATCCTCGCCGGAACCCCGGAGGACAAGCAGGTCGCGCTGTTCTCGGCGACCATGCCGAGTGCTATCCGCCGCATCGCCCAGAAGTACCTGAACAACCCGCAGGAAATCACGGTCAAGTCCAAGACCACTACCGGCGCCAACACACGCCAGCGGTTCCTGCAGGTCATGGGCCCGCACAAGCTCGACGCCATGACCCGCATCCTTGAGGTCGAGGACTTCGACGGAATCATCGCCTTTGTGCGCACCAAAATGGCCACTGAAGACCTGGCGGACAAGTTGCGTTCCCGGGGCTTCCAGGCCGCTGCCATCAACGGTGACATCCCGCAGCAGCAGCGTGAGCGCACTATCGAGGCATTGCGCGACGGCAAGATCGACATCCTCGTGGCAACGGACGTCGCAGCCCGAGGCCTCGACGTCGAGCGCATCTCGCTCGTGGTCAACTACGACATCCCTCATGACACCGAGTCCTACGTGCACCGCATCGGCCGCACCGGCCGTGCAGGCCGTTCCGGTGACGCCATCCTGTTCATTACGCCGCGTGAGAAGTACCTGCTGCGCTCCATCGAGAAGGCAACCCGCCAGCCGGTGGAACAGATGCACCTGCCGTCGACGGAGGCCGTCAACGAGCTGCGCCTGAACAAGTTTGCGGAGCGCATTACGGAGACCCTCGCCACCGAGGACGTCTCGATCTTCCGTGACCTGATCGCGAACTACGAGGATGAGCACAATGTGCCCGCGGCGGAGATTGCTGCTGCACTGGCCGTCATGGCTCAGGGCGGAAACCCGCTCCTGGTCAAGGACATCCCGCAGGCACCTGTCGGTCAGAAGGAACGCGCAGGCGGCCGCAAGGACGCCTTCGGCTCCCGCGGCCCCACGCGCACCCTCACCGAGGGCAATGCGACCTACCGCATCGCAGTCGGCCGTCGCCAGCGCGTCATGCCCGGCTCCATCGTTGGCGCCATCGCCAACGAAGGTGGACTATCGTCGTCGCAAATCGGCGGGATTGACATCCGTGCGGACCACACCCTGGTCGAGCTCCCAGCCGAGCTCTCCAAGGACCAGTGGCGTGCGCTGTCCAAGACCCGCATCGGCGGCGAGCTGATCCACCTTGAGCTGGACAAGGGGCGCCGGCCGAACCGCGAGCGTCCCGCCGGCGACTTCAAGAAGCCGCACCGCAAGGGCGACGGCGACTTCCGCGCCGAGCGCTCCCACGGCAGTGACTTCCGCAGCGAGGGAACGCACAATGACCGCGGCTTTGGCTCCGACGACCGCAAGGCCCGTCACAAGAAGGGTGCCGGCGCCGGCACCGGCCGTCGCGACAAGTGGTGATTTTGCTCTCCCTGTAGGGAACTAGAACGACGCCGGTCTTCCGCAGTTGCGGAGACCGGCGTCGTTGTTTCTGGGGTCGGTTCAGCTCCCAAACGGGCCCCTGGGGCTCGATTTTTCAGCACGCGATTTAGCTGGTAAAGTTTTCTGCTGTTGCCCCCCTAGCTCAGTGGTAGAGCGCGTTCTTGGTAAGAACGAGGTCACCGGATCGATTCCGGTGGGGGGCTCGAAATGGGAGGCCCGCTGAAGATCGTAAGATTGAATGCGGGCAGTCTCATTTGTGGCGGTGTAGCTCAGCTGGTTAGAGCGCACGACTCATAATCGTGAGGTCGCGGGATCGAGTCCCGCCACCGCTACAGATACCAGGCCGGCGGCTCAGAGAGCTGTCGGCCTGCTGTGTTTTCGGCTGGTCCCGCTGCGGGCGGGCTGTGGTCAGCCTCCTTATAGTATGGGCCCGAGGCACATCGACAGGACAAGGAACCATGACTGATAACGATTCGGCCTGGGGGCCGGGCGAAAACCCGGAAGATTTTCCGACCCGCGCAAGCCGACGCCGCTCCGGACGTGAACCGGGCACAGGTCCCATCTCGGAAGTCCCTCGGTTCGCGGACCGCCTGACACCCGCACCGCAGGCTGCCCAGCCGGTACCAGCGCAGTCCCCGGCGCCAGCCCAGCCGGCACCAGCCCAGTCTCCGGCGGCAGAGCCGGTCGAGGACACAGTCCGCCGCCCGGTGCTCGACATCCGTTTCGACGAGTCAGCCCACAGCGTCCGGACCATGTCGGTCCCCGTTGTTCTTCCCCAGCAGGCACCGGTCGCGGTGAGCACGGTGCCCCCGGCACCGGTGGCAGCCCCTTCCGCAGCATCCGAGGACGCAATGCAGTCGGAAACGGGTACCCGAACCACGACGCCGGTCACTGAGGTGCCGGTTGTTCCCACCGTCCCGAGCGCTCCCGCCGATCCTCCCCGACAGACGCGCAGGCAGGAAGAGGGCCGACGTCGTTCCTTCCTCGCCGCAGATAACGGCACTATCCCCGCAGAAACGGGACTGCGGGGGCTGCTCTCGCGCCTGGGCATCCGCATGGCCCCGTCACAGCGGGAGCTCACTGCACGTGCCCATACCCGCGCCGTGAGCCAGCACTGGCCCGGCCCGCGCACCATCTCCGTGGTGAACGGCAAGGGCGGCGCCAACAAGACCCCGACCACCGTGATGCTTGCCGCCGTCTTCGCACGGAACGGTGGGGGACCGGTGCTCGCCTGGGACAACAACGAAACCCGCGGCACCCTCGGCTGGCGGACCGAGCAGGGCCCGCACAACTCCTCGGTCATGGATCTGCTGCCCGAGACCAGCCAGCTGCTGGCACCCTCGGCGCAGTCCGCGCTGCTCGCCCGGTATGTCCACCACCAGACGGAAGACAAGTACGATGTCCTCCGGTCCAAGCCGGACGTGCTCGCCTCCGAACAGAAGATCACCGCTGACGACTTCGACGCTCTCCACGAGGTGGCGTCCAAGTATTTCCGCCTGAACATCGTCGACTCCGGGAACGATGAAACGGCAGAGCGCTGGCTGCGCATGATTCACCACACCGACCAGCTGGTGATCGCTACCACCACGCTTGAGGAACATGCGGAAGCCGGCGCCCTTTTGCTCGAGGCGCTGCGCGGCCGCGGCGGCAAGTACGCCCAACTGTCGCAGAACGCCGTCGTCATAGTCAGCCAGTCGGACAAGAACGGTACCGCAGCGCAGGCGCAGCACATCGCCGATGGATTCGGACAGCTGGCCCGCGCGGCAGTGACCATCCCGTACGACGTGGCCTTGCTGAAGGGCCGCATCCGATGGGGGGCTCTCAAGCCGGCGACCCAGAGCTCGTGGCTCGCCGCCGCCGCCGCTGTTGCCGACGGGCTCTGATACTCAGCTTGCTTATCATTCCGATCATTCCTAGGCTGGATATGTAAGCCAACGGAATGGAGGAAGCATGACTATGCACGATATTTCCGGCAAGAAAGTGGCCTTCCTGCTCACGGACGGCGTCGAACAGGTCGAGCTGACCAGCCCCTGGGAAGCCGTCAAGGGCGCCGGTGGAGTGCCAACGCTCGTAGCCCCCAGCGAGGGTTCAGTGCAGGGCTTCAACGGCACCGAGAAGGGCGATACGTTCCCCGTCGACCTCACGGTGAGCCAGGCGAAGGCTGAGGACTTCGACGCGCTGGTACTGCCCGGTGGAGTCGTCAACGCCGATCACCTGCGCGTTGACAAGGACGCGCAGGCCTTCACCCGCAGCTTCTTCGAGCAGCACAAGCCCGTCGCGGCGATCTGCCACGCGGCGTGGCTGCTCATTGAGGCCGGTGTGGTGAGCGGACGCTCCATGACGTCCTACCACACGCTTGAGACCGACCTCAGAAATGCCGGCGCGCAGTGGACCGATGATGAGGTTGTGGTGGACCAGGGCTTCGTGACGAGCCGTAACCCCGATGACCTCCCGGCCTTCAACGACAAGGTGCTCGAGGAGATCGCCGAGGGTCCGCACGAGGGGCAGACCGCCTGACCCTCCTCCTTTGTTTCGCCCGGCTGCCCCGTCCCTGACGGTTTGCGTGGCGGCCGGGCGGCTTCAACCACAGGTCCGGTAGCGTGGCGACATGCTTACCGGACCTTTCCTGTGCCACGGCGTGTCCTGGAGCAGGTCCGGCCCATCACTGACGCTCGCCAGCCCGCAGGGCGCTGTGACGCCCATGCCTCTGACCGGTCTGCCGACTTTCCTGGGCTTCCGGATCCTCAGCCGCAGCGGAGAGCGGTTCTGCCTCGGTTATTCCAAGGCGCTTGGCGCCAACGGACGCCGATCCTTTCCCTGTCCCGAACAACGGACGGCTGACCGCGGTTACCAGTGCGGACCCTGCTTCGCCCGGGACGACTTCCGGTTCATGCACGACGTGCACCGCTCGGGTGTGGCGCCCGAGAGCCTCACCGCCTACCTCGCGCAGGACCACTGGCTGTATGTCGCCACGTTCGCTGACGGCTCCACCAAGGTGGGCACGGCATCGGACCGCAGCAAGTGGACCCGGCTCGCGGAACAGGGAGCCGTCGTCGCCCGCTACGTTGCCCACGCCGAGGACGGCCGCGTTGTCCGGGTCCTTGAAGACGCAGTCACCCGGCATGCCGGCCTGCCGCAGGCTGTGCGGTCGGCAACGAAGACTGCCGCGCTCTTCCGCCCCCTGGCATCGCCGGAAGTCGACAAAGAGAACCGGGAGGCCGCCGGCGTCGTCCATGCCCTGCTTGCCCAGGGGATGGATATCGACGGGTTCGAGCCGGTGGAGGAGCAGTGGGAGGCGCCGGAAAGCTGGCCCGTGGTGCTCACGGCGCGGGCGCCGGTCTACCCCCTCAGCCTTGACGCCGGGGACCACGGGGGACGGGTGCTGGCGCTCCTCGGGCAGACCGCGCTGTTCGAGCTTCCGGAAGCTCGCTTCCTTCTGAACCTCACATTGTTGCGCGGACGCCGTATTGAGCTTGGCGCTTTCCGGTCCGCGCCTGTTGCCGTCCAGGACGAGTTGTTCTGAGGACTCCGCCCGGGAATTCCACGCGAGGGGGAAGGTGGATGTGAAGCACCTGGGGAAACACTATTCGCTGGGCAAACGCAGGTTCGGTTAGGCTTACCTTTGTTCGTTTGCCTGCGGCCGCTGCCGCTACCTCCAGGAGTACCAACTCATGAACCGACCGAAGCTCGTTGCTGCCTGCGCTGCATTCACCATCCCCATGCTGGCGCTGTCGGGCTGCGGCGTCCTTGGCATTGGCAGTGCGCCTGCCGACCTGCAGATCTACACGGCCCGGCACTATGACCTGGAGGGTGCGTTCGGCGAATTCACCGATGAAACCGGCATCAGCGTTGAGTTCATCACCGGTGATGATGCCGAGTTGCTCGAGCGGCTCAAGGCGGAAGGAAGCGACACGCCTGCCGACGTTTTCATGACCGTGGACGCCGGCAACCTCTGGAACGCTGCCCGTCAGGATGTGCTGGCCGCGACGTCGTCGGCCACGCTGGACGAAGCCGTGCCGGAGGATCT
>NZ_JAPSHV010000045.1:0-9792 GCF_031179385.1 Arthrobacter sp. | reverse complement strand
CCGGTCAATCCGGAGGCCGAGCCCGAACCGGTCATCGCCGGATTCGGTGAGTTCAACCGCATGCCGCTGAACGCTGAAGCGTACGGTGACCTGAATGCCGAAGCGATCGACGTACTGGCTGAGGCCGGCTACAAGTGAGTGACCCGGCTGTCCTGGTTGACGCCGCCGTTTCCGGCAGGCGCCGGCGCCTGCTGACCGGGAACGGCCGTCCGCTGTGGTCGGCGGCAGTCCTGCTGGCAGCCCTGCTGGTGGCAACTCCGGTCGTCGCGGTGGTGATCGACGGGCTGGGAAGCCTGAACTCCGGCAGCCTGCCGCAGGACATCGGTCCCATGATCCTCACCACGGTTCTCCTGATGGCGGGGGTGGGCACCGGCACGCTGCTGATCGGGGGCGGGTTGGCCTGGCTGGTCACTGCCTACGACTTTCCCCTCCGCAACCTGCTCTCGTGGGCGCTGGTGCTGCCGTTGGCCATGCCGGCCTATATCCTCGGTTTTGTCTTCCTCTCCACCTTCGATGTGGGCGGACCGGTGCAGTCATTCCTGCGCACGGTCCTTGGCCCCGGCGCCTGGTTGCCGGAGGTTCGAACCCTGCTCGGCGCCGTCGTCGTGATGTCACTGACGCTCTATCCGTATGTCTACCTCCTGGCCCGTTCGGCGCTGGTTGAGCAGAGCGCCACAACGTACGACGCCGCACGCACCCTCGGTGCCAGCCGCTCACGGACGCTGTGGAGAGTGGTGGTGCCCATGGCGAGGCCCTCGCTTGCAGCTGCCCTTGCGCTGGTGATGATGGAAACCCTGACGGACTTCGCAACCGTCCAGTACTTCAATGTCCAGACCGTCGCCGTCGGGGTTTACCTGGTGTGGAAGGGCAGCTTCGAGTTCCAGGCAGCAACGCAGCTCTCGATGCTTGTGCTCCTGTTCGCGGTCGCGGTCCTGGCCGGCGAACGGCTCCTCCGCGGACGCTCCCGCTTCCACCAGAAGCATGGCCGCGGCGAAGGGCTGCGTGCCCGGCGGCTCACCGGTTGGACCGGCTGGGCAGCCGCTTTCGTGGGCCTGGCCGTGCTCGGCGCGGGTTTCGCCCTTCCTGTTGCCCAGCTGGTCGGATGGGCGATCGGCGAGGCCGTCGGCGGTTCCGAGCCGTTGCTGGATCCGCGCTTCGCCGAATACCTCGTGAACAGCATTGCCGTTGCCTCGATTGCTGCCCTGTTGTGTGCAGCGCTCGCGCTGATGATCGGACACGCACAGCGGCTGGGCGGCGGCCCGGTTGTGGCAGCGGCAGCGCAGCTCACCACCTTCGGTTATGCCGTGCCGGGCGCGGTGATCGGTATCGGTGTGCTCATTGCCTTCGCCCGGCTGGATGAGTGGCTCGAGGTTGCAGGAGTCCCGGGTGGGACCGGACTGCTCGTGACCGGCTCAGTAGCCGGCATCCTTTTCGCCTACCTCGTGAGGTTCCTTGCCCCTGCCTACCAGGCTGTGGACGCCAGCTTCGCCAAAATCTCTCCCGCCCTCACCTTCTCGGCGCTGAGTCTCGGGTCGACGCCGCGCAGGCTCCTGACCCGCGTACACCTCCCGCTGGCCCGCCGCGGTGCAGCCGTAGCGCTGGTTCTGGTGGCGATCGACGCCGTGAAGGAACTGCCGATCGTGCTCCTGCTTCGGCCGTTCGGTTTCACCACCATCTCTGTATGGGTCTACGAGCTCGCCCGTGAAAACTTCTGGGAGAAGGCAGCGCTGCCCGCCCTGGGGATCGTCGTGGTGGCAGTGATTCCCGTGTACTTCCTTTTCCGCCGGACGGCCGGCCTCAAGAACGGAGCGGTGGCGCATGGCCAGTAACCTGATCGACGTCACGACGCCGGCGCTGATGCTTGAGGGAATCAGCAGGCGGTACGGCGGAGTCTCGGCAGCCAAAGCACTGGATCTGACGGTGGCAGCCGGTGAATTGGTGACCGTGATCGGGCCGTCAGGGTGTGGAAAGTCGACCATGCTTCGGCTGATCGCCGGCCTTGAGCGCCCGGACTCCGGATCGATCTCGATCGCTGGGGAGGTGGTTGCCGACCGGCGGCGGTTCCAGGAACCCGAACGACGCCGGGTGGGACTGGTCTTCCAGGACCACGCACTGTTCCCCAATCTCACCGTCGCCCGGAACGTCGCCTTCGGGGTCAATCGCCTGCCGGCCAGAGAAAGGGAGCAGCGCGTTGCCGAGGTCCTGGAACTGGTGCGCCTGAACCACCTTGCTGCCCGTTATCCGCACGAGCTCTCGGGTGGAGAGCAGCAGCGCGTCGCCCTTGCGCGTGCCTTGGCGCCCCGCCCCGCCGTCGTACTCCTGGACGAGCCGTTCTCCAGCCTGGACGAGACCCTGCGCGGCAGGGTGCGCTCGGATATTGTCGCGGTGTTACAGGAAACGGGCACCACCAGCCTGCTCGTAACCCATGACCAGACCGAAGCGCTTTCCGTGGGGGACCGCGTGGTGGTGATGCGCGACGGCGTGATTGAGCAGGCTGATACGCCCGAACGGGTCTTCGAGCAACCGAGCACACGATTCGTGGCGTCCTTCATGGGAGACGCGGACTTCCTCCCGGCGAATGTTCACAATGCGCTGCTGACCTGCGAGATCGGTGTGGTCTCGACGGTGCCGGGCTGGGCGAACTGCGACGTCGATGTCGACGTTGTGCTCCGGCCTCACGAAGTAGCGCTCGCCCTCGATCCGAGTGCGTCTGCGCAAGTCGTGTCCCAGGAGTATCGGGGCGCCTTCGTCCTGCACCACGTCCGTCTGGCATCCGGCAGGACCTTGCGGTCCTGGCAGCCGCACCACGTCCGCTATGCACCCGGGACCCGGGTCAGCGTGACTGTCGCTCCCGGAACATCCCCCACCCTGCTGGTCAATGACCGAGCCGTCACCGAGCCCCCGATTGCCGCCGCCGGCCGCGCACTGCAGCTGCCGGAGCCGTCGCCCGTCCCCACCTCGAGGTAGCACCCGTGTCGATCACAACGCAGACTCTGCCCCTGGAAGCTGCAAC
The DNA here is from genome assembly GCF_031179385.1 of Arthrobacter sp. Taxonomy (GTDB): domain Bacteria; phylum Actinomycetota; class Actinomycetes; order Actinomycetales; family Micrococcaceae; genus Arthrobacter_D. The sequence goes on along the minus strand of NZ_JAPSHV010000045.1, from coordinate 6,779 downwards.
CCGTTCTGTGGCTTTCGCAGCCGGACTCGCCCGCTTCGCCGACCGGCCCGCCGTCGTCACTGAGTCCGGGACTCTCACCTACCGGCAGCTGGCGGAGCGGGTGGAAGCGGTCGCGGACCGCCTCGGTCCCGTCCGTCGCCTGGTACTGCTCGCCGCAACCAACGACGTCGACTCTCTCGTCGCGTACCTTGCTGCACTCTCCGGCGGGCATCCTGTCATCCTGGTGCCCGGGGACAAGCCCTCAGCCGCCGATTCGATCAGGGATAACTTCGATCCCGACGTTGTCATGGCAGCAGGGGAGGGGGACGGGCGACCGAGCCTGAAGGAAGTTCGCGTTGGGACCGGACATGACCTCCATCCTGATCTCGCCCTCCTGCTGAGCACGTCCGGCTCGACGGGCTCACCCAAGCTGGTCCGGCTCTCGCACCGGAACCTGGAGGCCAACGCCGCGGCGATTGCGGAGTACCTCAGGATCGGACAGGCAGACCGCGCCGTGACCACCCTGCCCATGTCGTACTGCTACGGCCTCTCGGTCATCAACAGCCACCTCCTCAGCGGTGCATCGGTGGTCCTCACGGACCTCTCCGTGGTGGACCCCTGCTTCTGGGAGCTGTTCCGCAGCACCAAGGCAACCGCTTTTGCAGCCGTGCCGTACACGTTCGAGTTGCTGGAACGCGTGGGCTTCGACGCTATGGACCTGCCGACGCTGCGGTACGTGACGCAGGCCGGCGGCAGACTCGCTCCCGAGCTGGTGCAGCGGTACGCGCAGCTGGGCGAGGAACGGGGTTGGGAGCTGTTCGTCATGTACGGGCAGACCGAAGCCACCGCGCGGATGGCTTACCTGCCGCCCGCCCTTGCAGCGCGGAATCCGTCCAGGATCGGCGTCCCGGTGCCAGGAGGAAGTTTCAGGATTGACCCGGTTCCGGGGTTGGAGGACGGAGAGCTCGTCTACACCGGTCCCAACGTCATGCTCGGCTACGCGATGGACCCTGCCGACCTCGCCGACGGGCGCACCGTGAACGAGCTGCGGACCGGTGACCTTGCCCGGCGTCACCCGGACGGCCTGTACGAGGTGGTAGGGCGCCGCAGCCGGTTCATCAAGATCGCCGGCCTGCGCGTCGACCTTGGACGCGTAGAGCAAATCCTCGCCGGGTTCGGAGTCGACTCCACCTGCGCTGGCAAGGACGAACTCCTGGTCGTCGCTGTCCAGGGCGATCACGAACCCGACCTGCTCCGGAAGGTGTTGGCCCGCGAGCTCGGCATCCCGCGCGGCGCCCTGAAGATGTACGCAGTGGAGAGCCTTCCGCGGCTCAACAGCGGGAAAGCGGATTATCAGGCTGTGCTGGCCCTTGCAGAACCTGGGGAGCCATCGCTCAGGGCACAGCCGGGGCGGAAGGAAGGACCGCAGGACGTACGAACCATTCTGGCGGAGCAGCTGGAGGTTTCCGCCGTCAGCGGCGACAGCACCTTTGTGTCGCTGGGAGGCGACTCACTGTCATATGTCGCGACGTCGGTCCGGCTGGAGAACGCTCTTGGCACCCTGCCTGCCGATTGGCACCTGCGAACTGCCGCTGAACTCGAGCAAGGCGGCTCCCCGGGCCGGCGCCGCCGGTTCTTCGCCGCCATCGAATCGAGCATCGTTCTGCGCGCAGTTGCCATCATCCTCATCATCAGCACACACATCGGACTGTTCCACTGGGAGGGCACAGCCCACGTGCTGATGGCTGCCGCCGGCTATAACTTCGCGCGGTTCCAGCTGCAGGGCGAGCGCGGTGAACGGCTGCGCAGACAGCTGGTCAGCATCGCCCGCATTGTGGTACCCAGCATGGCGCTCATCGCCGTCGGCTACGTCATCACGGATCACTACAGCGTTGCGAACATCTTCCTCCTGAACGCGATGGTGGGTCCCCAGGAGGTGACCCCGGAGTGGCACTTCTGGTTCGTGGAGGTTCTGACCTACCTCCTTGTCTGCGCCGTTGCGCTGCTCGCTATTCCGCCGGTCGCGCGCCTGGAGCGGCGCTTCCCCCTGGGTTTCCCGCTCGGGCTGGTGGCCATCGGCTTGCTGACGCGGTTCAACATCGTCGATCTGGACCTGCCAAATACCGCTCCCGCGCTGTGGCTGTTCGCTCTCGGGTGGGCGGCCGCCCAGTCACAGACGGTCGTGCACCGGTGCCTCATCACCGCCGTCGTTCTTTCATGCGTGCCGGGCTTCTTCTTCCACGACCAGCTCCGCGAGATGACACTGCTGGTTGGCCTGCTGGTGCTCGTCTGGTTGCGGACCCTGCCGGTTCCCCGGAGTCTGCAGCGCTTCACCGTGGTCCTGGCCAGTGCGTCTCTGTACATCTACCTCACCCACTGGCTGGTGTTCCCGCATCTGGAAGCCATGCATCCTGCGGTGGCCGTGGCCGCCTCGCTCGTTGCCGGGGTGCTCTATTGGGTGTTGGTGATGCGGGTGCCGGGTTGGGTCCAGTGGTTTTCGAGGCGACTGCGTGGACGGCACGAAGTGGCCGTCTGATCCGGTGGTGCCACAGTCTGTGATGCCCGGGCTCAGGGTCCCGGACTCTAGGATGGAACCATGCTCAACACACCCTGGGACACCGGATCGCCGCTGTACCGGAAGCTGGTCATCAGCGCGCTGATCCTTACCGGCGTCGGTATTCTCCTGGCCGTCGCCGGGGCGATGCTGCAGACCGATCCGCTCGTGTTTGCCGCACTGCCCATCATCGTCGCGGGCATGGCGGCCCATCTCGCAGGCCTGGTGGTACGCGGACGGGACGCCCGCCGTCGTGCGCGACCGGGGAACGGTAACCCCCGGACCGGCCGGTAGCCGGACGAACAGTTACGCTGGACAGGCGCGTCAGCGCCTGAGAGGCCCCGATTACAAGGAGTTCCATGACGATCAATCCCGACCTTCAGGGGCGCAGCTACCCGGCTGCCGAGGTCTACACCGTTGGACGCGAGAAAATCCGTGAATTCGCCGAGGCCGTGAAAGCCACGCATCCGTCGCACTTCGACCCGGAAGCTGCACGGGCACTAGGCCACCGGGACGTCGTTGCCCCTCCCACTTTCGCAATCATCGTCGCCCAGCGCGCCGATGCGCAGCTGATCAACGACCCGGAGGCCGGCATCGACTTCACCCGGGTCGTCCATGCTGACCAGCGGTTCACCCACCACCGGCCGATCGTCGCCGGTGACGAGCTCGTTGCCGAGCTCCATGTTGACCAGGTCCGTGCCATGGGCGGCGGCGCGATGATCACCACCCGCGCCGAGATCTCCACGGTGGAGGGCGAGAAGACCGCAACAACCACGTCGTCCATCCTGGTGCGCGGGGAGGAGCAGTAAATCATGGCAATCACGCTGACAGACCTCGAAGTAGGCCAGGAGATCGGCCGGACCTCCCTTGGGGTCACCCGACTCGACCTCGTGAAGTACGCCGGTGCGTCCGGTGACTTCAACCCGATCCACTGGAACGAATCCTTCGCCCGGAGCGTGGACCTGCCCGGCGTCATCGCCCACGGGATGTTCACCATGGGCTCAGCGGTTCAGGTGGTGGCCGACTGGGTTGGCGATCCGACCGCCGTCATTGACTACCAGACCCGCTTCACACGGCCGGTGGTCGTCGAGGACACCACTGACCAGCCAGGTGTGGCAGGTGCGGCCATCGAGGTGGTCGGAATTGTGGGTGCACTTGATCCGGATAACTCCACCGCCCGCATCGACCTCACCGTCTCGGCAGGCGGCCAAAAGGTCCTGGTCAAGGCCCAGGCAGTGGTGCGGATTTGGTGACATCGCTTGCGGAGTTCACGACGTCGGCGGTCGGAGGTCCGGCCCGCACCCTGATTGAGGCGCGCACGGAGGCCGAGCTCATCGACGCGGTTCGGTCCGCCGACGAGGCGGGGGAGCCCCTGCTGCTCATCGGCGGTGGCTCCAACCTGCTGGTTGCTGACAGCGGCTTCGCGGGCACCGTGGTCAGGATCGCTTCAACGGGCTTCACCGTGAACGACGACGACGCCACCTGCGGAGGCGTGATGGTCACCGCCCAGGCAGGCCAGCCCTGGGATGAGCTCGTCGAGTACACGGTGCGTCATGCGTACTCCGGGCTGGAAGCGTTGTCCGGCATCCCTGGCTCCACCGGTGCCGTTCCGGTGCAGAACGTCGGCGCGTACGGTGCGGAGGTTTCGCAGACCATCGCCATGGTGCGCACGTACGACCGCGAGACTCGGTCCATCACGTCGCTTGCCAACTTCGACCTCAAGTTCGGGTACCGGGATTCGCTGCTGAAGCGCACCACCGACTCCGGATCTCCCCGCTACGTGGTGCTCACGGTCCAGTTCCAGCTTGGCCTTGGCCGCTTGAGCGCGCCGGTGCGGTACGCGGAATTGGCCCGGGAACTGGGCATCGAAGTGGGCGAACGGACGTACGCCAACGATGTGCGGCGGGCCGTGCTGAAACTCAGGGCGGCGAAGGGCATGGTGCTCGACCCGGCCGACCGCGATACGTACAGCACCGGATCCTTCTTCACGAATCCCATCGTTGACGCCGCCGTGGCTGAGTCCCTGCCTGCCGGCGCCCCGAGATACCCGATGCCGGACGACTCGGTGAAGCTCAGTGCGGCCTGGCTGATCGAGCAGGCCGGTTTCGGTAAGGGCTTCGGGCTCTCCGACGACGCCGGCTACCAGGCGGCAGGCGGTAGGGCCGCGCTGTCCACCAAGCACACTCTCGCCGTCACAAACCGTGGCGATGCCTCCGCGGAGGACCTCTTGAGCATCGCCCGACTGGTAGCCGATGGTGTGGACCAGCGCTTCGGCATCCGCCTTCACCCGGAACCGCTGCTGATCGGCTGCGCGCTGAACTGAGCGTGTGGCCCGCCGGACCTCTCAGGTGGTTGCATGCCGTCGTGCTTTCTCCGCCGCTGCACGCGTCTGCATGACTGCGTGCCGGTGCCAGCGGCTGTCAACCAGCTCCCGGCTGCACAGCCACTGCACAAGACGGGACACGAGGCTTATCTGCGCGAGGCGATCGTGGAAGTCCTCGAGGAGCCATGTGCTGCTGAGGAAGCGGGGGAGAGCGAATACCAGCTGCTCGGCGCCAAGTATTCGCTCGAAGGCGCCCTCCGCCTCAAACTGCCGCTCCAGGGCCAGCAGCGAGGCTGTCTCGGCGCTGACGACGGAATCGCCCTCCTGTTCGAGGAAGAGACGCAAGTGGGCCAGGACGCGCCCGTAGCGCTCAACCGTGGCTGGGTGCCTGCCTGAAGCGCTCGCAGAGAAGTACCGCGTCAGGACCTTGTCTACTGGAATGTCTGCTGGAATCTGATTCATGCAGGACAGTCTGCACCCTGCTTCTGACATTTTTCTAGTACACAGCTTCGAAAGCCCGCCAGACGCGACCTACATAAAGAACATGCGCTGCAGGCAACGCGTGTGTGTTGCCTGCAGCGCATGTTCTTTCTCGAGAAGATTCCGCTCCCGGTCCGTCAGGTGAGGCCCGGCCGCGCGAGCTGTCAGAGGTTGCCGGTGGCGATGAGGAGCATGCGGCGCAGCGGCTCGGCTGCACCCCACAGAAGCTGGTCTCCTACCGTGAATGCGCTGATGTACTCGGGGCCCATTTCGAGCTTGCGGATCCGCCCGACCGGGATCTGCAGGGTTCCGCTGGCCGCCACCGGGGTAAGCCCCTGGAGAGTTGCTTCCTTGGTGTTCGGCACCACGGTTGCCCACTCATTGTCCTGATCAATGAGGTTCTCGATCTCACCGACCGAGAGGTCCTGGGTGAGCTTCAGCGTCAAGGCCTGGGAATGGGAGCGCATAGCGCCGATCCGTACGCACAGGCCGTCAAACGGGATCCGGGAGCCGTCGGCCACGTCGGTTCCCAGGATCTTGTTCGTCTCCTGGCCGGCCTTCCACTCTTCCTTCGACTGTCCGTTGCCCAGATCGGCATCGATCCACGGGATGACGGAACCCGCGAGCGGCACACCGAATTGGGAGGCGTCCATGTCAGGGTTCTTCTGCTGCGCCAGAACGGCGCGGTCGATGTCAAGGATTGCCGACGCGGGGTCTGCCAGGTTCCCGGCCACAGTGCCGTGGATTGAACCGAACTGATTCAGCAACTCACGCATGTGCCGTGCACCGCCGCCGGATGCTGCCTGGTAGGTCATGGAGGTGCCCCACTCGACCAGGCCGTTCCTGAACAGGCCGCCGAGGCCCATGAGCATGCAGGAGACCGTGCAGTTGCCGCCGATGAAATCCCGCACACCGCGGGAAAGGCCGGCGTCAATGACGTCGCGGTTGACCGGATCGAGCACAATGATGGAGCTGTCCTCCATACGCAGCGTGGAAGCAGCATCAATCCACAGGCCGTCCCATCCTGCGTCGCGCAGCTTCGGGTATACCTCCGAGGTGTACCCGCCGCCCTGAGCCGTGACGATGATCGGCAGCTTCGCGAGAGTCTCGACGTCGTAAGCATCCTCAAGAGCGCCGGCGCCCTCAGCGAACGACGGCGCAGCGCCACCGGCGTTGGAGGTCGAGAAGAAGACCGGGTTGATGCGTCGGAAGTCGCCCTCGTCCTGCATTCGCTGCATCAGGACCGAGCCGACCATTCCACGCCAGCCGACCAGACCGACGGAGGGCACGGACGAGGACAGATTCGCTGCGGAAGTCATGAATCAAGTTTAGGGGAGCGGGTCAAACTGCCCCGGTCGGTTACGCCAACACCGAAACATCCCGAAAACAACGCCGGGCCACGAGCGAGTACGACGACGCCTAATGCCTCAGCGGTTCCCTGCC
>NZ_JAPSHV010000145.1 GCF_031179385.1 Arthrobacter sp. | reverse complement strand
GCATCGGCAACCGCCCGCTCTACGTCTCCATCGATATCGATGTGCTCGATCCTGCCCACGCGCCGGGGACCGGTACGCCGGAAGCCGGCGGCATCACCAGCCGTGAACTGCTCGAGATCCTGCGCGGTCTGCGCGGAATGAACCTGGTCGGTGCCGACGTCGTCGAGGTTGCTCCCGCCTACGACCATGCGGAGCTCACCGGCGTGGCGGCGTCGCATGTGGCCTACGATCTGGTGAGTCTGATGGCCGACGACATCTCCACCCGAAAGGACGGCTAATGCAGTCCGTTGAAAGCGACGCCACAGTTCCCCCGCAGCCGGTCACCGGCCAGCGCAACGGCGGTGACCTTGTTGTCGAGACGCTGAGTGCGCTCGGCGCGACCACGGTCTTCGGCATTCCGGGCCAGCACGCGCTCGGCCTGTTCGATGCCCTGTCACGATCTGACCTCCAATTCGTCTCATCACGCGTCGAAAACAATTCAGCGTTCGCGGCCGATGGGTTTTCCCGCGCTACCGGCGAGGTGGGCGTGCTGTTCCTTTCCACGGGTCCCGGCGCGCTGACGTCGCTGGCAGGGTTACAGGAGGCATACGCCACCGGTGTGCCCATGGTCGTGATTGCGAGCCAGATTCCGCTGGAGGGTCTCGGCGCCCGCCGCAAAGGCATGCTGCACCAGCTCGATGACCAGAAGGCGTCCGCCGCCAACGTCACCAAGAGCCAGCGGCTGATCCAGCATGCTTCCGGCATACCGTCCGCCATCCAGGACGCGTGGACCGAGGCCGTCTCCTCCCCGCAGGGACCAGTGTGGGTTGAGGTGCCGCAGAATGTGCTGCTGGATCCCGTCGTCGTGCCCAGGGTGGAGGACGCCCTGGCGGAGCCGTTCGACAACCCGCCCCGCGTGGAACTTGTCCGCGAGGCAGTGAAGTGGTTGTCGGAAGCAAAGCGCCCGGCGATCGTGGCAGGCGGTGGCACGCGACGAGGCAAGGCCGAAAAGTGGCTGCTGTCGCTGGCGGAAAAGCTCGACGCCCCGGTGCTCTGCTCGCCCGGCGGTAACGGCGCGTTTCCCTGGAACCATGAACTTTCGCTGCAGTCCTGGGCTGAGGACCGCTACATCACGGAGGTGCTCGAGGACGCCGATGTCCTGCTGGTGATCGGATCTTCGCTCGGTGAAGTGACGTCCAACTACTTCACGCTCGAGCCGCGCGGACGCATCATCCAGATCGACGCCGAGCCGCGGGTCCTGGAGTCGAACAGGCCGGCTTTGGGCATCCGGGCCGATGCAGGCCAGGCGCTTGCCGCACTGGACGACGTTCTTGAACCCGTCGAACGCCGGACCGGCGACTACGACCCCCGCCGGCTCGTTGCCGAAACGCTCGCCAAGGTTCAGGCGCGCCTCGATTCACAGGACCTGGCCAAGGAACGTACGTTCATGGCCGACATCCGCGCCGCCGCGCCGGATGACATGCAGACCTTCTGGGACATGACTATTTCTGCGTACTGGGCCTGGAGCTGCTGGGATTCCCGTGACGGTGAGTTCCACTCCGCGCAGGGCGCCGGCGGCCTCGGATTCGGTTTTCCCAGTGCCATCGGCGGTTCGGTAGGGCTCGCCTCGAAAGGACTGCCGGCGCGGGTACTCGCTGTCTCCGGCGACGGGTCGGCCATGTACTCGATTGCCGAGCTCGCCACCGCCCGCCAGCACGACCTGCCGGTCACGTGGCTGATTGTCGACGACGGCGGGTACGGAATCCTCCGCGAGTACATGGAGGGCGCTTTCGGAAAGGCCACCGCAACCGAGCTCACCCGACCTGATTTTGTGAAGCTGGCCGAGTCCTTCGGCGTTCCCGCGGTCCGAGTCGCACCGGAGAACGTGCGGGAGGCGTTGGAGGCGAGCTTCGCGGCGGAGGGGCCCAACGTCGTCGTGGTGGAGACGCTGCTGAGGTTGTTCGCCCCGACTCACCTGTAGGTTGGGAAACACCCCTTCCAACATGCAAAGGACCCGCCGTGTTCGACCTGCGCGATCTTGACAAGCCGATCGTCGGAGCGCCCATGGCGGGCGGGCCGACGACGCCGGAGCTCGCCGCCGCGGTGACCAACGCCGGTGGCCTGGGGTTCCTCGCCGCCGGCTACCGCGCGCCGGAGGACGTCGAGGCGCAGCTGCGCAGCGTCGCTGGCCTGACCGGAGGGCCCGTGGGTGTGAACCTCTTCGTGCCGGATTCGTTTCAGCCCGAGCCGGGGCTGCTCGATGCCTACGTGGAGTCGCTGCGTCCGGAGGCTGCTGCGCTGGGCGTCGAGGTAGGCAACCCCCGGAACGACGACGACGGCTGGGACGCCAAACTCGCAATCGTTCTGGAGGCCAGACCGGCGGCGGTGTCCTTCACTTTCGGATGTCCGGAGGCCTCAGTCCTCGCGCGGATGGCCGGTGCCGGGATCCTCCCCATCGTCACGGTGACGACGGCGGCCGAGGCGCAATGTGCGGTAGCAGCGGGGGCCCGGGCGCTCGCGGTGCAGGGGCCGAACGCCGGCGGTCACCGCGGAACATTCAGCCAGCAGGAACTGCCTACCGATCAACTCCTTGAGCAGACGCTGGCCAGCATCCGGTCGGTAACCGGGCTCCCGCTTGCGGCCGGTGGGGGAGTGGCCGGTCCCGACGACGTCGGACGGTTGCGTGCACAGGGGGCCGACGCCGTGCAGGTGGGCACGGCGCTCCTCCTCGCCGACGAGGCGGGGACGAATCCAGTGCACCGGGCAGCGCTCAGTAACGGACAGTTCACGGGAACCTCCCTCACCCGGGCCTACACCGGACGCTATGCGCGCGGACTCACGAACCGGTTCATCCGTGAACATCTAGACGCTCCCGCGGGCTATCCCCACCTGCACCACGCGACGGCTCCGTTGCGGAAGGCTGCCGTCGCTCAGGGCAACCCTGACGTGGCGCACCTGTGGGCGGGAACAGGGTTCGCCTCGGCTGCGGCCGCACCGGCGGCAAGCATCATCGGGTCGCTGGCTTAGAGCGCCCCTCGCAGGAAGCGCCGGCGTAAACCGCCTGCAGTCAGACGGCGGTGGACTCCCGGGCCATCACCTGGAACTGCGTGAGGATTTCGCGCGGCGCGGGTCCGGCCGGGTTCTTGATGCGTTCCAGGAGCACCCGAATGGCCGTCTCTGCGATCTCCTGGCGCCCCGGATTGACGCTGCTCAACGTGGGGATCGAGTAGCGGGTCTCGTCCAGGTCATCGAAGCCGATCACGGCAACATCAGTCGGCACGCGGCGCCCGGCCTCCTGAAGCACACGCATGGCGCCTTGCGCCAGGGTGTCGTTGAAGCCGAACACGGCATCGAACTCCACCCCGCGGTCGAGGAGATCGTGCATGGCTTCGGCACCGTTGGCGCGGTGCCAGGTACCGACGTAGGCGACGAGGTCGTCGTCGTACGCTATGCCGCGGGCTTCCAGCGCTTCGCGGTAGCCCCTAAGGCGGAGACCTGCGGACCCGATGACTTCACCCTCATGGGCACCGACGACGGCGATGCGCCGCCGCCCGGTGTCCAGCAGGTGTTCGGTGGCGGCACGTGCGCCCTCGACGTTCTGCATGGTCACGTGGTCGCAGTTCCCCGAGAAGATCCGCTCACCGAGCAGCACGATGGGCACCTCGGCGGTGACGAGCGCCGCGTCCTCTTCACCGAGGCCGAGCGGGCTGAAAATCAGCCCATCCGACATGCGCAGACGGGGGCTCTTCAGCACCTCGAGCTCGCGGTCGCGTTCGCCGCTGGTTTGTTCCACGAGCACCACCAGGCCGCGGGCCTCAGCCGCACCGATGACGGCGTCGGCCAGTTCCGCGAAGTAGGGGAGGCGCAGCTGGGGGACGGCGAGGGTGATCGCCCCGGTATGGCCGGAGCGCAGGCTGCGGGCGGTGAGGTTCGGACGGTATCCCAGCTGCGCGATCGCCTTGTTGACGCGCTCCCGCGTGGCCGGCCGGACGTTGGGGTGGTCGTTGATGACGTTGGACACCGTCTTGAACGACACCCCGGCCACCTGGGCCACGTCATGCAGGGTTGCCGCCATGGGAAGTGTCCTTTTGTAGTGTTGGTGCCGGTGGGGTCCGCACATGCGTGCCCCACCGGCAATATATCGTGTTGTAGCGTTTCGGGTCTCTGACCCGCGAATCAGGTCATCGCTTGCCTGCGCCCGGTGCCCGAACCTCCAGTGCGACGGGTTCGGTGGGCGTGACACCGTGCGCGTTCGAGAAGACCGCCCGCACCAGGAGCCCATCCTGATCGGCGCTCAGGTGCTTCAGCGTCAGTTGTGAGCGGCGAAGACCCTCGCCCGCATTGATCGTGCGGGGCTGCTCGGTCAAGCGCTGCCACGTGGCACCGTTGTCTGCCGAGGTTTCCCACTGCGCCACCGGGGCCGGGGTGCCGGATGCCTCCGCGCGGAAGGTCGCCTTACTTCCGACGACGCCGGACGCCGGCTTGGGCGCCTGCGTCACCGCGGGCAGGTCAACGGTCTGGTCAAACTCGGGCCAGCCGTCCACCCAGTTGATCTTCTGAAGTCCGAGGGTGGGGAAGTAGGGAATGTCCTTGTTGGCGCCGTCGTAGTAGTGGAAGGCAAGGTAGTCACCGAAGACCGACTGTCCGCCCGGTCCGGTCACGGCACCGTGAGCGTCCAGCACTACCGTGCCGCCGCCACCGAACATGTCCCGGCCGTCCTTGTCGAGGTACGGTCCCGTGACGGACGTGGACCGTCCCACCGCGATCTTGTAGGTGGAGTCGCCGCCGCGGCAGCAGGAGTCGAAGGAAACGAAGAGGTAGTAGTAGTCACCGTTCTTGGTGATGTACGGGGCCTCGATCGGGTTGCCCCACATGAACCTGTCGGCGATGTTCACTGTCTGGGACTGCCAGTTCTCGACCGGCTTTCCGCTGGGCCACTCGATGGGAATCAGGAAGATCCCATACCAGAAGGATCCGATGGCCATGTAGGGTCTGCCGTCCTCACCCTCCACGATGCCGGCGTCAATTGCGTTGAACGTCTTGTTGGGATTGTTGGGGTCAAGGCCGGCTGCCGGTGAGGAGACCACGAGGCCCTGGTCGACCCACTCGTAGTCAGGGTCCTCGGGATCAAGCGTGGTGTTGGTGGCCAGAGCGGTGAGTGAGTTGCTGGTCCCGAACTGGGAAGCCGAGTAGTACAGGTAGTACGTACCGTCGTTCTCGTAGATCTCAGGTGCCCAGAGGTTGTCCGGCAGGGTGCCGCCGGCGAAGTGATCGTCGATCCAGCCCGGGATCTGGTCCCACACTGCACCCGTGTACTCCCACGTGGTGCCTTCGTCGTGCGAGGACCAGATCTGGATGGTTCCGCCGTTCTCGCGATTGATCCGGCCGGTCGAGTACACGTACCAGGTGCCGTCATCGTCGATGATCAGGGCAGGGTCGTGAATGGGGGAGGTTTCGCCGACGACGGACTTGCCGCCGGGAAGGTCCTGGGTGAACGGGGTTCCCTGGCCGGTCCAGGTTTCGGACGCCTTCAGTACGTTGCCCGTTTGGGTGGTGTCGGTCTGCACAGCCGGTGCGGGTGCGATGCCGGTGAGGATGAGGCCTGCGCTCATGCCGAGGGCGGCTGTTGCTGTGGTGATGCGCTTGCGGAGCTGGCTTTGCGGTGATCGTGACGTCATTATCACGGTCCTTTCGGTCAGGAGTGCGCTGGTGTTTACAACGTTGAAAATATCGCATGCGAATAGTGGGCCGTCAAGGTTTAGTAAGTTGTTCCCTGACGATTGGCGGGTGGAGCCGG
>NZ_JAPSHV010000044.1:15996-21525 GCF_031179385.1 Arthrobacter sp. | reverse complement strand
ATCCTGAACGGCCGTTGCCCGGGTAGAGCCAGAGGGCACCGCCGGGGTCGCGGGCGACGATGTCAGCAAGACGGTCACCGTTGAGGTCCCCGGCTCCGACAATCGCGGTCATGGGGGTCCAGCCGTGACCCGCCCGGATACGCGGGAGGAATCCGCCGGAGCCATTGCCCGGGTAGAGCCACAGGTTGCCGGCGCCGTCCCGTGCCAGGATGTCGCTGTTGCGGTCCCCGTTGAGATCACCCGGTGCAACGATGGCGTTGAATCCGTTCCAGCCGCTTCCCGCGCGTACACGAGGCAACCAGCCTCCGGTGCCGTTGCCGGGGTAGAGCCACAGCACACCGGTTGCCCGGTCCCGGGCCAGCAGGTCCACGCGCTGGTCCCCGTTGAAGTCGCCCGGAGCGACGATGCTGTTGAATGCATTCCAGCCGCTTCCCACGCGAAGTCGTGGAAGCCATCCTCCGGTGCCGTTACCCCGGTACAGCCACAACACCCCGGTCGCCGCTTCACGCGCGACGACGTCGGAAGGGCCATCCCCGTTGAAGTCCCCGGCCGTCTCGAGCGCATTGAAGACCCCCCAGCCTGTGCCTATCGTCACTCCGGGGTTGAGACGCCCGAGGCCGGTGCCTGCGTACAGCCGCAGCTCACCGGATGACCCGACCCGGGCCAGCAGGTCGTTTCGCCAGTCGCCGTTGAACTCGGCGGTGGAGCCGGACAACGTCGAGGCAGGGATAGCCAGCGGGGTGAAGTTGTACGGTTCACAGGTGCGATCGTAATCGCGGACATTGTCGTACCACTGCGAGATGTAGACGCGGCCGGCAGAAAAGCTGGGCTGGAAACACCGGTCGAGGGCCTCGGTCGGATAGTCGAGTGTGCCCGCCGTCGCCCACACAGGGACACCGCTCAGCCGCCAGGAGCCCGTGATCTCCTGCCAGCCAGCTGTGTAGGAGTAGAAGCCGTAAGCGAAGCCTGAGTCGCGCAGTCCGCGCATCAGGCCTTCGATGAGGTACCTGTTGTCCAACCGCTGGGCAGCGGTGGCGGCCGGCCAGGGCTGTGCCGGGCGAGGCTCGATGTCGATCCATACCACCGGCGGTCGGAAGCCGACCCGGGTCATGCTCTGGACAGCGAAGCGGGCTTCGGAATAACCGACGTTGGAAAGCCTGCCGGCATGGGTCGCGGACGACCACGGCCCCTGCGTCCCGTAGGTGTTCAGTTGCGCCGTGGTCGGGTAGGTGCCCATGGCGTAGCCGTGTGCCGGTTTCCCGTTGGTGCGGGCCCAGGCGACCTGGTCGGCCAGACAAGGATTCTCCGTGAACGCGAGCCCTCGCGTCAGCCCGATGATGACGAACTGGGAGGCAGGCGGCGGAAGGGGCAACCCGAAGCCGCCCTGTGCCGTCGAACACTGAGGCCAGGAGATGTCGTGCCCGAAGAGGGGGGCTGCGTGCGCCGAGGGAAGCGTCGTTCCGAGCATGCCGAGAACCAGGCTGACGGTCATCAGGCAGGTGGTGACGGTCCTTCGGACGATCGACGGCGGCGCGGGCGACCTGCCGTCATACGTTTTCCGAGAAAGATTCCGGGACGTTCTGGGGAAAATTACAGGGTTTGGGGATGTCTCATCCATGGCTCCGCGCTCCTCGTGCCGGTCCAAGTTTAGAGCCGATGCCGATGCCGCGGACGGTTCGCGATGAAGTCGTTTTGGCATCGATTCGGTCTCGGACCCGTAAAGTGGAAGGGCGCGTTGCGGGCGTAGTAGCCAGCCACGAGACGGTTGCGTGTGGGCAGCAACGAGAAGCTCCATGAATAAACCGGAGCGTCAGCGCGTTATGCCGTTTCGAAGATGACCGATTTCCCTGCTCACCTTTCCTGCTCAACGATGCGCGGCCACCACACGAGCGCCTGACGGGCGCGTCCCGACGTCGAAATGAGTCCCGTGCCTGCTTTTCCCACCCAGCGCCCGCAACAGCACAACCTTTTGCTGGCGATTCTTGCCCTTGCTGTCGGAGGGTTCGGAATCGGCACCACGGAGTTTGCCATCATGGGCCTCCTTCCCGACATGGTCGCCGACCTCGGAGTCGACATCCCGGCCGGCGGTCATGTCATCTCCGCCTACGCGCTGGGCGTCGTGGTGGGCGCACCGGTGCTGTCGACTCTCGGAGCACGCCTGCCGCATAAGCGGGTTGCGCTGGCTCTCATGGCGCTGTTCACGGCCGGCAACCTCTCCTCCTACATAGCTGACGACTACGGCTGGTTGCTGGTCTCACGCTTCGTGTCCGGATTGCCGCACGGCGCCTTCTTCGGAGTCGCAGCGGTGATTGCCGCATCCCTGTCCGCTCCGACCCGCCGTGCTCAGGCCGTCGCCATGGTCATGATGGGACTGAGCGTGGCCAACGTTGTGGGCGTTCCCTTCGCCACCTGGCTGGGGCAGGAGTACGGCTGGCGGACCATGTTCATCCTCGTTGGCCTGATCGGGGTCCTCACGCTGCTGCTGATCTCCCGCTTCGTCCCACACCAGGACGTGCGCGACGGCGCGAGCATCACCCGCGAACTCGGCGCCCTCAAGCGCGGCCAGGTCTGGATGACGCTGCTCATCGGAACCGTCGGGTTCGGTGGATTCTTTGCCGTCTACACCTACATCGCGCCGACCATGACTGACGTGGCCGGCGTCTCCGAGTCCCTGCTGCCGATCGTCGTCGCCCTGTACGGGCTGGGCATGGTTGCCGGAAACATCGTCGGTGGGCGGCTCGCAGACATCTCGGTCCTGGGAACCATCTACTGGGTGATGGGAAGTATCTCGGCGTGCCTTCTGGTCTTCGCCTTTGCGGTTCAATGGGCGCCGACCGCGCTGCTTTTTGTCTTCCTGGTCGGAGCGATCGGCTCGTCGCTGATTCCGTCGCTTCAGGTCCGCCTCATGGATGTCTCGCCTGATGCGCCGTCGCTGGCATCGTCAATGAACCATGCGGCGCTGAACACGGCCAATGCCCTCGGCGCGTTCCTCGGCGGTGCAGTCATCGCGCTGGGGTGGGGGTACACCGCCCCGGCCCTGGTTGGTGCGGTCCTTGCCGCCTTCGGCCTCGGCGTAGCCCTCTTGAGCGGGCGCATGGACCGGAAGAATACGACGGCGGAAACCGTCCTGCAGACGGTTTCCCGCTGATTGCATCCTCCGCAGGCGTGCGTGGCGAGGAATTTTCAGCCCCGTTGAGCGCGGGCTGAAGCGTACAGGCAGACTGTTGCCGCCGTTCCCACATTGAGGCTCTCAGCAAGTCCGTAGACAGGAACCGACACCCGGTAGTCGGCCTTGGCCAGGACGTCCGGGCCCAGGCCCTGCGCCTCGTTGCCGAAGAGCCAGGCGGTGGGAGCCTCCAGTAAGGGAGATGGAGACTGTTCCTCCTGTGCGGACGCAGACGACGGCGCCAGCCGCCGGGCAGCGCTCGCGTCCTGGAGCTCGTCAAGGTTCCAGTCACCGTACCCATCAGCGGCCAGCGTCGTCATGGAGCGCCCGGCCAGTTCAGCGAGGAGATCCTGGGTCTCAACACCGACCACTACGGGGAGGTGGAAGAGCGAGCCCACCGTCGATCGCACGGCCTTCGGGTTATAGATGTCGACGCTGCCCGCTGTGAATATCACGGCATCAGCACCCGCGGAGTCGGCTGCGCGGAGGATGGTCCCGGCATTTCCCGGGTCCCGAACCTCTACGAGCACTGCTATCAGCCGCGGACGGCGCTCGAGCACAGTGGCAAGCGGGGAGTCAATGAATCTGCAGACTGCGACAGCGCCCTGTGGAGTCACGGTGGAGCTCATGGCAGCGAGGACTTCGGCTGTCACCATGCGCACCGGTACCACAGAGCCGAACTCCGGATAGCGTTCCAGGGTTTCCGCGGTTAGATACACATCATCCACGACACCGCTCTGCTCTGCGGTGAGCCGCTCCTGATGAAGACGAAGAGCTTCACGAACCGCCTGAGGCCCCTCGGCGAGAAAGCGCCCCTGCCTCAGACGCGCCGAACGCCCCGCAAGCTTGGCTACTTCGCGAACCCGATCGGATCGGGGGTTGCTGAGTAGCGGTGCCTGGGGGCGTTCGGATGTACTCATGAATTGATGGCCGGCTGAGGAAACCGGCGAAGTGCTGGCTAGGCCTGCACCGGCGCAGAGGTGTCGGACGGCAGTGCGTCCTTCGCGATCTGCACGAGGGCTGCGAAAGCGTTGGCGTCGGTCACGGCCAGATCGGCCAGCATGCGACGGTCAACCTCAACGCCTGCGGCCTTGAGGCCCTGGATCAGGCGGTTGTAGGTGAGGCCATTGGCGCGGGAGGCAGCGTTGATGCGCTGGATCCAGAGGCGGCGGAAGTCGCCCTTGCGCTTCCGGCGGTCACCGTAGCTGTAGACGAACGAGTGGAGCAGCTGCTCCTTTGCCTTGCGGTACAGGCGCGAACGCTGACCGCGGTAGCCCTTGGCGCGCTCGAGAATAACCCGACGCTTCTTGTGGGCGTTGACCGCCCGCTTCACACGTGCCACGTGCGTACTCCTTAGTTAGATCGTCCGAACGCGTATCCCTGCGGCAGTACAGCCGATATTCAGGGTGTCCGGAAGTGGTAGGGGGTGCTGTGTTAGACGCCGAGCATCTTCTTGATGACCTTGGTGTCCGCCTTGGAGACAATCTGGTCGCTGGCCAGACGGCGCGTCAGGGTGGAGGGCTTGTGCTCCAGGTAGTGACGGCGGTTGGCCTGCTGGCGCTTGAGCTTTCCGCTACCCGTCAGCTTGAAGCGCTTCTTGGCGCCACTGTGTGTCTTCATCTTCGGCATGGAAACCGATCTCCTTTGGTCTCCGCCGGCACTTTGCCGGCGGCTCTTTGCGGTACCCGCAGCGAACTGCGGTGCTTACGTGTTGCCTCGCTGCCGGGGCGGCAGCCGGCTCCTAGTTGGAGCCGGACGGCTTCGGACGGCTTGGCGTGCCCTTGGGCGCCGCCTTACCGGTTGGTTTCGGTGCAGCCGCGGGCCTCGGCTTCGGCGTTGCCGCCGGCTTGGGCATTGCGGCAGGCTTCGGGGTAGCAGCCGGCTTCGGCGCTGCGGCCGGAGTCGGTGCTGGCGCTGGAGCCGGTGCTGGCGCAGCGGACTGCCTGGGTGCCGCCGCCTGCTTTGGAGCTGCCTCCTGCTTGGGAGCTGCCGCCTGCTTGGGCGCTGCAGCTTCAGGCTTCACCTCGGCGAGCTCAGGCTCAACCTCTGACGCCTTTGGAGCGGCAGCCGCGGGGGCGGAAGGCTCAGTCGCTGCTGGCTCCGTTGCCGGGGCTTCGGTAACCGTCTCAACAGCTTCGGGCTCAACAGCGGATTCCGGAGCAGAGGCCAACGACGCAGCACGCAGTTCCTCAGGAAGCAGATCCCCGAGGCTCTGAGTCAACGGTGCCTGCCCGGAGGTGTCGACCTTGCCCTTGGAGGACTCGTTCGCTGCCTTCGACTCAGCACGCTGTGCCGCGCGGCGCGCTTCAGCCTTTGCCTCGGCCTTGTTCTTCACAGGGCCAATGACCATCACCATGTTGCGA
>NZ_JAPSHV010000044.1:0-15896 GCF_031179385.1 Arthrobacter sp. | reverse complement strand
GGTGTCGACCTTGCCCTTGGAGGACTCGTTCGCTGCCTTCGACTCAGCACGCTGTGCCGCGCGGCGCGCTTCAGCCTTTGCCTCGGCCTTGTTCTTCACAGGGCCAATGACCATCACCATGTTGCGACCGTCGATGCGCGGCGTGGACTCGACTACGCCGACCTCGGCGACATCCTCCGCGAAGCGCTGCAGAAGGCGGATGCCCATCTCAGGACGCTGCTGCTCGCGACCACGGAACTGGATCATCGCCTTGACCTTGTCCCCGGCTCCGAGGAAGCGAATGGCATGGCCGCGCTTGGTCTCGTAGTCATGGGTGTCGATCTTCAGCCGGAAACGAATTTCCTTCAGCACCGTGTTGGTCTGGTTCTTGCGCGCCTCGCGCGCCTTGACCGCGGCTTCGTACTTGTACTTACCAAAATCCATGAGCTTGGCAACCGGGGGCTTGGCCTGAGGTGCCACCTCAACAAGATCAAGGTCGGACTCAGCGGCGAGGCGGAGGGCGTCTTCAATACGGACGATTCCAACCTGCTCGCCCGCAGGGCCTACCAACCGCACCTCTGGGACGCGGATACGATCATTGATTCTTGGCTCGCTAATGTGCTGCTCCTGATGTCCGTTGAAAACCTGGACCGCCTGCAAAAGGAGAAGGCCTCCAATCGCATGCGCAATCGAAGGCCTCGAGCATCAGTGCATGGCACATCCATAGGGGAATGCCTGAGCACCGACCTGGAACCCGGCTGCCTGTAGCTGCCTCAAGGGCAACGGCGGCAATCGCGGGTGGGAGAGGACTCCGCTTGCATACTGGTGATCTTTTTCATGCCGTTCCCGGCCATAAAAAATAACGACCCTCAGTTGGTCTGTGACAAGCTTACCAGCATGAGCACAGCAGACAGTAATCCCGAAGCCTCCCGTCACACCTTCCAGTCCCCGGAGGAGACGCGGGCCGCCTCCGGCTCGGCGTCGGATCACGTTCGGGACATCGCCGAGGTTGCGGCAGTCGAGGTCATCACCACGTCCGCGGTACATCTGATGAGCGCAGCCGCCGTCAAGTGCGGACTCGCAGAGGGTTCCGACGCCGAAACCTACAAGGACCTCGACGAGGCAAGGAAACTGATCACCGCGCTGGCCGGCTTCATCACCGCTGCGGCGCCCGAGATCGGCAGCCAGCACGCAGGACCGTTGCGCGACGGACTGCGATCCCTGCAGCTTGCCTTCCGCGAGGCATCCCTCATCCCCGACGCGCCCGGTCAGGGCCCCGGCGAGAAGTTCACCGGACCGGTCAACTAGCAGGAGTACAGGGGCGGGCCCCGGTCAACTGACTGACGGCGGCCCTCAGGCGGAGCGCCGCCGCCGTACCTGTTGTGCCACCAGGCAGATCAGGCTCAGGGCGGCGGCCGCCGTCCCCACTGCGACGAACCCACCCCAGGGTCCCACCGAGTCGATCATCAGGCCCGCCAGGGGTGCCCCCAGCGCCACGCCGGACGTCAGGGCTGATCCGTACCAGCCCATCGCCTCTCCCCTGCGTTCCTCGGCGACCAGGTCGGCGATCCGCTCGGACGCCGCCGAGAGCACCGGGGCACACAACAGTCCCGGCGCGATTGAGAGCAGGGCGAGGACCACCGTGCTGTCGGCAAAACCCATGGGAATGGTCAGCACGCTCATCAGGAGCAGGAGAACCAACGGGGACAGCGGCCGGTGCATTGCCCCGTAGACCAGGCCGCCCACCACGGAGGCGGAACACCAGGCCAGGAAGACCCATCCGAGTTCGAACGCGCGCCCGTCGCTCTCCAGCACGGCGATGATTCCGACGTCGGTCCCGGCCAGGACAAGACCGGCCCCCGCTGCGACGATCATGACCACTGCCACCGGAAGGGTGAGCCACGCGAAACTGTGTGCCACCCGGCTACGCGCCCGAGCCGTCCGGGCGGGCCGGGCTCCCGGCACGAGTTCGGCTGATGCTTCGCTGACATGTGCCGGTGCGGACGCCACGAGCACGTCCACGGCTGCCCGGTCATCCTGCTCAGCAGAGGGCGTCGCGGCAGCCGCGCCCGGCTGGGAGCTGCGTGTGGGCGGGTTGAACCAGATCAGGAGCAGGCCCGCCACAGCGGTGGAGATGCCGACGACCGTCAGCCCCAGGACCGTGGATACCTGCGTCGCGAGGACAGCTCCGAGAGCCGGCCCTCCCATGAAGATCACTTCGGTGGCTACAGCATCAAGGGTGAATGCGGTACGGCGCGAATCGCCGCTCACCAGTACGCCCAGGGACTGCCGGACTACGGAGAACACGGGGAGCGTGAAGATCCCGCCCACCAGGGCCGCCAGCAACAGCCACTCATAGGTGAGGTGGGGAGCCACCGACCAGATGACGGCTTCGGCTATCACGGAAGGAATCAGGGCCACGCGCAGGCCCGCGGTATCCACCCGCCGGCCCCGCCACGGCGCACCCACCGCGATACCGATGGTCATCACGGCCGCGACAGCTCCAGCCTCCGCGTAACCACGACCGAGAGACTGCACCACGTGCAGCGTCAGGAGAACTCCTGCGGCCGAGTGTGGGAAGCGCGCGATCATGCCGACGATCAATAGGCGGCGCACCGGGACAACCCTCAACAGGTCCCGGTATACGGAAAAGTTCAACGTTTTTCATCTTTCACGCGGGCTCATCCGCGTGAATGGTCAACGCGTGAGCCGGATTTCGAGCGAGTCGACCCGCTCCACGAACTCCTGCAACTGCTGGAGACGGCTTTGGAAAGCCGCCGTGGTGGAGCGGACGTCCTCCTGCGAGAGGCCTGCCTCCAGAGCGAGGGTCAGCCGTAGCTCCGGGCCGGCACCTCCGCCGCGCACTACTCTACCGTCAGCGGTACGGCTCGAAACGCCGGAACCGGGCGCCAGCTCGACGCGGGTGATGCGTCCGTCCGGAGGGACTGCCTCACTGACCAGCCGGGCGAGATCAGGATCAGCATACGACGGCGACCATTCCTTCTGCTGGGCCAAGGCCCACAACGCCGGGCGACGGACGACGAAAGTCACCTCAGCGCCAGGATCCACCACCATCAGATCCGCGTTCTCGGCCACAGCTGCAAGAGCCGCCCGGGCTGCGTACACAGCGACCGGGCGGGCCTCCGGATGCCAACGCTCAAGGTGCGCCGTGGACGTGAAGACGGGCAGGACACTTCTGCCGTCCGGGGACTTGATGGCGACCAGCGCCATGTCGGCTTCCTTGTCGCCGTCGTGATGGTGTCCGTCCGTGGGCGCCTCGGCCTCCTGCCCGCCCAACTGGGCAACCACCGGCACGAAGACCCGCACCGTGGCCAGCGCCCGAACGACCGCCGTCTCATCCACGGCTCCGTTCACCAGGTCGCGCAGTGCAGCGGCGTACGTAGCAGGGACAGCGCCGTCGTCCTTATCGAATGCGTGCAGGGGATTGCCGCCCCCGGAGAGGTCCCTGCCCTTCCAGGGGCGCCCTGCCGAGTCAGCGACGTTCCCGTTCAGCGCCGCCTCGATATGGGCCGGAAGCCTGCGCTCCGTCATGGTCAGCGTTCCGGGTGCCCTGCGATGTCGAGCGCCTGCGGGAGGGTGAAAGCTCCTGCGTACAGGGCCTTGCCCACGATGGCGCCTTCCAGTCCGTCCGGGACCAGCTGCCGGAGAGCCGCCAGATCCTCAAGGCTGGAGATACCGCCGGATGCCACGACCGGACGCTGGGTCTTCTCCAGGACGTCGCGGAGAAGCTGGATGTTCGGACCGCGCAGTGTTCCGTCCTTGGTGACGTCGGTGACTACGTAGCGGGCACACCCGGCGTCGTCGAGACGGGCGAGCACCTCCCAGAGGTCACCGCCCTCTTCGGTCCAGCCGCGGGCTGCGAGCGTGGTCCCCCGAACGTCGAGGCCGACGGCGATGGCGTCACCGTAGCGGGCAATGGCGCTTGCGGTCCAGACAGGGTTCTCCAGGGCAGCGGTACCGAGGTTCACGCGCTCTGCTCCGAGCTCAAGGGCCTGCTCCAGCGACGCGTCGTCACGGATGCCGCCGGAGAGTTCCACCTTGATGTCCAGTTCCTTGACGACACGGGCGAGCAGGTCACGGTTTGATCCCCGGCCGAAGGCAGCGTCGAGGTCCACGAGGTGAACCCATTCGGCGCCGTCGTTCTGCCACTGCAGGGCAGCATCCAAGGGGTCGCCGTAGCTCGTCTCGCTGCCTGCGGCGCCCTGGACCAGGCGTACCGCCTGACCGTCAGCGACGTCGACGGCGGGTAGCAGTTCAAGGATGGGTGATTCGGTGAAGGGGCTCATGCACGTCCTTTGTTCAGGTCTTGGGTGCCGTCGCAGTGGACGGTTACGGGGTGAGGGTCAGCAGGTAAGCAGCAAGCAGGGCCATGACGGCGAGAATTCCGAAACTGATGGTGAGGCTTCGCGGCATCCCCTGCCGGTGGAACGAAACAACACCGCCGATCAGGAGCCCGGCCAACCCCATCAGAATCACGCTCCACATGGTTAGCGGAGGCTCCCGGTCCAGTTGCGCAGCAACTGGGCTCCGGCGTCTCCGGACTTCTCCGGGTGGAACTGTGTGGCGGAGAGCGGCCCGTTCTCCACGGCGGCAATGAACCGGCCACCATGCGTTGACCAGGTGACCATCGGAGGACGCATGGCCGGCTGGTTGACGTCGAAGTTCCATTCCTGCACGCCGTAGGAGTGCACGAAATAAAAACGCTCCTCCTCGATGCCTTCGAACAGTACCGATTCGGCCGGCGGCTCGACCGTATTCCAGCCCATGTGCGGCACCACGTCAGCTTTGAGGCGCTCAACGGTACCTG
This sequence comes from Arthrobacter sp., assembly GCF_031179385.1. GTDB lineage: Bacteria > Actinomycetota > Actinomycetes > Actinomycetales > Micrococcaceae > Arthrobacter_D. The sequence continues at coordinate 11,089 of NZ_JAPSHV010000044.1, read as the reverse complement.
GCCACTCCCCCATGCCCTGGGTGCGCACGCCGTGCTCCACGCCTTCCTCGAACAAGACCTGGAGGCCGACACAGATGCCGAGAACCGGCCGGCCACCGGCGACCCTGCGGCCGATCATTCGCAGCGCGTCAACGTCCTTCAGTCCCTGCATGACGGCGGCGAAGGCACCAACACCCGGCACAACCAGTCCGTCTGCGTTGAGCACGTCATCGGCAGCGGCGCTCAGAGTGACCTCTGCGCCGACGTGCTCGAGCGCCCGAACTGCGGAGCGGATGTTTCCCGAGCCGTAGTCGAGGACTGTCACCTTGGGCGCACTCATAGCGCTCCCTTGGTGGACGGAATTCCCGTTACCCGGGGATCCGGTTCAACGGCAGCGCGCAGGGCCCGCGCGAAGGCCTTGAACTGTGCCTCGACGATGTGGTGGGGATCCCTGCCGCCAAGCACGGTCATGTGCAGGCAAATCTGGGCGTGCAGCGTGATGGCCTCGAAGACGTGACGAGTGAGGGAGCCGGTGAAGTGTCCTCCAATGAGGTGATACTCCTGACCCGCAGGTTCACCACTGTGCACAAGGTACGGGCGTCCCGAGATGTCGACAACGGCGTTGGCGAGGGCTTCGTCGAGCGGTACGGTCGCCTCACCGAAGCGGCGGATTCCCGCCTTGTCACCGAGCGCCTCGCGCAGCACTTCACCGAGCGTGATAGCGACGTCCTCGACCGTGTGGTGGACATCGATGTGGGTGTCCCCGGTGGCCCTGACGGTGAGGTCGATCAGCGAGTGCTTTGCGAGAGCCGTCAGCATGTGGTCGTAGAACGGGACAGAGGTGCTGATTTCGGAGCGGCCGGAGCCGTCCAGGTCGACTTCGACGAAGACCGACGATTCGCTCGTGGTCCGCTCCCGTCGGGCAGCGCGTAGTGCGGTAGCTTCCGCGGTCATGGATGGTCCTTACGGTTGTAACGGCAACGCAACGGGCTATGCGCCGTGCGTGCATCCCGGTCTAGTTTAGGAGACGCTCGGCCGGATCAGGGATTCGAGGGTTTTGAGGAAGATGGAGGTTTCCTCCTGGGTACCCGCGGTAACGCGCAGGTGCTGCGGTATACCCACGTCCCGGATAAGTACTCCGGCGTCGAGGAGACCCTGCCATACAGCCTGCGGATCCTGAAGGCCTCCAAAGAGGACGAAGTTTGAATCCGACGGCGCGACCGGAAGTCCCAGCTCGGTAAGCCCGGACACGATGCGATCCCGCTGGCGCTTGATCTCGTCCACGTTTGCGAGCAGTTTTGCGGAGTGGGTCAGTGCTGCGACTGCTGTGGCCTGGGTGATAGCGGACAGATGGTATGGGAGCCGCACCAGGCGAAGGGCGTCCGCGATCTCGGGGGCCGCCGCCAGATAACCGAGGCGGGCTCCGGCCAGGGCGAACGCCTTGCTCATGGTCCTTGAGACGATGAGCCGCTCCCTGCCGGGGAGCAGTTCGAGGGCGCTCGGTGTGCCGGTGTGCGAGAACTCCGCGTATGCCTCGTCGACGATCACGATCGACTGCGCTGCTTCGCCGGCGTCATAGACCTCTGCGACAACGTCGAGTGAGAGGGCGGTGCCGGTTGGGTTGTTCGGGCTGCACAGGAAAACAATGTTCGCTCCAGTAGCAGCAACCTCCTCCGCGGTCGACTGCGCATCGAGGTTGAAGTTGTCTCCCCTGGCGCCCGTCAGATACTCGGTGCCGGTGGATCCGGCGAGCAACGGGTACATCGAGTAAGTGGGCGGGAAGCCGATGGCCTTTCGCCCCGGTCCGCCGAAGGCAAGCAATATGTGCTGCAGAACTTCATTGGACCCGTTGGCCGCCCAGATGTTGTCTGGACCAAGGCCGTGACCGAGGTACATGGCCAGGTGCTCCCGCAGGAGGGTGAACTCCCTATCCGGGTAGCGATTGAGGCCAGCTACTGCCTCTTGTACCGCTTCGACTATTGCAACGCGGACGTCTTCCGGGACGCCATGGGTGTTCTCGTTGACATTCAGCAGGATCGGAACATCGATCTGGGGAGCTCCGTATGGCCGGAGGCCCCTCAGGTTCTCTCGAATCGGCAGGCGGCTGAGGCGTTCAAGCTGATCGGTCACTACCCGAGTTTAAGGCCGCTCGATCCGCAACGCAGAATCGCACCGTGCGACCTGTTGCCGTGTTACGCCGGTTACGTCACCCACCTGCGCGAAGCATGTCTACCTGGGCTACGGGGCGTCCACTGGAATATGCAGGGACTGGCCAGCCTGCACGGTTGAGGATGCCAGAGCATTGAGCTCGACGATCTCCTGGACAACCGCACGTGGATCCCGTTCGGGTGCATATTCGGCTGCCAACGTCCAGAGAGTCTCTCCGGAGGCGACGTTGACCCGCACGGTGTCCGAGACGGCGCCGCCAACGCCGGTGGCCTGAGCCTGCGAGGTGAAGAATGAGCCGACAATGAGCGCAGCTGCGGCAAGGAGAGCAAGCGGCACGGCTACCAGCACGATCCACCCACGGCGCGTCAGGTGCAGGCGAACTGGCTTGCCGGCCCCGGGACGGGAAGCGATGTTGAAGCTAAGCGAAGGAGCTGATCCTGCAAAATGGAGCGTCGACATGGCGTCCACCTTTCTTCTTGTGCGGAGTCCCACAAGCTTTATTCGAACCTGTGTTCTATTCCTCTGGGTTTATTCTTAGCATCTTTGAACTAATATTGTCGAGACTCGCTCGAACAAATGTTTGAAAAGACGTTCCCTCTCCCCTAGCGTTGCTGGAAAGGGTGAGGGCGCGGCCGCTTTCGAGGACCAGCTCATCACCCACCACTGACAAAACAGGTTGGAGAGCCGGAGGGCCGGGTCCCGCCGGAGGGAAGGGATGCATTCTCGTGGCAGATCTCAACGCGGCAGGGGACATCACGGAGGTACCGCCGACCGACGTCAAGCGCGGACGCGGACGGCCGCGGGGCAGGGCCACGCCCAAGGGAATGACAGCCCGGCAAAAGAAAATCCTCGAAACAATCCAGCGCAGCGTGGCTGCACACGGCTACCCGCCATCCATGAGGGAAATCGGAGACACCGTCGGTCTCGCCAGCCTGTCGAGCGTGACTCACCAGCTGGCCCAGCTTGAGCGCATGGGTTATATCCGGCGCGATCCAAAGCGGCCCCGGGCAATGGAGATACTTCTTCCCCTCACCCTGGGAGAGAGTTCATCGCGTGTGCTGCCCGACTCCGGCTCGATGGAAGAACCGGCGGCGTCTGCTGTTGACGCGGCCATGGTTCCGATGGTCGGACGCATCGCCGCAGGCGGCCCGATCCTGGCGGACCAGGTAGTGGAGGACGTCATGCCTCTCCCCCGGCAACTCGTCGGCCATGGGGACCTCTTCATGCTGCGCGTCTCCGGCGACTCCATGATCGACGCCGCTATCTGCGACGGGGACTGGGTGGTGGTCCGCAAGCAGAGCAACGCCGAGAACGGTGACGTGGTGGCAGCGCTGCTGGACGACGAGGCGACCGTGAAGACCTTTCGGCAGCGGGACGGCCATACCTGGCTTCTGCCGCAGAACACCAGCTATGAGCCGATTCTTGGGGACCACGCCACGATCATGGGCAAAGTCGTATCGGTGATGCGCGCCCTCTGACCGGCCGCTCCGGCAGCCCTGGACCTAGGCGGCGTGCGTCGCGGCCAGCCGGGAGAGAACGGCGAGTGCCGTTGCCCGGTCCGTCGTCGGCCAGAAAGGCGGCAGTGCGGATCGCAGGAAGCCCCCATAGCCGGCCGTTGCAAGACGGGAATCCAAAATGGCCACCATCCCCCGGTCGTCGTGCGCCCGGATCAGGCGGCCGGCACCCTGAGCGAGGCGGACGGCCGCATGCGTAGCTGAGACGTGCATAAACCCGTTTCCTCCCGACTTGGCAACTGCCCGCGTCCGGGCCGTCATCAGCGGATCGTCCGGCCGGGGGAAAGGTATACGGTCGATCGTCACCAGCCTGCAGGAACTTCCGGGCACATCAACGCCCTGCCACAGTGACATAGTGCCGAAAAGGCAGGTGTCCGGTTCTTCGGAGAACTGCTTAACCAGTGCCGACATGGAGGATTCTCCCTGGCACAGTATCTCGACGTCCACCCGCGTGCGCAGAGCGTCGGCTGCCTCCTCCGCGGCGCGACGGGACGAGAACAATCCGAGCGCTCCGCCGCGGGAAGCCGTGATGAGGGCAACGAGTTCGTTCAGCTGTTCCTCCGAGGTGCCCCTGCCGGGTTTCGGCAGGTCCCTGGCAACGTACAGAACTCCCTGCCGGGGATAGTCGAACGGGCTGCCGACGTCGACGCCGGTCCACGAAGGAGCGCCCTCTCCCGTTAGCCCCAAAGAACCTGCAACAGGCCCGAACTCGGAGCCGATGGCCAGGGTCGCGGAGGTGAGAACGACTGTATGGTCCTCGAACAGGCCGCGCCTCAGCCGGCCGGCAACTGAAAGAGGGGCGATGCTGATTGTCGCCGGCGAAGAATCATCCGCGGAGGAATAGCCCGAGCCGGGCGTGAAGGTGCTCGGTCGATGGGCCCAGAGCACTTCACCCGCGCCGCCTGCTGCAACCATCCGCTCGGATAGCTCCAGCAGCATCAGCAGGCGGGAACGGGCCATTTGGCGTCCGCCGTCGGCCGACTGGGCCGCCCCGTCCGAACTCGACTCGGAGAGTGCCAGGCGGCAGGCTTCCCGCAGCTGGACGAGGGCGAGTTCCTGCTGCTCGCTGAGGCCGCCGGCCATCAGCCCGGTGGGCTGGGCGTCGAAGGCCAGCTCGAAGGCCGCTTGTGCCGCCTGCAGGGTGTCCGTGCTGGCGCTCAGATGACGCCTCGCTGCGGACGAGGCCGCCCCGATCAGAGCCCCTGACAGCTGACCGGATACGGCCGAGGTGACGCGGTCGTGTAATTCATGCGCCTCATCGATGACCACCACATCATGCTCGGGCAGTACTGCAAGCCCCTCGAATGCGTTGATCGCCAGCAGAGCGTGATTGGTGATGACGATGTCCGCCTGCCCGGCCTTCTCCCGCGCCCGCTCACTGAAGCATTCCTCAGCGACCGGGCACTTCTGCGCTCCGAGACACTCCATGCTCGACACGGAGACCTGGCGCCAGGCGCGGTCGCTCACGCCGGGAAGAAGTTCATCCCGGTCCCCGGTGTCCGTCTCCTCAGCCCACTCCCGCAACCGGACAATCTCACGGCCCAGCGGTGTACTGGGGCCGGCCGACGGATGCGGTGAAGCGGCGTCTCCGTCCAGGGAGAACAAGGCGCCGGAGTCGTCCTCGTCGGGAAAGCCCCCCGCAGTCTTGTGCTTGCAGACGTAATTGCTTCGGCCTTTGAGCAGAGCCACATTCACCGGCCGGGGCAGGGCTCCCTGCAGGGTGTCAAGGAGCCGGGGAAGGTCGCGATTGACGATTTGCGCCTGCAGTGCCAGGGTCGCCGTTGATACAACGGAGGTCGTGTCGCTCTTGACCGCGTGCGCAATGAGCGGCAGGAGATAGGCCAGTGACTTACCCGTTCCGGTGCCGGCCTGCACCAGTAGGTGGGTGCCGCTGTCGATAGCTTCCTCGACCTGACGCACCATCTCATGCTGCCCGCTGCGCTGCTGTCCGCCCATCGCTTCCACGACGGAATCGAGCAATTGAAGGGGACTTACGTTCCCCTTAGCCATGCTTGACGAACGGCTCCAATTCTGCGGCCAGGCCCTCCCTGACCATGACCTCAACCTCTGTACCGTCTTCGATGTGCTCCAGACGGAGGATTTCCGCATCTGGTTGGTGCAACCGGCTGACGATCTCGCCGCGCTGGTAGGGCACCAACAGGGTCAGCTTCACGCTGGGACGCGGAATCGCCTGGCTGATCAGGTGCAGCAGCTCGTCGATTCCCTGACCGGTGCGGGCCGATACGATAGCGTGCCGCGGTTCCCGCTGCCGAAGGCGTTCCAGGACGAAAGGATCCGCAGCGTCGGCCTTGTTGAGGACGACGATCTCCGGCACCTTGCGGGCGTCGACCTCGGTCAGAACTTCCCTGACCGCAGCGATCTGACCCTCAGGGTCGGGGTGCGAGGCATCAACGACGTGAAGGATCAGGTCAGCGTCAGCGACCTCCTCGAGCGTCGACCGGAAGGCCTCAACCAGTTGGGTAGGAAGAGACCGGACGAATCCGACGGTGTCCGCAAGAGTGAACTCAAGCCCATCCGGCGTCTGAGCCCGGCGGATGGTTGGATCCAGGGTTGCGAAGAGCGCGTTTTCCACCAGGACGCCGGCGTCCGTCAACCGGTTCAGCAACGAAGACTTACCCGCGTTGGTGTACCCGGCAATGGCCACGGACGGAACCTCATGACGACGGCGGTTGGCCCGCTTGGTCTCACGCGCCGGCTTCATCCCTGCGATTTCGCGCCGGAGCTTGGCCATTCGGGTGCGGATCTTACGCCTGTCGAGTTCGATCTTGGTTTCACCGGGACCACGGGAGCCCATGCCTGCTCCGGCACCACCGACCTGGCCACCGGCCTGGCGGGACATCGATTCACCCCACCCACGCAGCCGCGGAAGGAGGTACTCAAGCTGCGCGAGCTCCACTTGCGCCTTACCCTCACGGGACTTCGCATGCTGGGCGAAGATGTCGAGGATCAGGGCCGTCCGGTCGATCACCTTGACCTTGACGATATCTTCCAGTCCGCGGCGTTGGGATGGCGCCAGTTCGCTGTCGACGATAACGGTATCCGCGCCGGTTGCCATCACAATGCTCTTCAGCTCCTCGGCCTTACCGGCTCCCAGGAACGTGCCCGGGTCAGGCTTCAAGCGTCGCTGGATGATGCCGTCAAGCACTTCCGATCCCGCCGTCTCTGCCAGCGCAGCGAGTTCCCGCAGGGAGTTTTCGGCTTCCTCTAAGGTGCCTTCAGTCCAGATGCCTGCAAGGACGACGCGTTCGAGACGCAGCTGCCGGTACTCGACCTCGGTGACGTCCTCGAGTTCCGTGGACAGGCCTGCCACGCGCCGCAATGCACGCCGCTCCTCGAGGTCCTGCTGCTCACCGTCATACTCGGTGTGCTCCTCGTCGAGGTCCGACAGCGCCTGTGCCCGGCTCTGGGGCCCGCTGCCGAAACGGCGGGGTGCGCTGCTAGCGCTGGACGATGCGGGGTCCTTGGCAAGGATCCGGTCGATGACGGCCTGAATCTCATCCGGGCCCATCTCCGGCTCGGGCGTCGCCGACGCTCCGTGATGTGTGGTCATACTCTCCCTTGGTAAGTGTCTTTCCATGGTAGTCCGTTGCCGCAGCTGTGTGGGGAAGATTCTCTGAGCGCGAAGAGTGGCAGCCCGTCTTCTGAGACACCTGGCCTTCGCCATGCGCATTAGGCTTGAACACTATGGATTCGCAGCACTACTTCAGCGCCGCCCCCTCCGGACCGGATCGCCGCCGTCCGCTGCGGGTGACCCTTGCCGGCAAGGAACGGGAACTGGTGACGTCAGGCGGCATCTTCAGCCCTGATGGGGTGGACAAGGGCACGGCCATCCTGCTGTCGGAGGTGCCGTCCCCTCAGGGTGCCAATCTGCTTGATATTGGCTGCGGGTGGGGGCCGATCGCCCTCACCATGGCGATTCAGGCGCCTGACGCGAACGTCGTCGCGGTCGATGTCAACGAGCGCTCGCTGGAGCTGACACAAGAAAATGCCCGCCGGCTGGGCCTGGGCAACCTCACCGCTACCTTGCCCGACGACGTCGATCCGGACATCTCCTTTGACACGATCTGGTCTAATCCTCCGATCCGCATCGGCAAGGAGGCCCTGCACGAGCTGCTCCTGCAGTGGCTTCCGCGCCTTGCACCGGGCGGAACCGCGTGGCTCGTAGTGCAGAAGAACCTGGGAGCCGATTCATTGCAGCGATGGTTGGGCACAGAGCTTCCAGCCGGGTACGACGTCGATCGTGCAGCGACCGCGAAATCCTTCCGCGTTCTGCGTGTCAAACGCAGCCGCTGACGCGCACGACGGTTAGGCGAAGACCCCGTTGGCCACCAGGACAGCCGGCCCGCTGAGGTGCACGTGCTCCGAGCCACCGGCGCTGGGCGCGAATCGCACGCCCACGGTCCCGCCCGGGACGGTAACGCTCCAGATGTCCGGGGCATCCTCGCCGGCCCAGTAACGGGTGGCAACCGCCGCCGCGCAGGCACCGGTACCGCAGGACAGCGTTTCTCCTACACCACGCTCGTGGACGCGCATGCTGACCTGGCCCACGCCGTCGTGCATCAGGGGATCATGCGGGACCACGAATTCGACGTTGGTACCGTTCGGCGGCACAGGGTTCACGACGGGGGCGTCAAAGAGGCGAGTTGCGCGCAGTTCGGCAATTTCGGCGAGGGCGACGACCGTATGCGGGTTACCCATGCTGATGGACAGGCCCGGGCGGGCAACCTGAAGTCCATCGGCGTCCACGAGCGAATCCGTTGCACGCTCAGCGGCTGCCCGGGGGTAGATAAACTCCCAGGCTCCCATGTCCACCGAGTAACCGTCCGCGGAACGTTCGACCCGCTTCACGCCGCCGCGCGTCCCCACAGCCACGACGGCGCCTTCCGGCAGGTCTATCAGGCCGCTGCTGACCAGGAAGTGAACGAAGACGCGGACTCCGTTACCGCACATCTCGGACACCGAACCGTCACCATTGCGATAGTCCATGAACCACTGCGCGTCCGGAGCCTGCTCAAGCAGGGCGCGGCCCTCGGGAAGGTACGACGACGGCACCGCCCGGATGAGCCCGTCAGCGCCGATGCCCCGGTGCCGGTCGCAGGCAACCGCCACGTCAGCTGCGGTGAGGTCCACCGATCCGTCGGTATCAGCAACGAGGATGAAGTCATTACCCGTCCCGTGTCCCTTGGTGAAGGGCAGGCCGGACAGACGCGAACGTGCGGACAGTGCTGCTTCGGCGGATGTGCTCACCATTCTAGGATAGGGCTCCCCCGCTACGGACCGCTCTCTCGGCGAGCTCGACGAGCTCCGGATGACGCCAGTCGACCCAATGGACCCTTTGGTCAGCCCGGAACCACGTCAGTTGCCGGCGGGCGAAGCGGCGGGTGGCCGCGATCGTGTCCGCTGCCGCCTCCGCCGTCGACCATTCGCCGTCGAGCACGCGCAGGAACTGGCTGTAGCCCAGAGCGCGTGCGGCTGTGCGCCCCTGACGCAGGCCCTGGCCGTCGAGCATCCGCACCTCGTCTTCCAGGCCGGCCTCGACCATGAGGTGCACCCGCTTCGCTAGCCGTTCCTTCAGGACCTCCCGGTCCACTTGCAGTCCGATCTGCACAGCCGGTTGGTGGTACACACGTTGCGGCATGAAGGAACTGAAGGGGCGTCCTGTTATTTCGTGCACCTCCAGTGCCCGGATAACCCTGCGCTCATCACCCAGCCGCTCTGCCGAAACTGGGTCCACCACAGCGAGCCGGTCTCGCAGGGCCGCTGGTCCGTTCTCGTCGTTCTCGGTCTCCAGACGCGCGCGTACCGCGGCGTCGGTCGGCGGAAACTCGAGTTCATCCAGAGCTGCGCGCACATAGAGGCCCGATCCACCCACGAGGATGGGCACGTTCCCCCTCGCACGTATGTCCGTGATGACCTGGCGGCTGTACTCCTGATAGCGGGCGACACTGGCCTCTTCCCGCACATCAAGGATGTCCAAAAGGTGGTGCGGAACCCCTTCGCGGTCCTCGACCGGCAGTTTGGCTGTGCCGATATCCATGCCTCGGTAAAACTGCATCGCGTCGGCGTTGATGACCTCGCCGTCCAGCCTGTGGGCCAGCGCGATACCCAGCTCGGATTTGCCCGAGCCCGTGGGCCCGACGACGGCGATCAGCGGCAATCGTCTGGCCGGTCCAGTTCCGCTCACCTCAGTTACGGCGTTGGGGAAGCGACGGCATGCCGAGGGCGACGCCCTTTCCTCCTGGTCCACCCGCGCCCGGTACCGGTGCACCGCAGGACTCCGCCTGCGATCGGTCCCAGGCGTCTCCCGCTCGGGACCGCCTCAGGTGATAATCCTGCAGCGAGGGGTCGGCCACCAGGTGGAACGGGGCTGCTCCGGTGACGGTCACGGTGACCACATCACCCGGCCGCGGGGTATCGGCACCCGGCGGGACGGAGAAATGGACGAGCCGCTGATCCTGCGCACGTCCGCTCAAACGGTGTGTCTCGTGAGCCTTGCGGCCCTGTTGCGCGGTGACGAGCACTTCCACGCGTCGACCCACCTGAGCCGCGTTCTCCTCCCCCGATATACGGTCCTGCAGGGCGGTGAGACGCTCGTACCGTTCCTGAACCACTGCCTTCGGAAGCTGGTCCGGAAGCTCGGCGGCCGGAGTTCCCGGGCGCTTCGAGTACTGGAAAGTGAAAGCAGTGGCGAAGCGGGCCTGCTCAACAACACGGAGGGTTTCCTGGAAATCCTCCTCTGTCTCACCGGGGAAGCCGACAATGATGTCCGTAGAGATCGAGGCATGCGGCATGCGCATCCGGACCCGGTCGAGGATTCCGAGGAATTTCTCCGACCGGTAAGAGCGGCGCATTGCCTTGAGGATGCGGTCCGAACCGGACTGCAGCGGCATGTGAAGCTGCGGAGCGACGTTGGGTGTCTCTGCCATGGCATCAATCACGTCGTCTGTGAAGGCCGCCGGGTGCGGGCTGGTGAACCGGACCCTTTCCAGCCCGGGAATGTTGCCGCACGAGCGCAGCAGCTTGGCGAAGGCGCCCCGGTCACCAAACTCCACACCATAGGAATTTACGTTTTGCCCGAGGAGGGTGACTTCAATGGCGCCGTCGGCAACGAGGGCTTCGATCTCGGCGAGAATTTCCCCGGGACGGCGGTCCTTCTCCTTCCCACGCAGCGAGGGCACGATGCAGAAGGTGCAGGTGTTGTTGCAGCCGACTGAGATCGATACCCAACCCGAGTACACGGAATCGCGCTTGGTGGGCAGAGTGGAAGGGAAAACATCAAGCGACTCGAGGATTTCGAGCTGCGCCTCGTCATTGTGCCGGGCACGCTCCAGCAGAGCGGGTAACGCGCCGATGTTGTGGGTTCCGAAGACTGCGTCGACCCAGGGCGCCTTGCGGAGGATGGTGTC
>NZ_JAPSHV010000004.1 GCF_031179385.1 Arthrobacter sp. | reverse complement strand
GCCGAATCCTTCATCGAAACCAGTTGTTCGGCGCCGATCAGATGATGCGTGGCAGGACCGTAGGGGCAGTGCAGCGAGACGACGTCAGAAATGGCCAGCAACTCGTCGAGCTCTACCCGCCGGGCGCCCAGCTCAGCGGCTACCCGGGGATCGATCTCGCTGCGCGACTGGTAGACGATTTCCATGCCGAAGGCTCTGGCCCGGCGCGCAGTCGCCTGCCCGATGCCGCCCATACCGACGACGCCGAGGGCTTTGCCCTGCAGACTGCTCCCGAGCAGGAAGAACATGCCCCACTTCCAGGCCTGACCCGAGCGGATGATCCGTTCCCCCTCGCCGAGCCTGCGGGTCGCCATGAGGATCAGCCCAAACGCGATGTCGGCTGTGGCGTCCGTGAGAACCCCGGGAGTGTTGGTGGCCACGATGCCCCGTTGGGAACAGGCAGGCACGTCGATGTTGTCATAACCCACGGCGACGTTCGCGACCACTTTGAGCTGCGGTCCGGCGACGTCGAGCAGCTCGGCGTCGATGCGCTCGGTGAGCAGGCTCACCACGGCATCCGCCCCGGCTACCCGGCGCAGGAGCTCCTCCCGGCCGATCGACTCCGGGCCCTCCCACGCATCGACCTCATGCTCGGCGCGAAGCTTTTCAATAGCGGCTTCGGGGACCCGCCCCGTGACGACGACCCGGCTCATGCCGTCTCGATCCACTTGCGCAGGCGACCAAGTCCGTCGCGGATATCGGCGACGTCGATGCCCGAGTAGGCAAGCCGGATGTACTGCCGCTCCTCGCCGGGCTGACGGCGCCCGAAGTGTTCACGCGTACAGAAGGAAACGCCGGTCTCATGCAGCGCTGCGGAGGCGAAATCACCGACTGCCGCGTACCCCAGGCGCTCCATGACCTCGGTGACGTCGGGGAAGAGGTAGAACGTCGACTGCGGCACTGCTACGTACATCCCGGAGATGTCGTTCACGAGTTCGCAGGCGGCATCCCGCCGCTCGCGGAGAATATCGAGCATTTGCTGGACGGGTTGCTGGGTGCCACGGAGCGCTTCGATGCCGGCCCACTGCACGTAATGCGTTGTGCATGACTCATCGTTGGTGTTGAGCGTGCTGAGGACTTTGGCGATCTCGACCGGGGCGACGGCGCAACCGAGGCGGGATCCGGTCATGGCGAACTTCTTGCTGAACGTATATAGGATCACCGTGCGCTCGGCCATGCCGGGAAGTGACGCGATCGAGGTCGAGACACCCTCATAGCGTGTCTCGAAATACGCCTCGTCGGAGAGCACCCAGAGGTCGTGCTCCTGTGCGAGCTGCGCGATAGCTTGCCGCTCGGCCTCCGTCGACTCCGCCGAGATGGGGTTCTGCAGGTCGTTGTAGATGATCGCTACCGTGTTCGGGGTGATGGATGCCCGTACCTGGTCGAGGTCAATCGCGAAGCCCTGACTCGTGGGCACATAGCGGTACGGAACCGCCGTACCGCCCAGGTACTCGATCTGCGATTCGTAGATCGGGAAGCCCGGGTTGGGATAGAGCACTTCCTGGCCAGGGTTCATGACCGCCTGCAGGAACTTGGTGATGACCGGCTTGCCGCCCGTCATCACAACGACGTTGTCGGGCTTGAACTTAACACCTCTCCGGGACCCGATATCGTCGGCGAGAGCCTCACGCAACGGCGGGATGCCGGGGCCCGGGCAGTAGCCCGTGTACCCGTCTGCGATCGCCCGGTTCATCGCCTCGACGATATGCGGGGCAGTCGGGATGTTGATGTCGCCCAGATGGAAGGGGTACACGAGGTTTCCCTTCGCCTTCCAGGCGGCTGCGGCCTGTGCGACGCTGAAGGCGGTCTCGGTGCCCAGACGTTCGAGCCGGTGCGCGAGTTGCTGCATGCTGTTCCACTCCTCATCGAGTTGGCGATCAAAGTTCAGGTAATAAATGGTGCTCAGGCGTCGTGGAGGCTGTCAGGCGCTCAGCACTCGATGACGTTCACCGCCAGGCCTCCGCGGGAAGTTTCCTTGTACTTGCTCTTCATATCCGCTCCAGTGTCGCGCATCGTTTTGATGGCTTTGTCGAGCGACACCTTGTGGCTGCCGTCGCCGTGCAGGGCAAGGCGGGCAGCGTTGATGGCCTTCACGCTGGCGATGGCGTTGCGCTCGATGCAGGGGATCTGCACCAGCCCGCCCACCGGGTCACAGGTCAGGCCGAGGTTGTGTTCGATACCCACTTCAGCGGCATTTTCCACCTGGGCAGGTGTCCCGCCCAGCACTTCGCAGAGCCCGGCGGCGGCCATGGAGCAGGCCGAGCCCACCTCACCCTGGCAGCCGACTTCCGCTCCTGAGATGGAGGCATTGATTTTGAACAGAATTCCGACGGCGGCTGCGGCAAGCAGGAAGCGGACCACGCCGTCGTCGTTGGCGCCGGGAACGAACTTCACGTAATAGTGCAACACTGCAGGAACGATGCCTGCTGCGCCATTGGTCGGTGCGGTGACTATCCGCCCGCCGGCAGCGTTCTCCTCATTCACGGCCAGCGCGAACAGGTTCACCCATTCCATCGCGCGCAGCGGGTCGGTCACCCCGGTGTCCGCCGTCAGGGTCTGGAATAACGACGGCGCCCGCCGTCGAACGCTGAGCCCGCCCGGAAGTATCCCGTCCGCGGTGCAGCCGTTGTCAACGCATTCGCGCATGACCGCCCACAGTCCCAGCAGCTTTTCCCGCAGCTCCGCTTCGGTCCGCCACACCAACTCGTTGGCGAGCATCACGTCGGAGATGGACATGCCTTCACGGCTGCAAATCGCCAGGAGCTCGTCCGCGGTGTTGAAGGGGTACGGCAGGACAGTCGCGTCGGCAACTACCTTGTCACCGGCGTCGGCGTCCCCGTCAACAACAAATCCGCCTCCGATTGAATAGAAGCTTCGTTCACTCAGCACAAATCCGGCATGGTCCAAAGCGCGGAAGGTCATGCCGTTGGGATGTGCGGGGAGGGATTTGCGCCGGTGCAGCACCACATCCTCGTCCCAGTTGAAGTCCACCCGGTGGTCGCCGCCCACCCACAGCTCTGCGTCCAGGGCAGCGGCGGCCACCTGGTCATCCGCGGTGGAGGTATCCACGGTTTCCGGCTCCAGCCCCTTGAAGCCCAGGACCACGGCCTTGTCCGAGCCGTGGCCCCTTCCGGTGGCGCCGAGGGAGCCGAACAGCTCGGCCTGGACCCGCCTGGTGGAGCTCAGGTGTCCGTCTCCCTTGAGTCCGTCGGCAAACAGCTTCGCTGCCCGCATCGGGCCCACCGTGTGTGACGACGACGGCCCGATGCCCACGGAGAACAGGTCCAGGACGCTGAGGGCCATTCAGGGAACCTCAGGCGAGGCGTACTCCCGCATCGCGTCCAGAAGCCAGCGACCCAGGAAATCAGCGAACGACGCGCGGGGGAAAAGCCGGTAGCTTTCGTCACCGGTCTTCCACAGCACCACCGGAATGTTGCCGATCTCCGTCGACAGGGCGGTGCCGGCCTTCAGCACGCGCGGGTGCAGGTCCAGGGAGCATCCCTTCTCAAGTACAGCCCGCGCCCGCGGTCCCCTCAGTTCAAAGGTGGTGCGGTTGGCGGAGAGATCCACCACCTGGCCGGCCCCGTCACCGAGTGCTTCCCGGAGAGCCTGGATGAGGTCTCCGCCGAGGGACTCGTGCGCTTCGCGTGGTGCCACTACCAGGAACTCTTCAGGCCCGAGCCACAGCACCGACGTGTCCCCGTGATCGCTGACGTCACCACACGCTGCGGGCAGCCCGCCGGTGATGGAGACGATGCGCTCTCCGGCGTCGCTCGTGCGATTGATTCGCAGACCGACCATGGTCAGGAAGGCCACTTCGGACAGCTCCACCACGCCGCGGACAGACCCGGTTTCAAAGTCTGCCCGGAGCTGGGCGGCTGGGCTGACACGGAGGGAGAGATTCTTCTCGTAGGAGGTTGCGGGTGCTGCTGTTTCAGCCATCTTTGCGGGTCCCTTCGGGGTCAAATAGCACGGTTTCGGCGACGACGACGTCCACGAGTTGGTCGCCGGCGGCCGCCACCAGGGTTTCGCCGATGCGGTTACGGCCGTTTCTGATCAGTGCCAGGCCGAACGACCTGCCCAGGGCCGCGCTGTGATAGCTGGAGGTGACGAAGCCCTCCATCGGGACCGGCCCGTAGGCGGGGTTGGTGGAGCGGCCCTTTTCCACGAGCTGGGTTCCTTCCGGCAGCCGCAGCGTCCCATCCACGGGTAGAACGCTGACCAGGTGCTTGCGGTCCTCGCGCCGGGCATCGGCCCGGGAGTAGGAGCGCTTACCGATGAAGTCCTTGGCCTTGGAGACGACCCATTCCATCCCGGCATCCTGGGGGGTGACGGTTCCGTCCGTGTCCTGGCCTACGATGGGGTAGCCCTTCTCGGCGCGGAGCACGTGCATGGTTTCGGTGCCGTAGGGAGTGATGTTGAATTCAGCACCGGCGGCTGCGACCGCTTCCCACGTGTTGAGCCCGTACCAGGCCGGCACGTTGATCTCGTAGGCGAGTTCACCGGAGAACGAAATCCGGCAGACCCGGGCACGCACGCCGGAGGCGAGCGTCGTTTCACGGAAGGTCATGAACGGGAACGCTTCGGCTTCCAGTCCCCCGTCGGCGGCCAACTCCGGCGCCACCTTGGCAAGGACCGCGCGGGATTTGGGCCCGACGACGGCAATCGTGCTCCACTGTTCGGTCACCGAAGTGCAGTGCACATCCAGCTCAGGCCACTCGGTCTGCAGCCATTCCTCCAGCCAATCCAGCACCTTCGCGGCGCCGCCGGTGGTGGTGGTCATGAAGTAGGTCTCCTCGTCCAGGCGCAGCGTCACGCCGTCGTCGAAGATCATGCCGTCCGCCAGGCACATGACACCGTAACGGGCCGAGCCCGGGGCGAGCTTTTTGAACGCGTTGGTGTAGATCCGGTTCAGGAACTCACCGGCGTCCTTGCCCCGGATCTCGATCTTGCCCAGGGTCGTGGCGTCCATGAAGCCCACAGACTCACGGACGGCCGCGCACTCACGCAACACGGCCGCGTCCATGTCCTCCCCGTCCTGCGGGTAGTACCAGGGCCGCTTCCACTGCCCCACGTCCTCGAACAGGGCGCCCTTCGCGACGTGCCAGGGGTGAATGGACGTCTTGCGGGCGGGGTCGAACAGCTCCCCGCGCTGGCGTCCGGCCAATGCCGCGAATGCCACGGGTGTGAACGGTGCGCGGTAGGTGGTGGTGCCGATGTCGCCGATGCCGCGGGAGGCCTCACCGGCGGTACGCAGCGCGGCCGCGATGACGCCGATTGCGTTGACGCCGGAAGTCTTGCCCTGGTCGTTGGCGGTGCTGATGGAGGTGTAACGCTTGATGTGCTCCACCGAGCGCATACCGGCTCCGGTCGAGCGCAGCACGTCAGCCACTGACTGGTCTCGCTGGAAATCCACGAAATGTTGGTGCCAGTCATCCGGAGTTCCCGTCTCACCGGGGACCAGCCACAACTGCCGGGTCGGGGCGGACGCCTTCGGCTCCGCCAGCGGTGACGGCACGACGGCGGACGCGAACCCGGCTGCGATGGCAGCCGACGCGCCGGCGGTGATTCCCTCGGCCAGGCAGTCTGCGATGCCGAAGGAACCGCGTCCGGAGCCGACAATCTGCTGGTTGGGCACCACGGTGCTCGGCACAAAGGCGGCCAGCTCGTCGTCCCAGCGCAGCTTTCCCTGCCGCTGGGAGTGCAGGTGCACCAGCGGGCTCCAGCCGCCGGAAACAGCGAGCAGATCGCAGGCGACCTGTTCAGTGCCGGAGGTGAGCTCGCCGTCGTCGTTAATGGCGCGGACGGTCACGCCGTTCAGGCGGCCGCTGTTGTCGGCAGAGGTGTTCGCCACTGCGCTGCCGGTCAGCACCCGTGTGCCCGCTTCGACGGCGGCCGCTGCCACCTCGCTGAGCTGGGGACGGGCATCCACGACGACGGCGACGTTTACGCCGGCGCTGCGGAGGTCAGCGGCAAGGGCGTAGGCGCTGTCATTGGTGGTGCTGATGACCACGCGCTGCCCGGCGGCCACGGCGTAGCGGTTCAGGTAGCTGCGGACGGCGGAGGCGAGCATGATGCCGGGCCGGTCGTTGTTCTCGAACACCAACGGACGTTCGTGGGCACCGGGGGCCAGTACAACCTGGCTCGCACGGATGTGCCAGATACGCTGGCGGGAGACTCCCGACGGCGCGGGCGAGGACAGGTGGTCGGTACGGTTCTGGACGGCGATGACATAGTTGGCGTCGTAGGCGCCGAAGGCCGTGGTGCGGTTCAGGACGGTGGACTCGGAGCCGGAAACGAGTTCGGCTTCCACGTCCGCCACCCACTCCAGGGCCGGCTTGCCCTCGATGGTCTCGGCCAGGTCCGGTGCTGTGGAGCCGGACAGGAGCGAGCCTCCCAGCTCAGGCTGGTCGTCCAGCAGCATGACACGGGCACCGGTCCGCACGGCTTCCCGGGCCGCGGCCAGGCCTGCGGGGCCGCCGCCGATAACCAGGACATCAGTGTGGACGTACTTCTTGTCGTACTCGGCATGGTCCTCCTCCGGGTCAAGCTTGCCCAGGCCGTTGAGGAGCTCTGCCTTCAGCCCATCCACCAAAGTGACGGTGGTGGCGGGGAGCATTGACTCGGCCACGTGGCCGGGGAAGCGCGGCTCCACCTTGACCATGGCGTTGGATTCCTCGACGCCGGCGGACATGATGCCGCGGGCGCGGTTCTCGTAGAGCGAGTTTCCGGCGGCGATCCGGCCGTTCGCGATCAGGGCCGAGGCGAGGGTGTCGCCGGGATGACCCGTGAATTCCTCACCGTCCACGGTGAAACGCCAGGAGATGGTTCGGTCGATGCGTCCGCCGGCTGCGAGGCGTGCGTTCTGGGAAGTCACTTGGTTGCTCCTTCCGGGGCTGGGGTGCTGGAGATGCTGGTGGCAGAGGTGCTCGTGCCGGAAATATCCGGAGCTGCGCTTCCGGTGGTTGTGCTGTCAGCCGCGGTGCTGGCAGTGCCGGTATCGGCAGTCCGCTGCCCGGCAGCATCGGGCCGGGGCGTACCCATCGGGTACACCGCCTGGATGTCGTAAGTCACCGTGTCACGGAGCATGTTGAACCACTGACGGCAGCCCGTGCTGTGCAACCAGCGCTCGGCGAAGGAGCCCTTGGTGTTGTCCCGGTAGAACAGGAACTCGGCCCACTCACGGTCGGTCAGCTCATGGGGGTTTTCCGGGTAGGCAACGTGGGCCTGGCCACCGTAGTGGAACTCGGTCTCGTCACGCGAGCCGCAATTGGGGCAGGAGATGAGCAGCATGTGCGTCTTCTTTCTGGGAGAGCGTCGGTCGCTGGCGGCTAGTGGGCGACGGCAGCAGCGCCGTGTTCGTCGATCAGCGCACCGGTTTCGAAGCGTTCCAGCGCAAACGGCTTGTTCAACCTGTGCGGAGCGCCCGTGGCGATGTTGTGGGCGAAGGTGAGACCCGCAGCCGGTGTTCCCTTGAACCCGCCGGTGCCCCAGCCGCAGTTCACGAACATGTTTTCCACCGGGGTGTTGCCCACGATGGGGGACGCGTCCAGGGTGGTATCCACGATGCCACCCCAGGTCCGCAGAACGTGGGCACGGGCAAAGATCGGGAAGAGCTCAACCGCGGCTGCCATCTGGTGCTCGATCACATGGAACGAGCCCCGCTGGCCGTAACCGTTGTAGGAGTCCACACCGGCACCCATCACCAGTTCGCCCTTGTGCGCCTGCGAAACGTAGACGTGCACGTGATTGGACATGACCACCGTGGGGTGAACCGGCTCGTGCAGCTCGGAGACGAGCGCCTGGAGCGGGTGGGATTGGATGGGTAGACGGAAGCCGGCCATTTCGGCCAGGACAGAGCTGTGTCCCGCGGCGCACAGGCCCACTTTCCCTGTATTGATGGTGCCCCGGTTGGTTTTGACGCCAACCACTCGGTTGCCGTCCTTGACGAAGCCGGTGACTTCGCAGTTCTGGATGATGTCCACGCCCAGTTCGTCGCACTTGCGCGCGAACGCCCATGCGACATGATCGTGCTTGGCGATGCCTGCCCGCGGCTGGTAGGTGGCGCCCATGACGGGGTAACGGATGTTGTCATTGATGTTCAGGATGGGGCAGAGTTCCTTGACCTGCTTGGGGTCAAGCCATTCGGCGTCCACACCGTTGAGCTTGTTCGCTCCCACGCGCCGGACGCTCTCCCGCACATCACCCAGGGTGTGGGCGAGGTTCATGACCCCTCGCTGGCTGAAGAGGAAGTCGTACTCGAGCTCTTCCGGCAGGATTTCCCACAGCTTGAGGGCCTGCTCGTAGATGGCCGCGCTCTCGTCCCACAGGTAATTGGATCGGATGATCGTGGTATTGCGGGCCATGTTGCCACCAGCCAGCCAACCCTTTTCCAGGATGGCGATGTTGGTCATTCCATGGTTCTTGGCCAGGTAGTAGGCCGTGGCAAGACCGTGCCCGCCGCCGCCGACGATGACCGCATCATAGGAGGACTTGGGCTCGGGGTTGTGCCAAAGGAAATCCGGGTGCTCCGGAAGCAGATCGGCCATCATGCCACCTCGGTCGCGTCGGAGGAAAGGTTGGGGTAGAGCGGGAACTTGCCGGCCAGGATTTCAACCCGCTGCCGGAGTTCCGCCACAGTCTCGTCGTTGAACTCGCGCTTGAGTGCTGCGGCGATAATGTCAGCGACCTCGGTGAATTCCGCCTCTCCGAACCCACGCGTGGCGAGTGCCGGCGTTCCGATGCGAAGACCGGAAGACACCATCGGCGGACGCGGGTCGAAGGGCACGGCGTTGCGGTTGACCGTGATGCCGATCCGGTGCAGGCGGTCTTCGCCCTGTTGCCCGTCCAGCTCGGAGTTGCGCAGGTCCACCAGGATCAGGTGGACGTCGGTGCCGCCGCTGACGACGGTGGCACCGGACTCGGCGACGTCATCAGCGAGAAGCCGCTGGGCGATGATCCGGGCACCTTCCAGGGTGCGCTCCTGGCGTTCCCTGAATTCGGGCTCCGCTGCCAGCTTGAATGCGACAGCCTTTCCGGCGATGACATGTTCCAGGGGGCCGCCCTGCTGGCCGGGGAAGACTGCGGAGTTCACCTTCTTGGCAATGGCGGCGTCATTGGTGAGGATCACTCCCCCACGCGGGCCGCCGAGTGTCTTGTGCGTGGTGCTCGTGACAATGTGTGCATGCGGGACGGGGCTGGGGTGCAGGCCAGCTGCCACCAGTCCGGCGAAGTGCGCCATGTCCACCATCAGGTAAGCACCGACCAGGTCGGCGATGCGACGGAACTCAGCGAAATCCAACTGCCGGGAGTATGCGGACCAGCCGGCCACAATCAGCTGCGGCTTGTGTTCAATGGCCAGGCGTTCCACCTCCGCCATGTCGATCAGCATGTCCTCTTCGCCGACGCCGTACGGAACAACCTTGTAGAGCTTGCCGGAGAAGTTGATGCGCATGCCATGGGTGAGGTGCCCGCCGTGCGCGAGGTTCAGCCCGAGGATGGTGTCTCCGGGCTGAATGAGGGCGAACATTGCCGCTGCGTTGGCCTGGGCACCTGAGTGGGGTTGCACATTGGCGAATTCAGAGCCGAACAATGATTTCAGACGGTCGATGGCCAACTGCTCGATCACGTCAACGTGTTCGCAGCCGCCGTAGTAACGCTTGCCGGGGTAGCCCTCTGCATACTTGTTGGTCAGGACCGATCCCTGCGCCTCCATGACCGCAGTCGGCGCGAAGTTTTCGGAGGCGATCATCTCCAGGGTGCCCTGCTGGCGCAGCAGTTCCTGCTGCACAGCGGCGTGGACCCGAGGATCCGTCTCTGCGAGCGAGCGAGTCAGAACGTCGACCATCATTTCTCCTAAGCCGTATCTAATATCCGCTTGATATATTAGTTATGTGGCTCAAGTATGCTACCGGCAGCAGCGAGAGTCAACACCTCAGGTGATTCCCCTCACCCAACCGGCTTAGGCGGCGAAGAGAGCCTCGCGAATCGCATGTTCGAAACCGATGACGTGAGCCCTCGCCAGTTCAGCAGCTTTTGCTTCATCACCGTCGATGACGGCACGCAGCAGATCCACATGCTCGTGCACGTGGTGGGAAAGGTCGGGAAGCCGGTCCAGGACCATGCACCAGATACGGGTTGCAAGATTGTCGTAGCGGATCAGGACGTCTTCGAGATGGGGATTGGCAGCGGCTGCATAGATACCCTGGTGCACCTGCGCATCCAGCTGCAGGGTTTCGACGGCAGACGCCGACGCGATATCGAACGTCTCAAGAGCATGCATGACTGACCGCAACCGCTCCCTCGCCGCGTCCGTTGCTATCCGCGCCGCCCGGGAGGCGGCGAGGGGCTCGAGTTGGGTACGAATCTCCGAAATGTACGCAAGGTCGGTAACCTCCACCCGAGTGGCGAAAGTTCCCCTCCGGGGGTAGGAAACAACCAGGCGGTCCAGCTCCAGCCGCTTCAGCGCTTCACGCACCGGCGTCCGGCCCACTCCGAGATCCCTGGCGAGCAGGTCGTCATTGAGGAGATCGCCGGGCCTGATCTTCAAGGTCAACAGCCGGTCCCTGATGTTCTCGTATGCCACGTCTGCCAATGATTTTCTGGGCGTCTCATCGTCGACCGCAAGAGCCTCAAGAACCATAACGCCAACCCCTCTTCTCCAAAATGCGAAGCTATTGACCCCGCCCCTCCAACCAGTATACGCTGATTGCCAGCCCTAATATATCAGTATGTATTTTAGGAATATATCTAGAGGAGAAGACATGACCCTCATGGCATCCGATTCATCCACCAGCATCCTTCCCGAGCCAGAGGCCCGCCCGCAGGAACAGACGAGGAAGTTTGTTCTCACACTGTCGTGCGTCGAGCGCGCCGGCATCGTCCAGGCG
The DNA here is from genome assembly GCF_031179385.1 of Arthrobacter sp. Classification (GTDB taxonomy): domain Bacteria; phylum Actinomycetota; class Actinomycetes; order Actinomycetales; family Micrococcaceae; genus Arthrobacter_D. The sequence continues at coordinate 63,158 of NZ_JAPSHV010000004.1, read as the reverse complement.
GTCACCACGTTCCTCTTCGAGCGCGGGTTCAACATCGACGAACACCAGCAGTTCGACGACGGACTTCGTCAGACACTGCATCTGCGTACAGCCTTCTCGGGTTCCCCCGAGTACACGCCCGAAAGGCTCAATGAGGAGTTCAGCGCGATCGCTGACCGCTTCGAGATGAAGTTCAGCTTTCACGACGAAACCAAGCAACGCATCCTGGTCATGGTTTCCAAGTTCGGGCACTGCCTGAACGACCTGATCTTCCGCTGGCGCGGCGGCAGCCTCGGCGGCGATATCGCCCTGGTGGTATCAAACCATGAGACCCACCGTGCCATGGCCGATGCCGCAGGCCTTCCCTTCATCTACCTCCCGGTGACTCCGGAGACAAAGGCAGACGCCGAAGCGAGACTGCTGGAACTGGTGGACGAGCATGATGTCGATCTCGTGGTGCTCGCCCGGTACATGCAGGTGCTCTCCGACGGCCTGTGCCGGGCACTGGAAGGCCGCGCCATCAACATTCACCACTCGTTCCTGCCGGGCTTCAAGGGCGCACGGCCTTACCACCAGGCCTACGACCGCGGTGTAAAGCTCGTCGGGGCCACTGCGCACTATGTGACGGCGGATCTGGATGAGGGACCGATCATTGAGCAGGAAGTTATCCGAGTGGATCACACCTACGGGCCCACCACCCTTTCGACGGTGGGCCGTGACGCAGAAGCCCTCGCACTCTCACGCGCCGTCCGCTGGCACTGTGAACACCGCGTGCTGCTGGATCAGACCAGCACCGTCGTGTTCCGGTAAGCACGCCAACTGAAGCAGCAGAGTCCAAAGACGAAAATCAGCAGGAGAAAGCACATGGCATCGACGCCGCGCATTGTCATCATCGGAGCCGGAATCGTTGGCACCAACCTCGCCGACGAACTGGTCTCACGGGGGTGGAACAACATCACAGTCCTGGACCAGGGGCCGCTGAACATGCCGGGGGGTTCAACGTCCCATGCCCCAGGGCTTGTCTTCCAGACGAATCCCTCAAAGACCATGGCGCTCTTCGCCAAGTACACGGTGGAGAAGCTTTTGTCCCTCACCGAGGACGGCGTGAGCTGCTTCAACCAGGTGGGCGGCCTTGAAGTTGCCACCACAGAAACGCGCCTCGCTGACCTGAAGCGCAAGCTGGGATATGCAGCGTCCTGGGGCATCGAAGGCAAGATCCTCACCCGTGAAGAGTGCAAGGAGCTCTACCCCCTCCTCAATGAGGAAGGCATCCTCGGCGGGCTTCACGTCCCGACTGACGGTCTGGCCAGCGCTGCCCGCGCCGTGCAACTGCTGATCAAGCGGACGGAGGCCGCGGGAGTCAAATACCTCGGTAACACCGCAGTCACCGGGATTGAACAGTCAAACCGCCGGGTCACCGGCGTCGAGACGTCCGACGGCGTCATCCCCGCCGACATCGTTGTCTCCTGCGCCGGTTTCTGGGGCGCCAAGATCGGAGAGATGATCGGCATGTCTGTCCCCCTGCTCCCACTGGCCCACCAGTACGTGAAGACCACTCCCGTGCCGGCGCAGCAGGGCAGAAACGCATCGCCCAACGGCGCTTCCCTGCCCATCCTGCGCCACCAGGACCAGGACCTCTACTACCGCGAGCACGGCGACCGCTACGGCATCGGTTCCTACGCCCATCGCCCCATGCCCGTGGACCTCGACGAGCTCGGCAACTATGAGCCCGCCACGATCACCGAACACAACATGCCGTCACGGCTGGATTTCACTCTGGAGGACTTCCTCCCTGCGTGGGAGGCCACCAAGCAACTGCTTCCCTCACTGCGGGAAAGCGACATCGAAGACGGCTTCAACGGGATATTCTCCTTCACCCCCGACGGTGGCTCCCTGGTGGGTGAATCCAAGGAGCTGGACGGATTCTTCGTGGCTGAAGCAGTGTGGGTGACCCATTCCGCTGGTATCGCCCGCGCTGTCGCCGAGCTCCTGACCACCGGGAAGTCGGAAATTGACCTGGGCGATTGCGACATCCACCGCTTCGAAGAAGTCCAGCTGACCCCCGAATACGTCAGCGAAACGTCGCAGCAGAACTTCGTGGAAATCTACGACGTCCTCCACCCGCTCCAGCCCAAGCTTTCCCCCCGCAATCTCCGCGTGAGCCCCTTCCACGCACGCCACAAGCAGCTCGGTGGGTACTTCCTTGAGGGCGGCGGATGGGAACGCCCCTACTGGTTCGAGTCCAACGCGGACCTGCTGAAGGAAATGCCGGCCGAATGGCAGCCGCCGGCTCGAGACGCCTGGTCCGGGATGTTCAGCTCACCCATCGCCGCCGCCGAAGCGTGGAAGACCCGCACGGCGGTAGCCATGTACGACATGACCCCGCTCAAGCGCCTCGAAGTCTCCGGGCCGGGGGCACTGAAACTCCTCCAGGAACTCACCACCGCGGATTTGAACAAGAAGCCCGGCGCAGTGACCTACACCCTGCTGCTCGATCACGCCGGCGGCATTCGAAGCGACATCACGGTGGCGCGACTGAGCGAAGACACCTTCCAGCTCGGCGCGAACGGCAATATCGACACCGCCTACTTCGAGCGCGCCGCCCGTCACCAGACCCGATCCGGCACCGCCGACGACTGGGTCCAGGTTCGGGATACGACCGGCGGCACCTGCTGCATCGGCCTGTGGGGACCCCTCGCCCGTGACCTCATCGGCACTGTCAGCAGTGATGACTTCAGCAATGACGGCCTTCGATACTTCCGCGCCAAGAAGGTAGTCATCGGCGGCGTCTCAGTTACCGCGATGCGCTTGTCCTACGTCGGCGAGCTGGGTTGGGAGCTCTACACCACCGCTGACAACGGGCAGCGTCTCTGGGATGCCCTCTGGAAGGCTGGTCAGCCGTTCGGTGTCATCGCAGCAGGCCGCGCAGCGTTCAGCTCGCTCCGTCTCGAAAAAGGCTACCGCTCGTGGGGCACTGACATGACCACGGAGCACGATCCCTTCGAAGCAGGCGTCGGTTTCGCAGTGAAGATGGCCAAGGAGAGCTTCGTCGGAAAGGCCGCCCTCGAGGGCCGGACAGAGGAGAATTCCGCCCGCCGTCTGCGCTGCCTGACGGTCGACGACGGACGCAGCATCGTGTTGGGCAAGGAACCTGTCTTCTACAAGGAGCAGGCGGTCGGCTACGTCACCAGTGCTGCGTACGGCTACACCGTTGCCAGGCCAATCGCCTACGCGTACCTTCCGGCCGCTGTTTCCATCGGCGATTCGGTTGAAATCGAGTACTTCGGGCGCCGTATCCAGGCAACAGTCACAGCTGATCCGCTCTACGACCCCACCATGACCAGGCTCCGCGGCTAGTAACCGCGGTCCACCAGTGCAGGCGGCCCGGCCCCATACCCTGCAACCAGGGGCCGGGCCGCCGTTGTTCCCCGGCACCTTCAATCCAGCCGAGCCGACTCGAGCTTTAGCCCAGGAAGACACATGATCAGCTCAGAAACAATCGACGACTACCTCACCCGGCTTGCCTCACGCGAACCCACGCCCGGGGGCGGGGCCGCCGCGGCCCTTCATGCCGCCCAGGCGGCGGCTCTGGTTGCAATGGTCGCCAGATACACCACCGGCGGAAAATACGAACAGCATGCCGAACTCGTGAACAGAATCATCAGTGCCGCTGATGAGCTGGTGGCGCAGGCGCTGCGCCTATCGGACGCGGATCAGCAAGCGTTCCAGGGCGTCATCGATTCATACAGACTTCCTTCCGGGACGGACGAGCTCAAAGCGGCACGGACGGCGCGCATCCAGGAGGCTCTCATCTCGGCCGCTGAAGTCCCCGCGCAGCTCGTCGGGCTTGCCGGTGCCATCGTGGATCTCGGATCCGAGCTGTTTGAAGTGGCTAATGCCAGTGTCATCAGCGACATTGCCGCAGCCGCAGATGCAGCCCGCGCGGCCGCAACCACCGCACGCGTCAACATAGACATCAATGTGGTGGCAGTCAAAGATCCCGCTACCCGTTCTCAGTTGGCTGAGCAGACTGACGGGCTCGAGGAGAAAGTCATCCTGGCGGCCGACTCCCTCGTGGAGCGCGTACGCGGAAGGATCCTCAGTTGAGCGCCGCACTTCTCACCGGCAAAGCACTCGCGGGGCTGATCCGGCAGGAGGTTGAGGAACAAGCGAGGAAGCTTGAGGCTGACGGGGTGCGCCCCACGCTGGCAGTAGTGGTGGCCACCGACGACAGTTCCACGCACTGGTACGTGCGGTCCATCAAAAGGGCCGCGGAAAGTGCGGGAATCAACTGCCGGATCGTGGACCTCGGTCGTGATGCCACCGGGCCCGTTGTCGCCTCCGTATTGAGGGACCTCAGCGCAACAGCGTCGGTACACGGCATCATCCTCCAGACACCTCTGCCTGCCGGCGTCCGGACCGAGGAACTGGTTGGCCATATTGCCCCCGAGAAGGACATCGACGGAGCGAATCCCCTGAGCCTTGGGCGTCTGGCTGTGGGCCATCGTTCGTTCGCTCCCGCGACAGCGCGCGCAGTGGTGGAGCTTCTTGACCACTTCGACATCCCCGTCGCGGGACGGAACGTCGTCGTCGTCGGCCGTTCCGCGGTGGTTGGAAAGCCGCTGTCGCTGCTGTTGCTGCAGCGCGATGCTGCGGTCACGGTCTGCCATTCCCGGTCGGGGCCGCTGGAGAAATACACAAGGTCGGCCGACGTCGTGGTTGTCGCGGCAGGCCGTGCCGGCCTGCTGACCGGCAGCCACATCTCCAACGATGCGGTAGTGATCGACGTCGGCACAAATGTGCTTGCCGACGGCTCTCTCGTGGGGGACGTCGATGATGCCAGCGTGCGCGATACTGCCGCGGCTCTGACCCCGGTTCCAGGTGGCGTCGGTTCAGTCACTACCTCCCTGCTTCTCCTGCACACCATCGAAGCCGCGCGGGAGCAGTCAACCGCTCTGGTCCGGGAAGCTGTCGGGTGATCCACAGCGGGCACAACTGTGATCCGGTTGAACCCGTCGTCGTCTCCGTCCACGGGGCGGATACGCCCGAAGGGCAGGCGTTTGTTACCGCCCTGAGGAAGGCGCTGGATTACTCCTACAGGGTGCGGACGCTTGAGAACCACACCGGGGTGCACGCGTTGGGTGAGTGCCCGGACATTGTCTTTGAGTCCCCGGCCCCCGTTGAAGGCCGGCGCCCGGCGCTGCAGATACTCCTCGGAACTGACAGAGCCGCACCGGTTGATGTTGGTGCAGATGCTGACATCACGGTCGTGGATCCTCTGCACCCGGATGCGCCGCTGCGAACCGCCGAAGCCATGGCCTCACTGCCCACCCTGGATGCGATCGGCGGTCTGGGGACGCCCCTACCCGCACCCGGCCTCCAGCATGTGGAGCTGCTGGACTACCCGGACCCGGAAGCTGTCTTCCAGGAGTTGTACGGGCAGTCCGGTCACCGGGTCTGGCTGGACAGCTCGAACCGTGCGGCGGCGGATGCTGTGGAAGGACGAAACCGGTTCAGCATCATGGCTGACGATTCCGGCCGGCACGGGATGCGGGCACACCATGAAAACGGCGTGACCACTGTGGAGTCGAATCTCATCGTCACCCGGGTGCGCGGCCCCTTCTTTGCCTGGCTGGACAGAATATGGGGCCGCACTAGGGCGGCCCGGACTCCCGAGCTTCCCCCCGGGCTGGGGTTCGCCCTTGGCTGGCTCGGGTATCTCGGTTATGAACTCAAACGCGAATGTGGCGGCAACACCGTGCAGTCATCGCTGCCGGATGCTTCCCTGATTCGGTGCAGCCGTGCTGTGGTTTTTGACCATCAGACACGACGCATATACCTGCTGACGGAAAGCGGGCGGGAAGGCCAGCGGTGGTGTGAAGATGCTGCCCGGCGTATCCAACGCTTGCCTCACGTCCCGGCGCCCCTCACTAGCGGCTTGCCGTCCGTGCAGTTCAGCGCAGCTGATTCCGGCGAGTCATACCTTCAGAAGATCACTGCATCCCAGGAGGAGATCAGGCGGGGGAACTCCTACGAGGTCTGCCTTACGACGCAGTTATCCAGCGACGCCCACGCAAGTCTCGATCCGTGGGAGTTCTACCGGAAGCTCCGCCGGGCCAGCCCTGCCCCGTTCGCAAGCTACATACAGCTGGGACCGGTCACCATCGCAAGCTCCTCACCGGAGCGGTTCCTCAGCATCACCGCAGACGGTCGGGTGCGTGCCGAACCCATCAAGGGAACACGACGGCGTGACCCGTCACCGACGGTCGACAGGCATCTGAAGCATGACCTGATGACTTCCGTCAAAGACCGGGCCGAGAACATCATGATTGTCGACCTGATGCGAAACGACCTGTCCCGCCATGCCCTACCGGGAACAGTATCCGTCACACGGCTTTGCGAACTGGAGACGTATGCGACAGTGCACCAATTGGTCAGCACCGTCGAGGCCACCATCGCGCCCGGACGCTCAAGGGCGGCTGTTGTGGCAGCCGCGTATCCGCCGGGATCCATGACAGGTGCTCCCAAGATCAGCAGCATGGATATTCTCGACAGACTTGAATCCGAACCGCGCGGCCCATATTCAGGTGTGGTCGGCTATTTCTCACCCAACGGCGCAGCAGATTTATCCGTCACGATCCGCAGTGCCGTGTTTCATAAGTCCGCCGCCGGCGTTCAGCGGCTTTCTGTGGGAATCGGTGGAGCGATCACAGCCGACTCCCATCCCGAGGAGGAACTTGCAGAAATCCATACGAAAGCCAGGGCCATCCTCGGCGTTCTCAGGACCGGCTTCCCCAGCTGAGCTGACGCTGTTTCCTTCCTCGGGCGTTACAGGACAGCCCTGATCAGCTCCTCGAAATCGCTGACGTGCTGGGTTGTCAGTCGGACTGCGGATTCGGAATCCCCTTCGGCGATACATTCGAGCAGTTTGATGTGCTGAGCGATATGCTCGGACACCGGCGGAAGCTTCTCCAACACCAGGCTCCAGATTCTCGTCGCAAGGTTGTCGTACCGGATGAGGACGTCCTCGAGGTGGCGGCTTCCCGTGGCCCTGTAGATCATCCGGTGCACCCGCATATCCAGCCGCATCAACTCCTTCTGGGACTGCATTTCCGGCAGACGGCGCGCCACCTCCTGCGCGAATTCCTTCAATTCCTGCCTGAGCTGCGGCGACGCCATGCGCGCCGCCCGCGATGCTGCTGCAGGCTCCAGCAGCTGGCGGATTTCGGATATCTCGGCGAGATCAGTGATATCCACGCCCGCTGCAAATGTGCCCCGGCGCGGATAAGCGACCACCAGGTGGTCGCTCTCAAGCCGTTTCATCGCCTCGCGGATCGGCGTCCGCCCTACACCCAGGCGCCTTGAGATGACCTCATCGTTGAGAGGTTCTCCCGGTTTGATGTCGAGCACGATCAATTCGTCGCAGAGAATCCGGTAGGCGTAGTCGGCGAACGATTCATTGTCATGCCTCGTCTGCACGTACGAATCTTCTCCCCCCACTGCTAATTCGCCAACGTTTGCCATCCTCGAAGTCTCCTCCCGCACTACGGTGAACCTTGACGCAAGGCCCTTTGCGTACATGGTATGCCCATGACTGATATATCTGGACGGCGCCGTGGCGATCCCTTCAGGCGCCGCTGCGGGGAATCCGCTGTCCGCGGCCGGACGAAACGCTTGGACACATGGCTGCCATTAAGGAAAAGTCTGGACATGGCCCCGGTCCTGCCATATCATTTGCTGATATATCTATAAGATATCAAACCGTTTCGTGTTCCGGCACGAGACGTCGACGGCAGCACGATGATCACAGAATCGGACGAGGCCACCAACCTACCGCCCGGTCCGTCTCCCGAGGGTCTGCTTTCACCGCAGGCCCATGCCTCACCGAGCAAAGGACCCGCTCATGGCTTTTGATAGTGACCTGAAACCCCATACGCCCGAGGACTTGCCTGCTAACAACGGGGTAGCAGCAGGGCCTCCGCGCAACGAAGGACCTGACAGTGGGGAGGCGAACAAAACAGTCATAACTGTCTCCGACGAAGCAGACAGTAATCCCGTCGCCCTTGGCCCGGAGGAAGGAGGCACTGCGCCTTCGACGGACGACGAGTACCAGGAAATTCTCGAAGAGCTACGTCACGCCAAGACCGAGCGAGCCGTTGCGGATCGTCGGAACCATAAGCTCATTCTCGACAAGATCACGTTCGGGATCACAGGCGTCATTGCCATTGCCTTCGTTATCTGGGGCTTTGCGGGACGCGACAGTCTGGCCGATACATCCACAGGGGCCCTCAACTGGGTCATGGAGTACACAGGATGGCTGTTCATGCTCCTGGCATCGCTCTTCGTAATCTTCGTCCTGTGGTTGGCCCTGGGCAAGTTCGGCAATATCCCGCTCGGCAAAGATGGTGAAAAACCCGAATTCCGTACGGTCTCATGGGTCGCGATGATGTTTGCCGCCGGCATGGGCATCGGGCTGATGTTTTACGGAGTAGCCGAACCGCTTTACCATTACATCTCTCCGCCGCCCGGCACCGTGGACGGACGGACCCCCGAGGCCGTCCAGACCGCTATGGCCACCTCGATCTTCCACTGGACGCTCCACCCCTGGGCCATGTATGCAGTTGTCGGCATCGCTATGGCCTACGGCACGTACCGCTTGGGTCGCAGGCAACTCATCTCCGTCGCCTTCACGTCGATCTTCGGCATCAGGACGGTCGAAGGTCCAATCGGGAAATTCATCAACATCCTGGCTATTTTCGCCACCTTGTTCGGCACCGCTGCATCGTTGGGTCTGGGCGCTCTGCAGATTGGCAGCGGCATGACATCCAACGGTTGGCTGGGCGAGATTGGCACCCCCGTGCTCGTGGTGATTGTCACCATCCTTACCTTGTGCTTCGTGGCTTCGGCCGTCTCTGGCATCAGTCGCGGCATCCAGTGGCTTTCGAACATCAATATGGTCCTCGCCGTCGTCCTCGCACTGATCGTCTTCATCGCCGGACCGACCCTTTTCATCCTCAACCTCATCCCATCAGCGGTCGGCGACTACGCCCGCGACCTGGCCGAGATGTCTTCCCGGACTGAAGCGGTCGGTGACGAGTCCCTGCGTACCTGGATGACCAGCTGGACAATCTTTTACTGGGCCTGGTGGATCTCCTGGACGCCGTTCGTAGGACTTTTCATCGCCCGCATCAGCCGCGGCCGCACCATTCGCCAATTTGTTACCGGTGTGCTCTTGGTTCCCAGCGTCGTCAGCGTCATCTGGTTTGCCACCTTCGGCGGCGCCGCCTTCCACGTCCAGCAGGAAGCCGACGAGGCGAATGCCCCCGGCCTAGTCACCATGGTCGACGGGGCACCGACCGTCAATTTCGACGGAGCACTCTTCGACCTGGTCAAGAACCTGAGCATGCCTGACTGGGCTACCACTGCCGTTATTGTGCTGGCCATGGTCCTGGTCGCTATCTTCTTCATCACGGGCGCCGACGCTGCCTCAATCGTGATGGGATCGCTCAGCTCCAACGGCGCCGAGCAACCCCGCCGCGGAGTGGTCATCTTCTGGGGCTGCCTCACCGGCGCAGTGGCGGCGGTCATGTTGCTGGCCGGCGGCGATGAACCTTCGGAAGCCTTGAGTGGCCTGCAACGAATCACCATCGTGGCAGCCCTACCGTTCGTCATTGTCATGATGTTGCTCTGCTTCGCCCTCACCAAGGACCTGCGTCGCGATCCCCTGTCCTTGCGGCGTCGTCTGGCCACATCCGTAGTAGAGCGGGCCATACGTACCGGCGTGGAACAACACGGTGGCGTGCAGTTCGACCTCGTGACAAAGCACGACTGCGCCGAGAAGTGCCCGGATCCAGACTGCCTGGGAGCGAGTCCGACAGGGAGCATTCCGACAGTCGAGCCCCGCATCCGTAGCCAGGCGGTTAATGACCGCGAATAGCGACCCGTGGTAGCAGCTCACTTCGGCGGCACGCGGCTCTCCGGCCCGTGCCGCCGAGGCATGTCTGTACGGAAAAAACACCTACGAAGAAGAATGCTGCGCTTGTCCTAGCCACGCGGGCTTGTGTGCATCAAGCCTCAGAGATCGTCCTCGGGCCGGGCGGTGACGATCCGATTGGCGTTGACCTGGAGGATGCCGAGCGACTCCTGAATCAGGGGCGAGGTGATGCTGCCCTTGCGCACTGCAGCGACAATGCGGCGGGCGGGGCTGCCCTTTCCGGTAATACGCAATCGAACGACGTTTTCGGCACTGTGCAGGGGTGCCAGCCGCGGCAGGAGCCCCACGCCGAGCCCGGCACCAACGAAGGCAATCTGCGTTTCCCATTCAACCGCCTCGTGGGCGATGCGCGGCGTCACACCAACTGCCGTGAACGCCGCGGTGAAGAGGGAATGGTAGGTGGAACCGGCAGCCTCCGTGATCCAGGGTTCCGACGCCAGCTCTTCGAGCGTCACCGTTTCCCGCGACGCTAACCGATGGTCAGAGGGCACGATCACATCCAGGGGATCGTCAAGCAGTGCGGTCTGCTCGAAGCGCGGATCGTCCTCCACATGGGTGTCGGACTGCATTGCGACGATAACCGCGAGGTCGATTCGCTCCGCAACCAACAGGTCGAAGCAGCGGGACGGATTGGCCTCAAGCACCTGCACCTCCAATAAGGGGCGTGTTGAGCGCAGCGTAGCGGCCAGCGGTGCGAGTAACCGCGCGGCCGCCGTGGAGAATCCGCCGAGACCCAGGTGGGATTGGACCTGGTCACCGGCTTCCAGGGCCGCGGCGCGCAGGCTCTCCCATGCCGCAACGAGACTGTCGGAGCCGGCCACGAGATGACGGCCAGTGGCGGTCAGCCGCACACCCCGTCCGTCCTTCGTCAGTAGCTGCATTCCAAGAGCGCGCTGGAGCTCTCTCAATTGGGCGGAGACGGCGGAGGGAGAGTAACCAGTGAGCTCTGCGGTCGCGCCAACGGTGCCGCACCGGGCGAACACCCGAAGGGTGATGAGTCGCGAATCGATCATGCACTAATTGTGCACCGTTACCTGCCAAAGTCTGCGCTTTTATCGCAGGGGGATCGTGTCTAATCTCATACCTATAACGATTCTGCAAACGCCCCGGTTGTGCTAAACGGCCCATGGTTTCCACGAATCCCCCACTTGCCCGCCCCTCCCGGGAGGAAATACATGTCTGCTCCAGTGAACGTGCCCCTGAATTCACGCGGAAAACTTGCCTCATCACTGCCTGCCGAGCAGTTGGCGGAAATCTCCGAGTTGTTCGCCTTCAGGCGCCAGGGGTACTCACTCGATGCCCCCTTCTACACCGATCCCACTATTTTCAGCATCGACATGCAGGCCATCTTTGGCCAGCACTGGATTTTTGCCGCCAGCATCGCTGAACTGCCGGAACCGGGCGACTACGTCACCGTCGACTACGGCCCGTATTCCCTGATCGTTCTGCACAATGACGACGGCGGGGTGAACGTCCTGCACAACGTGTGCCGCCACCGCGGCGCCCGCGTCCTGACCGAGCCCGCGGGGACCACAGGCAACCTGGTGTGCGGCTACCATTCCTGGACCTACTCGCCCGACGGCAATCTGATTCACGCCTCGGCACCCGGGGAAACGAAGTTCGACAAGGGCTGTTTCGGTCTCAAGCGTGCCCACAGCCGCATGGTAGCCGGATTGATCTTTGTCTGCATTGCGGACGAACCGCCGGCAGATTTTGACGAGACGTCCAAGATCTTCGAGCCTTACCTCGCGCCCCACGATCTGTCGAAGACGAAAATCGCCTATCAGCAGAACATCATCGAAGAGGGCAACTGGAAGCTCGTCATGGAGAACAACCGTGAGTGCTACCACTGCGACGGCCACCCGGAGCTAGCCTGCTCCCTCTTCCCCACCTGGGGCCTGACAGAAGGCCTCATCCCGGCCCATCTCGAGGAAGTGTGGGACCGCAACAAGGAAGCGCAGTCCTCGCTCGAAGAGCGTTGCCGCCGCTATGGCCTCCCCTACGAGGTCGTCGAGGAACTTGACACGCGCGTAGCGGGAATCCGCATCTCACGGGAATCGCTCGACGGTGAAGGCGAATCGTTCTCCCCTGATGGGCGCAGGCTCTCCAAAAAGTTGCTCGGTGACTTGCGGGACTTCCGCCTTGGCCGGTGCTCGATGCACCTGCAGCCCAACAGCTGGTTCCATTTCCAGGGCGACCACGTCATTACGTTCGGCGTCTTCCCCGTCAACGAACACCAGACACTGGTGCGCACCACCTGGCTGGTGGCCGACGACGCCGAGGAAGGCGTCGACTACGATCTCGAGAAACTCACATACACCTGGAAGCAGACGAACCTCCAGGACAAGGCGTTCGTGGAGCTGTGCCAGAGGGGCGCCGGCAGCCCCGCCTATGAGCCCGGCCCGTACATGAAGAGCGAATACCAGGTGGAGGCGTTCATCAACTGGTACGTGCAGCGGGTGCAGGAGCACTTGGCATGATTGAAATCCTCACGCAGGCGGCAATCCAGGAGCCACAGCGCATTCGCGGTCTTGAGATGCCGTGGAACAGGGTGCTGGGCAGCACCGAGGGACCTGCCCGTGCCGCCCACGCGTTGGGCCCCTGGCATCCGCAGGAGTTCATGGCGGAGTGTGTCGAGATCGTTCCCGAGGTGGGTGGCATGAGGACCTTCGTGTTCCGCCGCTGCGATGGTGCGCCGCTGGCGTTCCGTGCGGGACAGTACGTGAACGTTGCCTTTCCCGTGAACGGCGAGGACCAGGATCCGGTGGACCGCAGCTACTCCCTGTCCAGCTCGCCCACGCGGCCGTGGACGTTCGACATCACGGTCAAACGTGATCCCGCTGGACAGGTCTCACCGTGGGTGCACGAGAACGTCAAGCCCGGCATGGTCCTTGAGATGCTCGGACCGGTCGGGGCATTCCACCTGCCCGACGCCGACCGCCGGGCACGGTTTCTCCTGCTGGCCGCCGGTGCAGGCATCACCCCCATCATGTCGATGGTGCGGACCATTCACTCGCTGCCCGGGCAGGCCGATGTTGTGGTGCTCTACCACGGAGCCGCGGCCGGAGGCTTTGCCTTCCACCTGGAGTTGGCCTACATCGCCTCCGTCGACTCGCGGATCAAGGTTTTCTACTCCCTGGGCGACCGCAGCATGCCCGAGGGGTGGGAAGGGCTCACCGGAAGGCTGACGGCGGCCATGCTTGAGGAGGTTGCCCCCGACGCCAACGGTCGCCAGGTTTATGCCTGCGGCCCCGAAGGTTACCTGAACACCGCCACCGAACTCCTCAAGAAGGTGGGCGTGGATGACACCTCCATCCACATGGAATTCTTCTCCGGGGACCGCCAGACGATTCTTGAGTACCAGGCGGAGCTCGCGTTCGCAGTCGACATTGCGGAGGAAATCGCCGAGGAGATCGCCGATTCCGCCGAGGACTACTATGAGAGCCAGCCCGCCGCCTTCGGACTCTACGAGCCCGGCTATGACGCTGATGGACCCCTGGAGGCCACGGGGCTGCCGCTGGAAACCATTGACCCGGATGCAGCCGGCCCGGAAGCCACAACCGGCGCTTCCGACGTGGCGCCGGAACCCGGGTCCCCCGACACCTCGAGCTTCGACACGGTCGGAGCGGGAAGCCTCACTCTGTCCTTCATTCGCACCGGCGTCAATGTACGCGTTGACCCCGACCAACACATCCTTGAGGTGGCCCAGCGGGCGGGGGTAAGGATCGGTGCGAACTGCAAGGAAGGCATGTGCGGCTCCTGCAAGGTCGTCAAGCTCTCCGGAGAGATAGAGATGAACCACCAGGGCGGGATCCGGGCGCGGGAAATCGATGCAGGCAAGTTCCTGCCCTGTTGCTCCACCGCGCGGACCGATATGGTGATCGATGCATAGCGGTTTCCACCGCTCCGGTTGCGAAAATCGTTGAAAACCATCCGCGCCAGTCATCCCACTCTTGGAAGAATCTCCCCTGCTCCTGGGGCCGGACTCCCTTGTACCAGGGGCAGACAGCACCACCGGGTGAGGCGGATACTAAGGGTGTCGGCACGCTTGGAGGAGGGTGGCGTATGAAAGCATCAGTCGGCGATCGCATCCTTGTTCACGGAGCTCACGTGGACGACGCGGAACGCGAGGGTGAAGTGCTGGAGACCCGCGGCGAGGGCGGCGCACCGCCGTACCTGGTCCGCTGGTCCAACGGCTCGGAGGGTCTGGTGTTTCCCGGTCCCGGAGCGGAAATCCGCACCACCGGCGCATGACCGGCAGCGGCAACAAACCCAACAACGACGGCGGCCGTGACCTTTCGCTGGAAAGGTAACGGCCGCCGTCGTACTGGTTTGCCAGGGGTGAACCCTAGAGCGCTGCGTAAACTTCACGCAGCAGGCGGGCTGTCTCGGACGGGGTCTTCCCCACCTTGACGCCGGCGGCCTCGAGGGCCTCCTTCTTCGCCTGTGCGGTGCCGGCGGAACCGGACACGATGGCGCCTGCGTGGCCCATGGTCTTGCCCTCGGGCGCGGTGAAGCCTGCAACGTAGCCGACAACCGGCTTGGTCACGTTGGCCTTGATGAACTCGGCCGCGCGCTCCTCAGCGTCGCCGCCGATCTCGCCGATCATGACGATCGCCTTGGTCTCGGGGTCGGCTTCAAACGCCTCGAGCGCGTCGATGTGGGTGGTGCCGATGACCGGGTCGCCGCCGATGCCGATGGCGGTGGAGAAGCCGAGATCCCGCAGCTCGTACATCATCTGGTAGGTCAGCGTGCCGGACTTCGAGACGAGGCCTACACCTCCCTTGCCCGTGATGTTGGCCGGGGTGATGCCGACCAACGATTCCTCGGGGGTGATGATGCCGGGGCAGTTCGGCCCGATGAGGCGGGTGATCTGCTTGCCGTTCTCATCCACGCGGGACTTCGCCAGCGCCCAGAACTCTGCGGAGTCCTGCACGGGCACGCCCTCGGTGATGATGACGACGAGGCCGATTCCGGCGTCGATGGCTTCAACGACGGCGTCTTTGGTGAACGCCGGCGGGACGAAAACGATGGAAACGTCAGCACCGGTTTCGGCGATGGCTTCCTTCACCGTGCCGAAAACAGGCAGGGTCACGTCACCGTGGGTGACAGTGGTACCGGCCTTGCGTGCGTTCACGCCGCCGACGACCTGGGTTCCGGCCTTGAGCATCAACGCAGTGTGCTTGGTTCCCTCGCCGCCGGTGATGCCCTGGACGATCACCTTGGAGTCTTTGTTCAAAAAGATAGACATATGTGTTCCTTAGTCCTGGAGTCGCGACCGGTCAGCGAGCGGCGTAAGCCAGCTCGGCAGCCTTGTCGGCGCCTTCGTCCATGGTGTCGGCGAGGGTGACCATCGGGTGGTTGGCCTCGGCGAGGATGCGGCGACCCTCTTCGACGTTGTTGCCGTCCAGGCGCACCACGAGGGGCTTGTTTTCCTTGTCGCCAAGGATCTCCAGCGCCTTCACGATGCCGTTGGCCACCGCGTCACAGGCGGTGATGCCACCGAAGACGTTCACGAAGACGCTCTTGACCTGCTCGTCGTTGAGGATGACGTCCAGGCCTGCGGCCATGACCTCGGCAGAGGCTCCACCACCGATGTCGAGGAAGTTCGCGGGCTTCACGTTGCCGTGCTTCTCGCCTGCGTAGGCAACGACGTCGAGCGTGGACATGACGAGCCCAGCGCCGTTGCCGATGATGCCGACCTGACCGTCAAGCTTGACGTAGTTGAGGTCGTTTTCCTTGGCCTTGGCCTCCAGTGGATCCGTGGAGTCCTTGTCCTCGAGCTCGGCGTGGCCCTTCTGGCGGAAGTCAGCGTTCTCATCGAGGGTGACCTTGCCGTCCAGCGCGAGGATTTCACCGGCACCGGTCTTCACCAGCGGGTTCACCTCGACCAGGGTGGCGTCTTCCTTGGTGAAGACGTCCCACAGCTTCAGGATGGTGTTGGCTACGCCCTCACGGAGCTCCGGCGCGAATCCGGCGGCTTCGATGATCTCGTCGGCCTTCGCGCGATCGATACCGACGGCGGGATCGACGGCGATACGTGCCAGCGCTTCGGGACGCTCAACTGCGAGCTGCTCGATTTCCATGCCGCCCTCTACGGAGCACATGGCCAGGTAGTTGCGGTTCGCCCGGTCCAGCAGCACGGAGAAGTAGTACTCCTCAGCGATGTCTGCGCCCTGGGCGATCATCACCTTGTGGACTGTGTGGCCCTTGATATCCATGCCGAGGATTGCGGACGCGTGCTCGAAAGCTTCGTCCGGCGTCTTGGCTACTTTGACGCCGCCGGCCTTACCGCGGCCGCCAACCTTGACCTGCGCCTTGACGACGACAACGCCGCCAATCTTCTCGGCTGCTGCTTTTGCTTCTTCCGGGGTGTGCGCCACGATGCCGGCAAGCACGGGGACGCCGTGAGCCTCGAATAGATCGCGCGCCTGATATTCAAACAGGTCCACTTATCTAGTGTCCTTCTACGTCGAAGTAGGTTTACACAGGGAACTCTAGCCCCTTGGCTCGGAACGCCTTTCCCAGACTACCGGTTTCGTGAGTAAGCACACAGTTCTATGAGTTGTAGAAAAGTAACCTCGTCGGTTACCGTCACGGCCTACTGTGCAGGGAGCGCTTCGAACGCATCGACCGAGGCCACGAAGCCCAGTCCGGTCTCCGATTCGGCGCATACGAGGCCGCGGTCAGTGCCTCCACACCGGAAGCCATTCAATTCGACGGCTGTACCGTCCTCAAGGAGCGGCAGCCGCGAAAGCTGGCTGTCCCCGCCGTCCGCGCCGGGACCGAGTTCAGCTTCCATCAGGGTCATTCCCACCCGGCAGCCGCCGTAGGAGACCCGCTCAGCTGTAAGCAGGATCGTGCCGCCCTTGAACCCCAGGTTGGTGCCGTGACAGTTGTCCGTGACTTTTGCGGGTTCGGGATAACGCGTGAGTTCGCAGTACACGGCCGGCACTTCTAGCACCGTGTCATCACGCTCTCCGCCTGACAGCCGCGGGTCCACCGGGGAGTTGATGATACCGCCCTGCTCGGTGGTGATCGCGCAGTAGGTGGTGCGGTCTTCGGTCAGGAATGCGACGACGTCCTCGCCGAAGTTCTGCAGCTCAGACACGGGCAGTTCCGGCATGGCCGCCAGTTCCTCCCGCGGTGCGAGTTCCGATTCCGGGGTTGGCGCCGGGCTGGCTACCGGCACTTCTACACAGCCGGCCAGCGCCGCCATGATGAACAGCGCACAACCGACGACGACGGCCCGCATCCGCGCGCGCTTCAGCACTCCCCCAGTGGCTGGCTGCATTCCCCGTTACCCGACCTTGGTCAATGGAGCGTAACGGAGCAGGAGCCGCTTCTCTCCAACGTCGAAGCGGACCTTTGCCACCATTTTGTCGCCGCCGCCCTCGACAGCCAGGACAGTGCCGTTGCCGAAGGTGGAGTGGTTGACCTTGTCTCCCGCCGAAACAGCAACCACCTCTTTCTGGGGCTGCACCCTGCCGGCCGCCTTGCCTGGAAGTCCACGCCCGGACTCGTTGCCGCCCGCTGCTCCCGCACCCCAGTAGGAGCCGCTGAACCGCGGACCACTGATGCTCTGTCCACTGGTCCATGCCGGTTTCGCGGCGCCCTCGCGCTTCCAGTGGATGAGCTCTTCAGGAACTTCTCCCACGAACTGGCTCGCCGGGTTGTACTGGCTCTGCCCCCACAGGCTCCGCACCTCCGAACGCGTGATGTACAGCCGCTTGCGTGCTCGAGTGAGACCGACGTAGGCCAAACGCCGTTCTTCCGCGAGCTCCTTCGGGTCGGTGGCGGACCGCTGATGCGGGAAGATGCCCTGTTCCATGCCGGTCAAAAAGACCACCGGAAACTCGAGGCCCTTGGCTGTGTGCAGCGTCATCAGGGTGACGACGCCCTGCCTGCGTGCTTCCTCGACGGCCTTTTCCACGTCCTCGCCGGCACCGGCGGGCGCGTCCGGGATCTGGTCAGCGTCAGCGACGAGTGAGACCTGTTCGAGGAAGTCCCCCAGAGTTCCCTCCGGGTTGTCGATCTCATACTCGCGCACCACCGCGACGAGCTCCGCGAGGTTTTCCACCCGGGACTCGTCCTGCGGATCACTACTGGTGCGCAACTGTGCGAGGTAACCCGTCTGCTCAAGGACAGCTTCCAGGGCAGCGGAAGCACCTGAACCGGCCGCGACCTCTGCCAGGTCGTCAATGAGCTTTACGAACGACGCCACTGCGTTCACCGACCGGGTGGCCATACCGGGCGCCTCATCGGCCCGCCGGAGCGCGTCCATGAAGCTGACGCGGTCACGTTCGGCGAGCGCCGCGATAGCGTACTCCGCCCTGTCACCGATTCCGCGCTTGGGTTCGTTGAGGATACGGCGGAGGTTGACGACGTCGTCCTGGTTGACCAGGACGCGCAGGTAGGCGAGCGCGTCCTTGATCTCCTTGCGCTCGTAGAAGCGGGTTCCGCCGACCACCTTGTACGGCAGCCCGACCCGCATCAGGATTTCCTCGATCGAGCGGGACTGGGCATTGGTCCGGTAGAACACTGCGACGTCCCCGGGCCGCAGGTTTTCCTCATCCTGCAGGCGGTCGATCTCGTCAGCGATGAAGCGCGCTTCCTCGTGCTCGTTTTCGCCGACGTAGCCGATGATTTTCTCGCCGTTGCCCTCGGCAGTCCACAGCCGTTTCTCGGGCCGGTTCGGGTTGCGCGAAATCACGGCGTTGGCAGCGTTGAGGATGTTCTGGGTGGAGCGGTAGTTCTGCTCCAGCAGAATGGTGTGCGCGTTCGGGTAGTCCTCCTCGAATTCCACGATGTTCCGCACGTCGGCGCCGCGGAACGCGTAGATGGACTGGTCGGAGTCACCCACGACGGTCAGCTCGGCGGGTTCCTCCACGTTCTCACCTGCGACACCTACGATCTCCCGCACCAGGGCGTACTGCGCATGGTTGGTGTCCTGGTACTCATCCACGAGGACGTGGCGGAACCGGCGCCGGTAGTAGTCCGCGACACCGGGGAAGGCGCGGAACATGAAGACGGTCTGTGCGATCAGGTCATCGAAGTCCATTGCGTTGGCCTGACGGAGCCGTTGCGCATACCCCTTGTAGACTTCCGCGACCGCCTGCTCAAAGGGGTCGGAGAAGTTGGCGGTCGAGGCGTACTCTTCCTCGTCGATGAGCTCATTCTTCAGCGCGGAGATCTTGTGCTGGATAGCCTTGGGCGCAAACCGCTTCGGATCGAGGTCGAGGCCCTTGGCCACGAGCGTGATCAGGCGGAGGGTGTCCGCTGAGTCGTAGATCGAGAAGTTGGAGTTCAGGCCGATGGACGTTGCCTCACGGCGAAGGATACGCACGCAGGAGGAGTGAAACGTGGAGATCCACATGCGCTTTGCGACATCACCCACCAACCCCTCAATGCGCTCCCGCATCTCTGCAGCAGCCTTGTTGGTGAACGTGATGGCCAGGATCTGGCCGGCGTGCGACCGGCCGGTAGCCATGAGGTAGGCGATGCGATGGCTGAGCACGCGGGTTTTGCCAGAGCCCGCTCCGGCCACGATCAGCAGCGGAGAGCCGCTGTGCCTGACTGCTTCCTCCTGCTGCGGGTTCAACCCGGCAAGGAGTTCCTGTGCGCGCACTTCATCGACGAAGCCGCCACGACGGGGGTGCTCGGCCACATCCGATGAGGACGAGGGCGCAGAGCCGCGTCGGGCTGCGGAGGGTGTACTGAGGTGCGGATCGAAAAGCAAGTCCATGGTGCCTTTAAGTCTAGGCGCTGGCACGGACAGAACCGGTCCGCCGTCGTCGTGCGGGGTTATGCCTGCAGCGGGCAGGAGCGGATAAGGGGCCCGGACACGGCACTGCCCGCCGGATCGAAGGATCCGGCGGGCAGTGTGCGAACGGGTCGGAACTACTTTCTGGCGGTTTCCCGATCCTCCGGCTCCGTCCCCAGTTCGAGGAGCTTGCCGCTTTTGCGGTCGGCGAGGTAAGCCTTCATTTCCCGCTTGATCACCGGCAGGAGCATGTAGACACCGAGCAGGTTCACGAACGCGCAGATGAAGAGTGCGGAGTCCGCGAACGTCAGGACCTGCCCGAAGGTGAGGACCGTTCCTGTCACCGTGAAGAACAGGAAGATCACCTTGTAGAGGACCTCCGACATCTTGCCGCGTCCGAACAGGTACTCCCAGGCCTTGAGCCCGTAGTAGGACCAGGTGATCAGCGTAGAGAAGGCGAACAGCGCCACAGCAACGGCGAGGACGATGGGGAACCAGTCGATCACGGTAGCGAAGGCATCCGAGGTCAGGATGACGCCGTCGGGGGCTCCTTCGCCTGCCTGGACCTGATCGATGCCTGCCTGCAGACTTGGCGCGCCGGCAATGACGATCGTCAGGGCGGTCATGGTGCAGATGATCACCGTATCGACCAGGGGCTCGAACATCGCCACGAAGCCCTCGCTGACGGGCCGACGGGTCTTCACCGCGGAATGCGCGATCGGCGCCGAACCGAGGCCCGCTTCGTTCGAGAAAGCTGCGCGTTGGAAGCCAACGATCATGACACCTACAACGCCGCCCGCCATTCCTGCCGGCGCGAAGGCGCCTTCGATGATTTGACCGAACGCAGTTGGAACCTGGTCGAGATTCACAATGATGACAAACAGGCATGCAGTGACGTAGATGATGCCCATGGCCGGCACCAGCTTGCTGGTGGTGGCACCGATGGACTTGATTCCACCGAGGATGACGGCGCCAACCAGTGCGGCCAGGATGATGCCGAAGATCAATGCGGCGCCCGGGCTTCCGAGGAATCCGTCCGTACCGCCGGTGACTTCCTGCACCTGGGCGAACGTCTGGTTCGCCTGGAACATGTTGCCGCCCGCAATGCCGAAGATAAGGATGGCAACCGCGAAGATTCCGGTGAGGATTTTCGCCGGCCACTTGCCGAATTTCGCGAACGCCACCGGAAGGTATTTGAAGGGGCCGCCGGAGACGGTGCCGTCCTCGTGCACCTCCCGGTACTTCACACCCAGGGTGCACTCTGCGAACTTGGTGCACATACCCAAGAGACCCGCCAGGATCATCCAGAAGGTTGCACCGGGCCCGCCCAGCGCCATTGCTGCGCCGACACCGGCGATGTTTCCAAGCCCGACTGTGCCCGACAAGGCCGAAGTGAGAGCCTGGAAGTGGGGGACTTCCCCGGGATCGTCCTTGGCGGAGTAGCGCCCACGAATCACCTCGTAGGAGACCTTCAATCCCCGAAACTGGATGAAACCGAAGTAGATGGTAAAGATGACGGCCGCAGCGATGAGCCACGCGACCACGACGGGGAAACTGACTTCTCCAATGGTGATCGGGAAGAACACGACTGCGGAGAACCACGTAGCGACAGGTTCGAAAACGGCGTCAATGGCGTCCTCGATGGCTGCAAGCCATCCCACCTGATCTGCGACGGAAGACATGGGGAGTGTTTGGTTTATGACCATCCGTTAAACAAACACCGCTTTGGGTTGTGATTGCAATCACAGGCCGGGGCTCGCGGTCATCGTAATCAAAACGAGACCAAAAACGCACTAGATTTTCCGGAGCTGTTGCTGCAAGGTAACCGTCTAGCATGGAGCCATGGGCAAAACCAAGGCACAGATCGCTCGCAAGCACGGCCGGGCAGCCGCCGGGCTACCGGGCTCCCCCATCGCTGACCGTCCCGCCCCTCCCCGCCATAACGGCAATCTCATCCTCATCCCTGCGGTGGCGGCGGCACTGTTCCTGTTCTGGTACTTCCACTTGCTCACGTTGTCCCAGATGACCCAGCTGTCAGGCGGCCTCAGTATGCCGGACATGCTCCTCGGCGGTTACGACGTGCAGTACATCGAGCAGCTCAGGTCCGCCATGGACACCGCAGCGCTGGGCCAGTTGAGCTACGTTCACAAAACCGCCGGCACGCTCTTCCCGCTACTCTTCGGATTGGCCTGGCTTCTGCTGGTTCAGCTCAACGTTTCACGGCGATGGCTCCGCTGGGTACTGTGGAGCCCGGTTCTCCTCTTTGTCGTGGTTGATCTGTGGGAGAACGTCGCAATCGATTCGGCCCTGGCTGCGCCCGACGCCGGTTCGGTCGCCCTCGCGTCCACACTGACAGTCACTCGGTGGGTGCTTTTTGCAGCAAGCTGCGCAGCCGGCCTGCTCGCTGTGCTGCTCCCCCACCGGGTGCGTTCACGCACCTGAGAAGACTGTAAGCTGGTACCGCTCACAGCACCGTTCGGCACTGTGCAGTACCCGCCTCTGTAGCTCAGTAGGATAGAGCGTCCCTCTCCTAAAGGGAAGGCCGTCGGTTCGATTCCGGCCAGGGGCACAATCCACATGGGTACACCTCCCCATGGCACCGTCCCTCGCACTGCATTAGCTTGTCAGCATGGGGAAAATCTCGGCAGTACCTGCGCCCTCGCGCGCAATCAGAGTCTCACCGACCGCCTGGGCGCTCGCCCTCGACGCCGTCGATCCGGTACAGGTTACCGCTCATGGGTCCACCCACCAGTCGGCTGGTTCACAGGCGAAAAAGTCGATCAAGAACCTCGACGCAGAAACACGCGAAGATGCCTGGAAAGAGCTGCAGGGCCTGGGCGTAGCGGAAGGCAAGGTCCTCTCCAGGGTGTGGGCCGACGCACTGCAAGCGGTGCTTCGGCCGGTCACGCTTCTGCGGTTGTCCGCCGCCTATCTGGGCATCGCCTGCAACAGCGATTTCTCCATCTCGGGCGCCCAGGGTGTGGCGGTGCTGCGTAGGAGCACCATCGGTCCAGGCAACGACGGCGGCCTTCGCGCACTCGCGCACGAGCCCGCACTTGAGGTTGCGCTCTTCGACGTTGCCCAGATCTGGGGAGCGATTGCGCCGGTTCTCCCGCCTCTTGCCGAGTTGCGGGCGGACGCGGTTCAGGTCCGAGGCACCTCAGATGACGCCCCCCGGATACCACTGAGCCCGGCCGAAGCCGCCAACATCCCGGAAGAAGCTATTCTCAGCGCGGCCATGACTACGCGCGCGGGGAGCAGACGGCAGGTGTGGGCGGCCCGGTGGTCGGTCAGCGAGGGTACGCTCTACTCCACGCGGACGCCCCATGGCGCCGTCATACTCACCCCGCAGCATCCCGGTCACGTGGCTCGCGAGATCACGTACGCCCTGGCCGGCGCTTACGAGTTCGCCGCTGGAGTGTCGGCGAGCGCATGAGCCAGACGATCGGCATGGATCCGTCCCAGGTCCGGCAGCTGGCTCGCTTCCTGGAGAATGCTGCGGGAGATCTTGAACTCCTTGGAGTGCAGGTATCCGGGAGAATCTCGTCGATCCCATGGCAAGGTTCGGATGCTGACTCGTTCCGCTCCGGCTGGTCGGCCCGGCATCGTCCGACGCTGACCCGGATTGCGGACTCACTGCGCCAGGCCGCTCTTGTTGCAGCTGAAAATGCCGATGCCCAGGATCAGACCAGTGACGCGGCGTCAGCCGGCTCCGTGGCCGCGGCTGCGGAGGGCTCGGCGCCCGGCAGCGCTGATACCCGACCCGAGAATACCGCCGGCGGCTGGCTGGCCGACGGCTGGGACTGGGTTACCGATGGAGCCGGTTGGGTTGCTGAGACGTCTGACGATACCGTGGACTGGTTCCAGGACCGCGCGGAGTTGGGCTTCGGGAACATCCAGCGGTCCTTCATGGATTACGGCGAGCAATCGGCGCACCTGGTGTCTTTGCTCGATCAATGGGTGGGTGGTAGCCCACCGACGCTGATGGAACTCGCTGCCACCGGCATGCTGATCCGCGGGGAATGGACGGAAGCGAAACTGACCGTCCTGACGCTGGGCCAGTGGGACCTGCCCCTTCTCGACGATGGCAGCGCGTGGGCTGGGGAAGCGATCCCCGTAGGTGTGTCAACGAGCGGCACAGGCCTGTCCGCTTCCGGGCATGCTGAAGGGGTGCTGCCCTCCGACCTGCGAGCGATAGCGATGAATACCGGGCAGGCGTACTCGGATCGCCAGGTGGAATCGAGCGTCGACGGATCGGTCAGGATCACGCGCATCGACGGACCGTCCGGCCCGTCCTACATCGTGAACATACCGGGCACCCAGGAGTGGAGTCCGGCGACTTCCGGCACCGCGGCAGATCTGACAGGCAACCTGGTCACAGCTTCCGGACAGATGTCGACGGCGTCAGACGCAGTCGCCCTGGCCATGGAGCGGGCAGGCATAGAACCCGGTGCGCCGGTCATGTTGGCGGGTCACTCCCAGGGCGGGATGACGGCAGCCGCCCTGGCCGCTGACCCTGCTTTCAGTGCACAGTTCAACGTCACGAATGTTATGGCCTATGGCTCTCCCATAGACGGCACGGCCATACCCGCGGAAATCCGTGTCATTGCTTTTCACCACGAAGATGATGTTGTCCCGATGCTGGATCTGGGTGGGGCACGCATCGATGGTACTACCGCGGGCCAATCATCCAGTGTCCAGATAACACTCCCAAATCCCCCGAACACCGGATGGTGGGACGTCGCGGGCCGACACGACTTCAACGCCTACGAAGCTTCCATATCGGACGCTGAAAACGATCCCGGGAGTGCGGCAGCGCAGTACGCTCGGGACCGGTCTACCGAACGGTTTCTGACGAACGATCCCACGCGCGTAGAGTCCTTCGTGATCCCGATCGAGAGGCGCTAGTGAAGAGATTCACCCGCAGTGGTGCGGCGGTGCTGCTGTGTCTGATGCTGTCCGGATGCGGCCCGTCCAATCCCGAAGAGAAGTACCGGGAGGCCATCGCGACGGTCGACGGCGTGCAGGATGTCGTCGTGGATTGGAACGAGAACGGTACGGGCAGCAGTACCCGTATTACGATCTCGGCCGACAGCAATGATCAGGCCGAGCTCGACCGGATACTTGACGAGAGCTTGCGTGCCTTCGCTGACAGTACAGAGCCCGGGGAGTACACCACTTTGAGCTATCAGGTTCTTTCCCAGGACCAGTCCGTCACTCTCACGCCCGACGATCTGGGCGCCAACATGCGAGGCCTGGACGAGATCCGCGAGCACTACGGCCTGGAGTAGCTCCGCGCAGCCGTTTGCTTCAGCGCGCCCTCGGGCCGTTCACTTGTTGCATGTCCCTTCTCTTCGTGCGCCGCATCGCGCAACTGATTGTGGGTGTCTTCTTCTACGGCATCTCTATTGCGATGATGGTTCGCGCCGGCATTGGTGTCTCTCCCTGGGACGTACTGGGGCAGGGAGTTTCGGTACAGAGCGGCATCCCGTTCGGCATCACGACGGCTCTCATCGGGCTCGCTGTACTGCTGCTCTGGATACCGATCCGTCAGAAGCCGGGCGTGGGAACGGTCATCAACGCCGTGTTTGTGGGTGCCAGCGCTGAGATCGGCCTTGCCTTCATACCGGAGCAGACCGTCCTGTGGCTGCAGATCCTGCTCTTCTCCGGCGGTTTGGTGCTGCTTGCGGTAGCGACGGGCCTGTACATCGGCGCACGCATGGGGCCCGGTCCGCGTGACGGACTGATGACCGGGATCCACCAGAAGTGGGGCTGGCCCATCTGGGCTGTTCGTACCTCCATCGAGGTGACGGTGCTGGTGACCGGCTGGATCCTTGGCGGAACCGTTGGAGTCGGCACAGTGGCTTTTGCGCTGCTCATCGGTCCTATGGTTAACGTGACCCTGCCCCTCCTGCGCGTTCCCGAGAAGCCGAGGGACGTACGGCTCGAAGGAGACGCTCCGACGACCTGCACGGCAGGCTGACCGCCGTTCCCCACAAGGGCTGGTCAGGCGCTAGGAGCAGTGAGTGCTTCAGCAGGCTCATCCGGCGCAACACTCTTCTGCACGGCGAACTGCGTGCGATGCAACTCGGCGTAGCGGCCTGACTTTTCAAGCAGCTCATCGTGAGTGCCCTGCTCCGCGATGCGTCCGTCCTCGATGACCAGGATCTGATCCGCGCTTCGAATGGTCGACAGCCGGTGGGCGATGACCAGAGCGGTGCGTCCTTCGAGTGCCTCGGTAAGTGCTGCCTGCACGGCCGCTTCCGACGTCGAATCCAATGCCGCGGTGGCTTCATCCAGAATCACGACGCGCGGCTGGGCCAGGAGGAGCCTCGCGATGGTCATGCGCTGCCGCTCCCCGCCGGACAACCGGTACCCGCGCTCGCCGACCATCGTGTCCAGTTGATCCGGTAGAGACCGGATCAATGGTTCCAGGCGCGCGCGGCGGACTGCGTGCCAGAGCTCCTCGTCCGTGGCGTCGGGGCGCGCCAGACGAAGGTTGGAAGCGATCGTCTCGTGGAAGAGGTGTCCGTCCTGAGTCACCATTCCAAGCGTGTGGCGCAGCGACTCGAAGGTAACGTCACGGACGTCCTTTCCGCCGATCCGCACCGCGCCCTCGTCAACGTCGTAAAGCCTGGCCAGGAGTTGCGCGATGGTGGATTTGCCCGCACCCGAAGTACCCACCAGTGCTACGGTCTGCCCGGGCTCTATCCGGAAGCTGATGCCGTGGAGCACTTCCTCACCGCCACGGGTATCCAGCACCGCAACCTCCTCGAGGGAGGCCAGCGAGACGCGCTCTGCCGACGGATAACCGAAGCGAACCCTGTCGAACTCAACCGCAACCGGTCCGTCCGGGATAGTTCCGGCGTCGGGCTTCTCCTTTATGAGGGGATCAAGGTCCAGGACCTCGAAGACCCGCTCGAAACTCACCAGCGCGCTCATGATTTCCACGCGGGCGTTGGCCAGGGAGGTCAACGGCGCGTACAGGCGGGTGAGCAGCAGCGCCAGCGTGACCACCTCGCCGGTGTCCAGCACGCCGCCGAGGGCCAGGGAACCACCGAGCCCATACACCAGGGCCAGGGCAAGGGCGGAAACGAGCATCAGGGCGGAGAAGAACACGAACTGCAGCATCGCGGTCCGCACGCCGATGTCCCGCACTCTTGCCGCCCTGACGCGGAACTCCTCTGACTCCTCGTCCGGCCGCCCGAACAGCTTCACCAGCGTGGCCCCGGGAGCCGAGAACCGCTCCGTCATCTGTGTGCTCATGGTGGAGTTGTAGTCGGCGGCCTCCCGGCGGAGAGCCGCCAGCCTGCTGCCCATCCTGCGCGCGGGCAACAGGAAGATGGGCAGCATGATGATCGCCAGTACGGTCACCAGCACCGAGGTGCTCAACATGACGATCAGGGTAAGAATCAACGCGACCAGGTTGCTGACGACGCCGGACAGCGTGCCGCTGAAGGCCTGTTGGGCGCCGATCACGTCATTGTTGAGCCGGCTGACCAGGGCCCCCGTGCGGGTTCGGGTGAAGAATGCAATCGGCATCTTCTGGACGTGATCAAAAACCGCAGTGCGCAGATCGAGAATGACTCCCTCACCGATCCGGGCGGAATACCAGCGGGTCAGTAGTCCGACGCCGGTGTCGGCGACAGCGACGATCGCAATGACGATAGCGAGCCACACGATGGTGCTGACGGCGGCCTCGGCGATGATGGCGTTCACTACCTGCCCAGCCAGGACAGGCGTGGCCACCGCCAGAAACGCCGACACCACGGATAGCGCGATGAAGAGCACCAGCTTGAACCGATACGGCACGGCGAAGGACAGGATCCGCTTGAGCGTCTCCTTCGAGAATTTGTTGCTGCCGTTCTTGGCGGAGGAGATCCGGTAAAGGGAACTCCAGGCCGCGCCTTCCATGCTCATGGTTCGTCTCCCGGTAGTGGACTTCAAGCTTAGGTCCCGCTGCGGACAGTTTCGGTCCGCGGAGCCCCATCGTGCTGGTGCTGCCCGCCGAGAGCTTCCCTGACCAGAGGAAGGACCTCGGTACCCAGGAGTTCGATTGACTCCAGAACCTGTTCCTGCGGAACCGATGAGAAGTCGAGCTGGAGGATATGCCGGTCATGTCCCATTGCTGCATGTGTCAGGACGATCTTCTCCGCCACTTCCTCGGGTGTGCCGACATAGAGCGCACCGGTGCGGGCTGCCTGCATGTTGTAGGTGACTCCGCTGGGCTTCGGGAAGCCGCGCTCGGCGGAAATGCGCGTCATGCTGTCGAGCCAGTAAGGCTTGAAGGTCTCCTTCGCCCCGTTCCGGAGGACCAGCCCGACGCCGCTCACGCCCACCCGTGGAATCCCGCCGGACGCGCCGTCGAACTCTTCGCGGTAGAGCGCAGCGTGCTGCGCGAAGTTGTTCACTGCACCGCCCAAGAGGGCGTAGATCACCGGCTTCCCCAGCCGTGCGGCCCGGACCGACGACGACGGCGTACCGCCGGTAGCGATCCAGATGTCCAGATGTTCGCGGCTTGGCCGGGGCAGGATCAGGGCGTCCTGCAGCGGAGGCCGGAACTGCCCGGACCAGGTAATCCGATCTGCGGCATCGATGCGCAGGAGAAGATCGATCTTCTCCTCGTAGAGAGCGTCGTAATCCTCCAGCGCTGCCCCGAACAGGGGGTAGGACTCGATGAAGGATCCCCTCCCCGCTGTGAGCTCTGCACGTCCGCCTGACAGCAGATCCAGGGTTGCGAACTGCTGGAACACGCGCACCGGGTCCTCGGTGCTGAGCACTGTCACGGCCGAGCCCACATGAATGTTCCGCGTCTGGGCCGCAGCGGCGGCCAGCACAGGCACCACCGACGACACGGCATAATCCGGTCGGTGGTGCTCGCCGATACCGAAGTAGGAGAGGCCAACCTCGTCCGCAAGTCGCGCCCGCTCCAGCAAGTCGGCCATCCGCTGTTCCGGCGAAACCCGTTCGCCTGTCACGGGGTTGGGGTGAATGTCGCCGAAGCTGAAGATGCCGAGTTCCATACTGGTGTGCAACTCCGCCCGGGGTACCGCTATTCCGCGCTGATGCGCCGCGGATGCGTGTAGCAGTTCAACGTTTGCCCGCGGCTGAAACCGACGAGGGTGATGCCTGATTCTTCCGCAAGGTCGGCAGCCAACGACGAGGGCGCACTCACCGCTGCGAGCATCGGTATTCCAGCGAGGTGGGCTTTCTGCACCAGTTCGAACGAAGCACGCCCAGAGACCTGCAGGATTGTTCCGCGGAGGGGCAGCTTTCCTTCCCTCAGCGCCCAACCGACAACCTTGTCCACAGCGTTGTGGCGTCCTACGTCCTCCCGAAGGCAGAGCAGTTCTCCGTCGCGGGAAAATAAACCGGCTGCGTGTACGCCCCCCGTACGGTCGAAGAGCTTCTGCTCGTTCCGAAGCAGGTCCGGCAGGGAGGCGAGAACCGCGAGGTCAACCGCGCCGTCGTCATCGTGCACGTCGAAGCGGGCAGATTTCCGCACCGCATCGATCGAGGCGGTCCCACAGATTCCGCACGAACTGGACGTGTAGACATGCCGCTCCATGCCGGTATCCGGTAGGGCGACATCCGGCCGGAGCTGCGCCTCGACGACATTGAAGGTCTGCCGACCATCTTCGTCAACGCCGGCACAATAGCGGAGCGCGAGGATCTCCCCGGGTTCGGCAACCACACCTTCTGAAACCAGGAACCCTGCCACGAGGTCGAAGTCATCACCGGGGGTGCGCATGGTGACGCTGAAGGCACTTCCGCCGAGCCGAATCTCGAGCGGCTCCTCCCCTGCAAGCCGGTCTTCCCTCTGGGTCGCCGGGCCGTCCAGCCTGTAACGCGTGATGCGGCGCCGGTTCAATACTCTCGTCATCATTTATCTCCCGCCTGAGCCTGGATTGAGCCTAGTTGACACTGCGGCGGTCGGGTACCGGCCGTTCGGGTGTCTTTGGGGACCTCTGCAGTGGACAATAGGGGCAGGTAGGAACACTCAGTGCTGAGAAGCCACCAGGAAGGATGCCCCCGATGACACGATCCAACCCTCCCGTCGAGGAAGCTGACGAGAACAACCTTGAGGTGGACAAGCCCAAGGACTGGGCAGCCGGTTTGCCCGGGGTCTATCACTCGATGCAGCCCGCGCTCAAGCACATGGGGATTGAACGCAGCGCACGTACCCTGCTCAGGATGAACCAGAAGCAGGGTTTCGACTGTATGAGCTGCGCCTGGCCGGACCCGTCGGACCACCGCAGCACCTTCGAGTACTGCGAGAACGGCGCCAAGGCGGTGACCTGGGAAGCCACACCGGTGACCGTGTCGTCGGAGTTCTGGGCGGAGCATTCAGTGACTGAGCTGCGCGGACGTTCCGAATACTGGCTTGGCATGCAGGGGCGGCTCACCGAACCCGTGTACAAAGCCGCCGGTGACGATCACTACCGGCCCATCACCTGGGACAGGGCCATCAGCATCGTCGCGGACAAACTGAAGAGCCTCGATTCACCCGACGAGGCAGCTTTCTATACGAGCGGCCGCGCCTCGAACGAGGCCGCGTTCATCTACCAGCTCTTCATCCGCGGGCTAGGCACCAACAACCTGCCTGACTGCTCCAATATGTGTCACGAATCTTCCGGCGTCGCTATGGGACAAACGATCGGTATCGGCAAAGCGACGGTGGCCTACAACGACTATCTCAACTCTGACCTGATGATCGTGATCGGCCAGAACCCCGGGACCAACCACCCGCGCATGCTCAGCGCCATGGAGAAGCAGAAAGAGAACGGCGGGAGCATTGTCGCTGTCAATCCCCTGCCCGAGGCCGGACTGCGACGCTTCAAGAACCCGCAGAAGCCCAAAGGTGTTGTAGGCCGCGGAACCGATCTGGCCGACCAGTTCCTGCAGATCCGCGCGGGCGGGGACATGGCTCTCCTCCAGGCGCTCTCGAAGCGCGTGCTCGATGCCGAAGACCGGAATCCCGGAACTGTGCTGGATCACGAGTTCCTTGCGGAGTACTGCGAAGGTCTGGACGAACTGCGCGCGCACCTGGCCCATCTGGATGAGCAGACGGTGCTGGAGGCCACAGGCCTGCGCTCGGAGGAGATCGACGAACTCGCGGAGCGCTACATCAGGTCAGAGAAGACCATCATCACCTGGGCGATGGGCGTGACCCAGCAGAAGAACGGCGTCGGCACGATCAAGGAGATGATCAACCTGCTCCTTCTCCGCGGCAACATCGGGCGGCCTGGTGCGGGTGCGTCACCGATCCGTGGGCACTCGAACGTCCAGGGTGACCGTACGATGGGAATCTGGGAACAGATGCCGCCGTCGTTCCTCGACGCGCTGGGCAAGGAGTTCTCCTTCGAACCTCCGCGCGAGCACGGAGTGGACGCGGTGGCCGCAGTGAGGGGAATGCGCGACGGCGAAATCAAGTTCTTCCTCGCACTCGGCGGGAACTTCGTCGCCGCCATGTCCGACACCGCTGCCACAGAAGCAGCAATGCAGAATCTCGAGATGAATGTGCAGGTCTCGACGAAACTGAACCGGTCGCACACCGTCGTCGGGCAGGAAGCATTGATTCTTCCGACGCTTGGCCGTACCGAGATTGACCGCCAGGCAACCGGGCCCCAGTTCGTCTCCGTTGAGGACACCGTGAGCGCGGTTCACTCCTCCGAGGGCAGGGTTGAACCGGTGGCGCCGGGACTGCTGTCCGAGATCGCAATTGTCAGCAGGTTGGCGCGCGCCACCCTTGGTGACCGCATTGCGGCCGACTGGCAGGGATTCGAGGATGATTACGACCGCATTCGCGACCATATCGCCCACGTCGTGCCCGGCTGTGAAAACTACAACCGCCGTATCCGTGAGAAGGACGGCTTCCTGCTGGCGAACGGTCCGCGCGATGCCCGGAAGTTCAGCACCCCCAGCGGCAAGGCGTTGCTCACAGTCAATGAACTGGACCCCATGCAATGCCCGCCCGGCCGGCTCATTCTGCAGACCATGCGTTCGCACGACCAGTTCAACACCACGATCTACGGTTACAACGACCGGTACCGCGGCATCAAAAAGGGCCGGCACGTGGTCTTCGTCAACCCGGAGGACCTTGCTGACCTGGGCTTCAAGGACGGTGACCTGGTCGACGTTCATGGCGAGTATGCGGACGGCAAGGATCGCGTCCTGCGGAAGTTCCGCGCCGTGTCCTACCCCACCGCCCGCGGGTGCGCTGCCGCGTACTACCCGGAGGGGAACGTCCTGGTGCCGCTCGACGACACGGTCAAGGGCAGCAACACCCCTGTCTCCAAAGGCGTCATCGTCCGGTTGGAACCGGCAGCAGACGGCCCTGCGGGAGGTACGGGCGAGGAGAACAAGCAGCAGGACATGCCGGCAACCGTCTGAACGGGAGAAGACGCTCCGAAACGGGCGAACAGGCGTGGGACCAGGTGAGCGGTATCAGCTGAACCAGGGCAGCTGCAGCGCCACGACCTTCTCGTCCGGCTCGCACCCCTGCTCAGGCACCACCAGGACGCCGTCGGCGTCGGCGAGTCCGCGCAGCATGCCTGATCGGTGATGAACGGTGGGCATGGCCCGTCCAGTCTGATAGCGATAGGGCACCAGGCGCGTCCGTCCGGGCAGCGCGTCGAAGGACTCTCCGACCAGAACCGAGCGCGATTCCGGAAA
This sequence comes from Arthrobacter sp., assembly GCF_031179385.1. GTDB lineage: Bacteria > Actinomycetota > Actinomycetes > Actinomycetales > Micrococcaceae > Arthrobacter_D. The sequence continues at coordinate 30,747 of NZ_JAPSHV010000004.1, read as the reverse complement.
GTCTGCTCCACGCAGGCCTGCCAGCAACGGCGCCCCGACCGTGAACAGCGCCATCATTGCAGCCAACGGATTACCGGGCAGGCCGACGAAGAACCGCCCGTCAGGCAGGCGTGCCAAAAGAGTAGGGTGCCCCGGCCGCATAGCGATGCCATCGATGATGAGTTCCGCTTCAAGCACGGTCAGCGCTCGGCGGATGTGGTCGGCGTCGGATGCGCCGGTGCCGCCGGTGCTGATCAATACGTCCCCGGACGATCGCGCCAGCGACACCTCGTCCATGGCTTCGGCGCTGATGGCCGCCACGACGTCGTCGAGATCATCCCGTGCCCGGCCCACGGTGTCCACGTGGCCGCCCAGCATAGTGATAAGACCGGGTAGCTGGGGGCCGAAGGTGTCCCGCACCTGTCCGGGTTCCGGCAGGCCTGCTTCGATAACCTCGTCGCCGGTCAGCAGCAATGAGACGCGCGGTGCGCGCAGAACGGGCAGGGTGTCATAACCGCATACCGCGGCGAGCGCGATCTGCGCCGGATTCAGGACCGATCCCGCGGCGATAGTCTCTGTTCCTTGCGCCGCTTCCTCGCCGGCGGGTCGGATGTGTTCGTTCTCGCGTGGCTCGTCCGGGCGCGCCCGCTCGTTGCGGTTCAACACGCCGTCGCGGATGGCCCCGTGCTCGGTGCGGAGGATACCCGTAGCCCCGGGCGGGACAACACCGCCGGTGAGGATGAAGGTTGCCTGACCCGGCTCCAGGGTGGCGTATCCCGATTTCTTGTGTTCGTGCGCCCGGTGCCACGGGCTCTCATCCACCGGGACGGGCGTCACGAGCGTCCAGGGCGGCTCCCCTGAGAGCGCCCAACCGTCCATGGCGGACGACGCATAGTGCGGTATGGGCTGCAGTGCCACGGCGGGCTCCGCCAGCGTCTGGCCTAGCGCATCCGCCAGTTTGACGGTCTGCACGGGTTTGGGTGTAGCTGACTCATATGCCAGCCTTCGGGCGTCCTCCCACGTGACCTCGTGTCCCGAACCGCTCATCGGCGGTCCTCCGCCGCAGTTACCGGCGGGCAGGCAGATGCGGCTGCCTGCAGAGCGGACCGCATGGCCGTTACGCTGTCCGCCTGGCCGATCCCAACTGCCATCCCTGCGGCATATCCGGCGATGAACGTGGTCAGCGGTGCAGCGGGGCGAACCACGGAGTGCGCCGCCTTCCCTGCCAGGGCGAGGACTGCGTCGACATCTACCTCAATGTCCTCAAGTTCGAACATCTCCAGCAACGTCTCGCTCCACTGCCTGAGCAGGCGATCCCGATCCTCCATGGTGAACCCTCTCGCTATTTACCCGCATCCGGCGCCTCCGCCCTGAAGTTTCGGGCATCGGACCACGTATCGATATCAATGGTTGAGCCCGCGGGAACGTCAACTGGACTCCATGTCACCCTAGCAAGGAGGGCACGCATGGACAGGTTTCTTACTTCCTCCTGATCAACCGCCGTCGCAAGGTCCACCCACCGATACAGTGCGGCAAGCGGTTGGTCCCTCCCGCCGTCGTGCGCCAGTACGGACGCATTTGTAGCGAGCGCGCCCGCGATGAGCGCTGGCAGCGCCTCGTTGATCCGGGGCATGTCGCAGGCGAGCACAAGCATCCAGGGCGCCGGATCGTGGCTCAAATGTACGACGGCGGCGCTCACGGCCGCGGCCGGCCCGCCAAACGGCGGTTCCTCACGGATCAGCTCCACCCGCGCCGGCATCTCGGGTGCCCGATCACCGACGACGACAAGCCGCCTCGCCGCACGGGCTGCTTCGCAGGTGTGGGCAAGCAGCGTCGAGCCGCTGATTCTCAAGGACGCCTTCGGTACCCCGCCTAGACGGGAAGACCTGCCCCCGGCCAGCACCACGGCGTCGAACGACAGCTCTTCGGTAGCCGGACCCTCGGTAGCGGGCCCGTTCACGCGGCGTTGTCTGCCGGCAAGAATTCGCTCCACTGCGGCGAGGGCTTCTCCAGCTCCCGGATCTGCCACGACGTGCCGCGGGGCGGCCTGGGAACTATGCGAAGGGACCAGCCGAGCGTGGAAAGCGTCTTGTCGCCCTTTGCGTTGTTACAGCGAAGGCAGCAGGCCACAAGATTCTCCCAACTGTCCTCTCCACCGCGGGAACGCGGCACCACGTGATCTATGGTTGAGGCGGCCTTGCCACAGTATGCGCACAGGTGATTGTCACGGCGCAGCACTCCGCGACGCGTCGCGACGGAACTGCTGCGGTATGGGATTTTCACGTACCGGTTGAGCAGAATGACTGACGGTCGCGACAAGACTTCGTTGGGGCCGACAACCGGGTCTTCACCTTCTGCCACGACGCTCGCTTTACCGGTGAGGACAAGGACGAGTGCCCGGCGGAAGGTCACCACCGCCAGTGGTTCGTATCCAGCATTCAGAACGAGAGTGCGCATGCACATTCCTCTTTGCCGTCCATAGCTGCAGGATCAGAGGAACTCCTGGCGCCCTGCGAGGCTACAGCGAAGGTACTTCGGATTAACAGTGCAAGAGTAAGCCGTTGCTACAAGGATTCGTCAATCGCCACTCTGTGCCGGCGGAGGAAAACGATAGGGCCCCCTGCCGTGCGGCAAGAGACCCTATAAACGTTTGCTGACCAGCAATCAGCCGCCGACGCGGATGTAAACTCCACCCGATCCGAGCTCGGCCGGGGCGATGACCGTCTGGTTTCCGTTGAAGCCACCGTGAACTGCCTGGCCTCCACCGATGTAAACGGCAATGTGAGCTGCGCCCATGCCGCCGTCTGCGTAGTAGATCAGATCGCCGGGGATCGCTTCAGCGGCGCTGACCGTGCGGCCAAGGGAGAGGTAGCCGGCCGGCCAGCCGTGGAAGTTGATCCCAGCGGCAGCGAGAGCGTTGCTGGCAAGGCGTGTGCAGTCCTGGGTCACACCGAGCTGAGCCTTGGCGGCAGCAGCGATGGTGGCGGCCACGCCGGACGATACCTCGGGTGCTGCGGGGGCGGGCTTCTCGGCGACAGCTGGCTGCGCAGCAACAGTGGCCGTTGCTTCCACTGCGACTGCAGGCGCGGCTTGAACTGCGGCCTCAACAACCGGAACCTCAACCGGAGCGGCTTCAACGGTCTCCGCCTGCGGCTCTACAACAGGCGCTGCCACTGTAGGAGCTGCCACAGCCTTCACGGCGGTCTTGTTGAACGAGATCTCAGCGTCAGCCGGCGCCTGGACCGGAGCCTTGACGGCCTCGACCTCAAGCGCGGTGGTGACGGTGTTGCGTTCCGACGGAAGTTCGACCGCGTTTGCGGCGACACCGCTGGTCAGAACGAGACCGGAAGCTGCCGCAATGACGGCTGCCTGGCGTCCCACTCCCCCAGCGTTGTCGCTGACGGCGCGTGCGATGGATGAGAGGTGGGCGGAACGCTGTACTTCGGCGCGGTGGCGCGCGATGGCACGGGTATTCGAGGTCATGTGTGTGTGCTCCAGGTAACTGGTTCTAGCTAACGCGGACGAAGCTGTAGCCGGAGAGGTCGGAAAGGCTGTGAAGGCCGGTGTTCATACCGTTCAGGCCACCGCTGATGACCTGGCCGTTGCCGACGTAGATGGCAACGTGACCGCCCGAGACCACGAGGTCACCGGGTGCGGGAGTGGATACTACGGAGCCGAAAGCGAAGAAGTCGCTCGGTGCGATATCTCCGACGGACTTGCCGATGGAGCGAAGAGCCTTTTCAACCATGGCGGTGCAATCCTGCGCAACGCCGATCTGGGAGTAAGCGGATCCGACGAGTGCTGCACCGACCCCGCTGGATGTAGGCGCTTCGACAGGGACTGGAGCCTTCACTGCGGCGGCCTCGACCTTGACCTCGGGCTGGGCGACGGCTGCAACCTCTACGGTCTCAACCTCCACTGCGGCCGGAGCGGGTGCTGCTTCGACGACCTCTGCCTGCGCAGCTTCGACCGGAGCAGCCTCAACGGGAGCAACTTCGATCTCGGGAGCAGCGACGGCTTCGACGGCTGCGCGCTCGAATGAAACTGCTGCATCCGCGGATGCGCTGACGGCGGTTGGCTGAGCGACTGCGCTGAGGGTTCCGACGGCCTGGGCTGAACGCTGGGCGTCAGATGCGCCGTGAGCGGGAAGACCGGCGGTGAGTACGAGGCCGGAAGCGGCGACGATAACTGCTGCCTGGCGTCCTACGGAACCTGCGTTAGAAGAAACAGCCTTCGAAATGGCTGCGAGCGAGTTTGTATGAGCCGGCACCGCACGGTGGCGGCCCAGCGCAGAGCTGTTTGACACGTTAAATTGCCTCTCCCTACGCCTGCGAGGTGAGCTGTCGGATTCGGATGGGAGTCACCCGGCCGCGGATCGTCTCAGATCCAGCGACTTAACCCCAAGGACTTCTGAAGAAGAAGCCCGCAATTGGTTCCCCCGCCCCTGCCATGCGATTGTTGCGAACGGATCTCGTGCAGTGGCAGAGCTAGGCGATCTGCGCGAGAGTGCCAAACCCCCTGCGATTTGGCACGAGTGAAACGGTACATCAGAAAATCAGGTATGTCACATTCAGGTCACGGAACGGTGTGTTCATGGTTACGACGACCTGAGCAACGGCTCAGAGCCAGCCCATTGGGTCGACGTTCTTGCCGTCGACAAGCACCTCAAAGTGCAGGTGGCAGCCCGTTGAGGCACCCGTCGAACCCACCCGGGCGATGGCTTCCCCGCGGTCCACAACCTGGCCCACAGTGACATCCATCGCCGACAGATGGTTGTAGGTGGTCTCCAACCCGTTGGCGTGCTTGACCACCACACGGTTGCCGCCGCCGTAGGCATGCCAGCCCGCGAACGTCACGGTGCCGGCCGCTGCTGCTCTGACAGCAGTGCCGCAGGCCTCGCTCATGTCCTGCCCGGTGTGGAGCTCCCCGGCACCGGTGATCGGGCTCACCCGGGTCCCGAAGGGCGAACTCATCACCACGTGGTCCAGCGGCGCGGAGAGCGATCCCTTCGACTCATCCGCCACGATGTCTCCACCTGATGCAGAAACAATCTCCACGAGCTTGGCGTCCGGATCGAACTTGCCGTGAAGGGCAGCGCGGTCAAACGAAACCTCGGCGCCCGCGGCCGCCTGGATGGGTTGCGGCTCTGCCTGCTCGGCCGAAGCGGCGGCAGCTACCTGAGCCTCTGCGGGCACGACTGCGGCGGTGGTGGGAAGTGCGACGGTCAGTACCATGCCCGATGCGGCGGCTGCAATGGCGACCTTCTGGCTGATCCCGGCGAAGGAGACGTCGCGGCGAGCGGTGACAGCGCGTCGTCGTCGTTCAATCCTCTGGCCATCGCGGGGGCGCAGCGCCGCTGGCTGCGCGAACGCTCCGCTGCTCACGGACGCAACGGAACCAGTGCGGGCTTCACGCCGTGACATTGGAGCGGCTGCACAGCGAGGCGCCTCTGGCACCGTCAGACGTGGCGAAGCCGGGGAAGGTGAAGACACCGGGGCAGGCGAAGCGGCTGCGTGCACCGCTGCCTGACTGGCGATTCGCTCGGCCCGCTCACGCCTGTGGGCGTCGCGTGGCCGCGCTTCAGCGACCGGGGCGCTGGCACGGCGGCGCCCCGAAGCAGTGTTCGACAAGGAGACCCTCTCTCATTTCCGCCTGCGAAGTTAGCTGTCGGATTCGAGTATGAGAAAACTCGGCCCGGATACGCGCGTAGTGGCAGCACCCGGACTTCACCCCAAGGTCATGGCAAGCCATCACCGGTTGTGGGTCCTCCGCCCCTGTCCATCTTGAAACACTGCGTTCGCTGACAGGGTTAGGCATGCGAACCAGGTAACGCTGAAGTATCAGCGCCAGGGATTAACTATAGCTCGGACGGACCAAAAGTAATCATTCCGTAACCATGCTGTGGATATCCTTCGGGAATCCAGCGGGTCTGTCCGGACCGCCGGGGCGGAAACTAAACCGCGACGAAAACGTGCGACGCGACTTCGGGTGGAAGCTCCAATGCACCTTCGACATCGGGCACCCGCACGGACACGTATTCGCCTACAGCCTGCAGCGTCATGCGGGCTCCGGGACGGAGGCCGCCCTCGTCCAGCTGGGTCAGCAACTCAGGATCAACCTGGATCGGCTCAGCGAGACGTACGAGGGTCACGCTCGATCCCGGGACGTATGTTGCCATGGCCTCTGTGAGAGTGCACACACCCATTGTCTGGAGCTCGGAGGGAGTACCCCCGATTGCTTCGAGACCGGGAATCGGGTTGCCGTAGGGCGACTGCGTCGGCTGACCGAGCAGCTCATACAGCCTCCGCTCAACGCGCTCGCTCATCACATGTTCCCAACGGCATGCCTCGTCGTGGACGTACGCCCAGTCGAGGCCGATGACGTCAGAAAGCAGCCGCTCCGCCAGCCGGTGCTTGCGCATCACCTCAGTGGCCCGCCGGCGTCCGAGCTCCGTCAGCTCGAGGTGACGGTCCCCGGTCACGATCACCAGTCCGTCGCGTTCCATGCGGCCGACCGTCTGCGACACCGTTGGCCCGGAGTGCCGAAGCCGCTCGGCAATCCGCGCGCGCAGAGCAACAATGTTCTCTTCCTCGAGCTCAAGGATGGTCCGCAGGTACATCTCGGTGGTGTCGATGAGGTCCGTCATGCGGGGTTCAGCTCCTTGGCACTGGTGCGGTTTGAGCGTTGATGCGGCGGCAGCAGCGCCCCGAAAACGGGCGACCGTCGTCATCCCTACGCCCCACAAGGTTAACCCATGTAGGTTTGCCGCTTTGACTGGGACGCATCAGCACGGTGTTGTGCACTCCCACCGGTCACAATGCGCCGGCGCTGCGGCCGCTGGGGCAGAATGGTCTGCGAGACCCCACACCAAGCAACCGTCCTGGAGTAATCATGAGCACTTCCACCGACATCCGCATCCCAACCGAGCTGCTGCCGAAGGATGGACGGTTCGGCGCAGGCCCCTCCAAGGTCCGTCCGGAGCAGCTGGAAGCCCTGAACCGTGCGGGGACTGACCTGCTCGGAACGTCCCACCGCCAGGCTCCGGTCAAGAACCTGGTCGGCTCTGTGCGGTCAGGGCTGATGGACTTCTTCCGTGCCCCCGAAGGGTATGAAGTTGTTCTGGGCGTCGGAGGGTCCACAGCTTTCTGGGATGTTGCCGCCTTCGGGCTGGTGAAAGCGCGTGCCCAGCACCTCTCGTTCGGCGAGTTCGGTTCGAAGTTCGCTGCAGCAACCTCGAAGGCGCCCTTCCTTGGAGACTCGACTGTCATCAAGTCCGAGCCGGGGACCCGACCCGCCCCCCAGGCCGAGTCCGGCGTCGACTTCTATGCCTGGCCCCAGAATGAAACCTCGACAGGGGTTGCAGCCCCCGTTGAGCGTGTGGCCGGAGCTGACGAGGGTGCGCTGATCGCGGTCGATGCGACCTCTGCTGCGGGCGGACTTGCGGTGGATGTGTCCCAGGCTGACGTTTACTACTTCGCACCGCAGAAGAACTTCGCGTCCGACGGCGGATTGTGGCTTGGACTGTTTTCTCCTGCAGCGCTGGAGCGGGCTGCGTCGATCAAGTCCTCGGGCCGCTGGATTCCGGATTTCCTCGACCTGCAGACGGCCATCGACAACTCGCGCCTGAACCAGACGTACAACACGCCTGCTCTCTCGACCCTGGTGACTCTGAACGCGCAGATCGAATGGCTCAACGGGAACGGCGGCATCGACTTCGCCGCGCAGCGCACTGCCGACTCCGCAGGACGCATCTACAGCTGGGCGGAAGCCTCGTCCATAGCGACCCCGTTTGTACAGAACCCGGACCACCGCTCCAACGTCATCGCCACCATCGATTTCGATGAGAGCGTCGACGCGTCGGCGGTGGCCAAGACCCTGCGCGCCAACGGGATAGTAGACGTCGAGCCGTACCGGAAGCTGGGCCGCAACCAGCTGCGGATTGCAACGTTCGTGGCGATTGAGCCCTCCGACGTGTCGGCGCTGCTGGAGTGCGTCGATTACGTAGTTGAGCGCTCCTAGCCGTCACGCTCCGGCGTGTCCCGTGCCGTGGCGGCCAGGGTCAACCTGAGCCGCCTCGGCTCCGAACGCACGAGGCGAACTGTTACGTGATGGGACCGCCAAACCCACACGAGCCCGGCTACAGCAGCCACGAAGCCCGACGCGGCGGCCACCACCAGGCCCCACCGAGGGCCGAAGGCATTGGTCACCCATCCCACGATCGGCGCTCCGATCGGTGTTCCGCCGAGGAAGATGGCGAAGTACAGTGCCATCACGCGGCCGCGCATTTCCTGCGCCGTAGTGGTTTGAACGTACGCGTTCGCGCTGGTCATGAGGGTCAGGGCAAACAGTCCCACAGGAATCAGCGTCACGCCGAAGAGCCACACTGAAGGCGCAAGCGCAGCTAGCAGGCAGGCCAGGCCGAATGCGCCGGCAGCTCCGAAGATGAACCTGAGACGTGGCCGTTCCCGCCGGGCCGAGAGCAGGGCGCCGGTCACAGAGCCCACGGCCATGATTGACGACAGGGTGCCGAAGATGCCGGCGTCCGTGTTGAACTCGGTCCGGGCCATCGCCGCAATGTAGACGGCGAAGTTCAACCCGAACGTCCCCACAATGAAGATGGCAAACATCACCATCATCAGGTCGGGCCGAAGTCGCACGTACCGGAAGCCTGCCCGGATCCTGCCACGCCCAGGCGCTGACCTCTTGAGAACGCGCAATTCTCCTTGCCGGATTGTCACGAGGGCAAAGATCATTGCACCGAATGTCACGGCATTGATGAGAAAGACCCACCCCGGGCCGACGGCCACGGTGAGCAGGCCTGCAACCGCGGGCCCGAACATCCGGGCCCCGTTGAAAGAGGCGCTGTTGAGGGCCACCGCGTTGGGGAGGTATTCGTCGCGTACCACTTCCGAGACAAAGGCCTGACGGGCCGGAGCGTCAATTGCGGCTACTACTCCCAGCGCAAGAGCGAATGCATAGACGTGCCAGAGTTCTGCCAGGCCAAACACGACCAAAAGCCCAAGGCCGACACCGAGCGCGGCCATCGCGGCCTGCGTTCCGATCAACAGCTTCCGGCGATCGACCGTGTCGGCTATCAGACCCGCCCACGGGGCAATGAAGAGCTGCGGACCGAGCTGCAGGGCCATGACGATACCCATCGCCGCGGCGTCCTGATCCGTGAGGATGTCGTAGACGAGCCAGTCCTGGGCCGTGCGCTGCATCCAGGTGCCGATATTGGAGATCAGTGCACCGATGAACCAGAGCCGGTAATTGTGGATGTGCAGGGATCGGAACATGCCCATCAGGCAACCGTCCTTCCTGCAGCCCTCCACACCCTAGGCAACTGGGGATTCGCCCCCGGGAGTGCTCGGATCATCGGCATCGGGGTCCGGGGAGCCGGTCCCCGCCGATCCCCTTTCGACGGGCTCACTGTCAGCAGGTTCGTCAGCTGCAGGTTCAGGTTCAGCATGCGCGCTGTCAGCAGTGTCTTCTTCAGGGTCCACGTCTGCTTCCATGACGGGGTCCACTTCGGCGGCCTCCGCTGAATCCCCGGCCGCTGTTTCCTCCGCTGTTTCCTCCGCGGTGTCTTCCGGGCGGACGCGTTCGGACCACGGGACCCAGTCGGGGGCCAGCAGGGCGTCCGCAGAAGGCAACAACCCGACCTCGCAGACGGTAACGTCCTTGCCACGGGGAACCCGGGCGAGCGTCGCAAACCAGTGCCAGCCCACGTAACCCGGAACATTGGCCGCGAAACGGTGGGTGACGAGCCTCTCCGCCTCCGGGACGACTCCCAGGTGCTCACCCACGGGTGTTCCGTCGGCGATCTCCAGCACACCGTTCCGTGCGGCGTCCACAGCGGCAGCCAATACGGCGTCGGGCTTGGACGGCTTCCGGGCGGGGCGGCGCTTGGCAGCGGGAACCGCGGATGCCACGGCTCCCGGTGCTTCCGCTGGTTGAGCCTCCCCGGACTCCGTCGATGCTGGAGATTCAGTCATTGGACCTAAACGTCCAGGTCATCCGCGACGGCGCGCAGCACCGCAGCAACCTTCGCGGAGTGCGACTTGTCGGGGTACCGACCGCGGCGCAGACCGTTGGACACGTCGTCGAGCAGGCGGATCAGGTCCTCGGTGATGACGGCCATATCTTCCGCCTTCTTCCGTGTTGCCTTGGCTACAGACGGCTGGGCATCAAGGATGCGGGCCGACAATGCCTGCAGGCCCTTGCGTCCATCAGCGACGCCGAACTCGAGCCGGGCCCCCACCTTCACCTCTGTTACTCCGGCAGGGAGCGCGGAGGCATGCAGGAATACTTCCTTGCCGTCATCCGTCGCCAGAAAGCCGAAACCCTTTTCAGAGTCGAACCACTTCACCTTGCCGATAGGCACGTAATTACCCCGTTCTCGTACTGCTGGTGCGCAGGCCGTGAGTTACCGACGAATCGATAGGAATCGACGCGATGTCGGTGAACTGGCCGTACGCAGCGAAAAAGTCTGCCTTAACAGGATACCGGCACCGGTGAGGGGAATGGACGATGAGCACCCTTGTACGCTAGGAGCATCATGATGCAGAACCCATCCTCCGTTCCTGACGCGAACGACGGCGCCGGTCCCCTCAGGGAGGCAAAAGGCACCCCTCGAAGCGGGCGCATCCTGTTGATTGCCGCGGTCACGCTCGCAGCTGTCGGCCTCATTTCGCTCGTGGCCGTCCTCGTGTCTGCGTGGATGGGCATGCAGTCGTGGCCGGGATTCATGGCCGCCGCGTATTTTTGCCTGCCTCTGGCCTTCCTGCTGATGCTCGTCAGCGTCGTCAGCAGCGTTATTTCCCGCGGCCGCAGTTAACTCACGCGCAGCCGTCGGTGTCCGGCCACACCGTCGCCCCGCCGTTCCCCGGTGCGAGTAACGTTAATGTGGTGTCCGCCATCCGTGCCCTAGCCGAAGATCTGGCGTCCCGCAGCGACTCCGAACTCCGCCAGCTGATGGCCGCACGCCCCGACGTGGTGCTTCCGCCCGTTCCCGACTTTGCCGCCCTCGCGGCACGGGCGTCAACGCGGGTCAGTGTGCAGCGCGCGCTCGAAACTCTGAGCGCCCCCCAATTGATGGTGTTGGAGGCCGTAGTCCTTACAACGAATCTTGACGGCGGAGTCGGCAGCACGGCAGCAACCCTCAAGACAGTGATCGGCTCGACGACCGCCAAGATTCTCGAGCCCTACCTCGCGCAGCTCCGGGACATGGCCCTTGTGCGGTCCGGTCCTGTGTCGAGGAGCCGGCACTCTTATTTACCACTGGAGACGCTCCACGAAGCGCTCGGCCCCTATCCGGCAGGGCTGGGGCGTCCGCTCGCAATGCTGGTGCAGCAGTACCCCGAGTATGGCGAGCGCATCAGGACCGGGCTCGAACGCCTGTATGCGTCGGCGGTACCCCGACCGACGGGCTTACCGGCCGGCAGCGGTCCGGCGACCGAGCTCGCTCGAGTGCTTGAAGGATCCTGGGACGCGGTTCTTGCAGCGGTTCCGGAGAAAGCACCGGACCTGCTGGGAAAGCTCGCAGCTTCGCCGGTGGGATCAGCTAAAGCCGGCGCAGCATCGGGGACGGTAACGCCAATTGAGTGGCTCCTCGAGAACGGACTGCTCATCCGGCTCGACGCGAACCACGTGGAGCTACCCCGCGAGGTGGGAATCGCGGCGCGTGGCGGCCTGATCATTCCTTCCCTGCCGGTAACGCCGCCTGAACCGCGCCTGAACTCGGTACGGGTGAGCCTTCGGGACAACGCCGCCTTCGGGGCCGTGGCCGAGACACTTCGGCTGGTCACGGAGCTCCTGGCCGCTGCGCAGTCCGAACCCATAGCGACGCTGCGCACGGGAGGAGTGGGCGTCCGTGAAGTCCGTCGGCTCGCGGACTCGCTTCGTGTGGACCGCGAACAGGTGGTCTGGCTGCTTGAGCTGGCCGCACTCGCGCGGCTCATCGCACTTGACCCGGACAGCTCGCGCTGGACGGCCGCGGCGAGCGGGTCCTGGCACCTTTCGGAACGTCACGAGCAGTGGCTTCAACTGGTGCGCGCGTGGCTTGATGCGGAACGTGCTCCTTCCCTCGTGGGAGGTCGGCTGCCCAGCGGCAGCACCGTCAATCCGCTGTCATCGGAGGCGAGCCGGACCGACGCGCCGGCCGTCCGCCGTCGTGCGTTGTCTGCGGCTCTGGCGATCTCAACGGAAGCAGCAAACGACGACGGCCGCGCGTGCGTTCTCGACGCATCCTCCCTGATCGAGAGGCTCACCTGGCAGCAACCCCGCCTCCGCCGCCGCTTTTCCCGGCTGGTCCCTGGGATGGTGGTGGAGATGGGGCACCTCGGCCTGCTCGGTTCCGGCGCCTTGACTGACCTCGGAGGAGCAGTCGCGGAGGACCGGTTCGATGACGCCGTTGAGGCTCTTCGCGATGCCCTCCCTGAACCGCTCACCCACTTCATGCTGCAGGCCGACCTGACCGCAGTGGCGCCTGGTTATCTTGAGCCCCAGGTCGCCCGTGAACTTGCCCTGCTCGCCTCTGCGGAGGGACAGGGCCCGGCAACTGTGTACCGGTTTTCCGCCCAGTCGGTGCGGCGTGCCCTCGACACTGGTCAGGACGCCGCAGCCATTCTGGCCTTCCTTGAGAAGCACTCTGCCACGAACGTTCCGCAACCGCTGCGCTACCTCGTGGAAGACACCGCCGCCCGCTACGGGTCGCTGCGCGTCGGTCCCGCCTTCAGCTACGTTCGCAGCGATGACGACGCCGCTCTGACGGCACTCCTCGCGGATCCCGCAGCCGCGGCGCTCGGGCTTGTCCGGCTTGCACCAACCGTCGTGACGGCCCAGGCTACGCCTGCCGAACTTGCCTCAGCACTGCGCGAGCTCGGCTACTCCCCCGCGTTGGAGGGGGGCGCTGAAGTGAGGCAGCCGATTCGGAGTGCCGGATCGACGCCGTCGTCGTCTGCGGTGCGGACCAACCCGTGGGTGCTGACCGAGGAAGACCTCGAAGCGCAGATGAAGGTGCTGCGGGGCAGCGCCAGGCCAGGTCCGGGCGGGGGCGCCGAGAGTGAGGCGATGATCGGCCTCGAGACGCTCCGGACAGCCATCCGGACCAAGAGGGCGGTCCGGATGGGCTTCGCGGACAGCTCCGGGAATTCCACCCGGCAGGTCTTTGTTCCACTGTCGGTTCATGCGGGACGGGTGCGCGTTTTCGACCCGGAGAACGAGACCGAGCGCGTGATTTCCGTGCATCGGATTATGGATGTGGAAACTGTGGAAGGGGCTTCAACGGATGCCTAACGGGCCGCTTATTGTCCAGAGCGACAAGACCATCCTGCTGGAGGTTGATCACGAGCAGGCCACCGAAGCGCGGCATGCCATCGCAGCGTTCGCGGAGCTGGAGCGCGCTCCAGAGCATGTGCACAGCTACCGGCTCACGCCCCTTGGCCTGTGGAATGCCCGCGCCGCCGGGCTCGACGCCGAGCAGGTTCTAGACACGCTGCTGAAATACTCGCGCTTCCCGGTGCCGCACGCGCTCCTCGTCGACATTGAAGAAACCATGTCGCGCTACGGGCGGCTGCGACTGGAAAAGGACGCCCAGCACGGCCTCGTCCTGCGCACCAACGACTATCCCGTGCTTGAGGAAGTGCTCCACGCCAAAAAGATCGAGCCCCTCCTTGGTCCCCGGATCGACGGTGAAACCGTGGTGGTGCACTCCTCCCAGCGCGGGCAGCTGAAGCAACTCCTGCTGAAGCTCGGGTGGCCGGCAGAGGATCTCGCCGGCTACGTCGACGGCACGCCGCACCCCATCATGCTCAACGAGGACGGCTGGACCCTGCGCCCGTACCAGAAGGTGGCTACGGAGAACTTCTGGGCGGGCGGCTCCGGCGTCGTCGTGCTTCCGTGCGGCGCGGGAAAGACACTGGTGGGCGCCGCAGCGATGGCGACGAGCTCCACCACCACGCTCATCCTCGTGACCAACACGGTGTCGGCGCGGCAGTGGAAGGACGAACTGCTCAAGCGGACGTCGCTGACTGAGGACGAGATCGGCGAGTACTCCGGATCCGTCAAGGAGGTCCGGCCCGTCACCATCGCCACCTACCAGGTGCTCACCCTGCGCCGCGGCGGACTGTACCCCCACCTTGAGCTGCTTGACGCCAATGACTGGGGCCTTATCGTGTACGACGAGGTCCACCTGCTGCCTGCACCGATCTTCCGGATGACCGCTGACCTTCAGGCGCGGCGGCGCCTCGGTCTCACGGCGACCCTCGTGCGTGAGGACGGCCGGGAGGGAGAGGTGTTCTCCTTGATCGGTCCCAAGCGCTATGACGCGCCCTGGAAGGACATCGAGGCGCAGGGATACATTGCGCCGGCAGACTGCGTGGAGGTTCGGGTTGACCTCCCCCGCGATGAGCGGGTGGCCTACGCCATGGCCGACGACGGCGACAAGTACCGCCTGTGCGCCACCTCCGAGACGAAGACCTCTGTCGTTGAGAAGCTGGTCGCCTCGCACAAGGGTGAGCAGCTGCTGGTCATCGGTCAGTATATTGACCAGCTCGACGAGCTTGGCGAACGGCTCGACGCGCCGATCATCAAGGGTGAGACATCCGTCAAGGAACGCCAGCGCCTGTTCAACGCTTTCCGCTCCGGAGAACTGCACACCCTGGTCGTCTCCAAGGTTGCCAACTTCTCGATCGACCTCCCCGAGGCCTCGGTGGCCATCCAGGTGTCGGGCTCGTTCGGATCGCGCCAGGAGGAAGCCCAGCGGCTGGGACGCCTGCTTCGCCCCAAAGGCGACGGACGAGCAGCACGGTTCTACACCGTCGTCGCCCGTGACACCCTCGACCAGGACTTCGCCGCCAAGCGGCAGCGCTTCCTCGCCGAGCAGGGATACGCGTACACCATCATGGACGCGGCGGATATCCCGCAGGGGTGACAGCAGCCTCGTCAGGCTGACCCGCGGCTCCCGCGCATTCGGGTAACATCCAGACAACTCCCAGCATCTGGGAGCAGACTGGGAGTCGTGAATAAATCAGGACCTGAAGCAAAACTGCTTGTAGTCGACGACGAGCCGAACATCCGGGAACTGCTCTCCACCTCCCTGCGCTTCGCCGGATTCGACGTCGTTGCCGCCGCCAACGGACGCGACGCCCTCGCCGCCGCCGAAACCCACAATCCGGACCTCGCCGTGTTGGACGTGATGCTGCCGGACATGGACGGTTTCACTGTCACGCGCCGGCTCCGTGCTGCCGGGCGCCACTTTCCCGTCGTATTCCTGACGGCCCGCGATGACACCGATGACAAGGTCACCGGGCTCACGGTGGGCGGCGATGACTACGTCACCAAGCCGTTCAGCCTGGACGAGGTGGTCGCCCGCATCCGGGCTGTCCTTCGGCGGACCCGCCCGCTTGAGGACGACGGCGCCGTCATCCGTGTCGATGACCTCTCACTCGATGATGATGCTCACGAGGTCCGCCGTGGGGGTGAGGTGATTGACCTGTCCCCCACGGAGTTCAAACTGCTGCGCTACCTGATGATGAACCCCAACCGTGTGCTGTCCAAGGCCCAGATCCTTGACCACGTGTGGGAGTACGACTTCAATGGGGATGCCTCCATTGTGGAGTCCTACATCTCCTACCTGCGCCGCAAAATCGACAAGAACCCCGACGCCCCCGCACTCATCCAGACCAAGCGCGGCGTCGGCTACCTGCTGCGCACCGCCGACAAGCGGTAACCCGCTATTCCCATAGCCGCTGTGATCCGCCCCTGGAAATCCGCTTCCCTCCGCACGCAACTGATTGCCATCATGACCCTGCTCATGGTGTTCACCGTTGCCATCACGGGCATCGTAACCATCTCGCTGCTCCGGAACAGCCTGGTGGTCCAGATGGACAAGGACATACAAGCGAACGCCCAGTCGGTGACCAACAGCATCGGCGCTATTGGGAGCGACACGAACCAGAACCTGCTCCGCTTCTACGGGCTGTGGCTCGACGAGAACGGGGAGTCGATCCGCTCGACACACTCCCCCGACGCCCTCGAGGTGCCGGTTATTCCGCGCCTTAGCAGGGAGGAAGTCGAGGCGATGAACCTGGATGCCTTCACCGTCCCGGGAAGCCGGAATGAGAGCGAATGGCGCGTCATCGTGTTCCCGCTGATTGAGGAGGACAGCTCGGTTGCCGTGGCGACCCGCATGTCCACCGTGCATGACACCGTCTCCGAAGCCGGCCGCATCATCTTCACCGTCGGACTGTTCTCCATCGCTGCCGCCTCGATTGTCGCGTACTTGGCGGTCACCCGGCAGTTCCGTCCGCTCAGCAGGGTGGAGCGGACCGCAGCGGCCATCGCGGGCGGGGACCTTTCCCGCCGCGTCGAGGTTGAGCGCCCGGCAACAGAGGTGGGCAGGCTCTCCCGGTCGCTGAACGCGATGCTCTCGCATATCGAGTCGGCATTCGCGGCGCGCATGGAGTCGGAACGGAAGATGCGCCGCTTCGTCGCAGACGCGTCCCACGAGCTGCGTACCCCCCTCGTGACCATCCGTGGATTCTCCGAGCTGTACCGCCACGGCGCCCTGCAGAATGACGAGGACGTCAAGGCCGCCATGGGCCGGATCGAGAGCGAAGCAAAGCGCATGGGTCAACTGGTCGAGGACCTGTTGACGCTCGCCCGCATCGACGAACAGCGGCCGCTGGAAGCCCAGCCGCTTGATCTGCTGGTATTGGGGAACGATGCCGCCATGGACGCCCGTGCCATCGCTCCTGACCGCACAATCAGAGTGATCGGACTCGACGGCGGACCTGCGAGGCACGCTCCGACCGTCGGCGACGAAGCCCGTCTCCGCCAGGTTGTCGCGAACCTGATGACCAACGCCCTGAGATACACGCCGGAGGGCTCCCCGATCGAGGTTGCGGTCGGCGTCGCGCCTGTCATCCACGGCAGGAGCGATGCCGTTATCGAGGTGCGGGATCATGGTCCCGGCATCTCGGAGGAGGACGCTTCCCGGGTCTTCGAACGGTTCTACCGGGCGGATTCGTCCCGCTACCGCGAGACCGGCGGCACCGGCCTCGGTCTCGCCATCGTCGCCGCACTGGTGGCGCAGCACGACGGAAGCGTCAGGTTGGAGGAGACACCCGGTGGCGGTGCCACGCTTTCGATCCGGCTGCCGCATGACCCGGAAAGCAGCCTTTCCGAAGACGCTTGACCGTGCACGATTCAGGAGCCAACGCGACCATTCCTCCCCAAAACACCGAATGCCAGCGGCTTACACACATCCTGAATTCATGGCTCCCCCTGATATTCCCCGCACCCTAGCGTCATGAGGGCAAGCATCCGCAGTACAAGGATTTCAGGAGGAACCCATGACCTACTTCAACGTCAACACGGACTCGCTGGCCGCCAAGAGCGCTGACGTGCAGAACACCATCGCGCGTCTCCAGTCCGAAGTGAACGCCATGCAGTCCGGGCTCCGCTCCCTTGAGTCAGAGTGGCAGGGACAGGCGTCCCAGAACTTCCAGCAACTGGTCACGGACTGGCGTGCAACGCAGTTTAAGGTTGAGGAGTCCTTGGCGAGCATCAACCAGGCACTCGCTGTCGCCACCGAACAGTACAGCCAGGCGGAGCTCAGCAACGCCCGGATGTTTATGCACTAACCCGCGAGCGGGCGGAGCACGAACGCCGAAGGCCGGCCACCCGTTCTAGGGTGACCGGCCTTCTGTGTCTTCGCAGACGTGTCTTTGCAGGCGGTGCCTTCGCAGACGAACCTGCTCAGCGGAACTGGGGCTTAGAAGCCGCCCATTCCGCCCATGCCGCCCATGTCGTCGCCGCCGCCGGCGGGAGCAGCCTTCTCAGGCTTGTCCGCGACAACAGCTTCGGTGGTGAGGAAGAGACCAGCGATGGAGGCAGCGTTCTGCAGTGCAGAGCGGGTCACCTTCACGGGATCGTTCACACCGGCAGCGAGGAGGTCCTCGTAGTCACCGGTTGCAGCGTTGAGACCGTGGCCAGCGGGCAGGCCGCGAACCTTCTCGATCACGACGCCGGGCTCAAGGCCGGCGTTGAAAGCAATCTGCTTGAGCGGAGCGTCGATGGCGATGCGGACGATGTTCGCACCGGTTGCCTCGTCACCTTCAAGGGTCAGGTTGGCGAACGCCTTGGCGCCGGCCTGGATCAGGGCCACGCCGCCACCGGCGACGATGCCTTCCTCGACTGCAGCCTTCGCGTTGCGGACGGCGTCCTCGATGCGGTGCTTGCGCTCCTTGAGCTCAACCTCGGTTGCTGCTCCGGCCTTGATGACTGCAACGCCGCCGGCCAGCTTGGCCAAGCGCTCCTGCAGCTTCTCACGGTCGTAGTCGGAGTCGGAGTTCTCGATCTCGGCGCGGATCTGTGCAACCCGGCCGGCGATCTCCTCGGCGTTGCCTGCACCCTCGACGATGGTGGTCTCGTCCTTGGTGACAACAACCTTGCGTGCCTGGCCCAGGAGGTCCAGGGTGGCGTTCTCCAGCTTGAGGCCAACTTCTTCAGCGATGACCTGGCCACCGGTAAGGATGGCGATGTCAGCGAGCTGCGCCTTGCGACGGTCACCGAAGCCCGGAGCCTTGACGGCGACGGACTTGAAGGTGCCGCGGATCTTGTTGACCACGAGGGTGGCCAGGGCTTCGCCCTCGATGTCTTCGGCGATGATCAGCAGCGGCTTGCCGGACTGCATGACCTTCTCGAGGACAGCAACAAGGTCCTTGACGTTGGAGATCTTCGAGTTGACGATCAGGATGTAAGGGTCTTCAAGGACCGTCTCCTGGCGCTCTGCGTCGGTGACGAAGTAACCGGAAATGTAGCCCTTGTCGAAGCGCATACCTTCAGTGAGCTCAAGCTCCAGGCCGAAGGTGTTCGACTCCTCGACGGTGATGACGCCTTCCTTGCCCACCTTGTCGAGGGCTTCAGCGATGAGGTCACCGATCTGCTGGTCGCCCGCGGAGATCGAAGCCGTGGCCGCGATTTCTTCCTTGGTCTCAATTTCCTTGGCGGAGGAGAGGAGTTCGGCGGTGACAGCGTCAACAGCCTTCTCGATGCCGCGCTTGAGGCTCAGCGGGTCAGCGCCGGCGGCCACGTTGCGCAGGCCTTCCTTGACCAGTGCCTGGGCGAGGACGGTAGCGGTGGTGGTACCGTCACCGGCAACGTCGTCAGTCTTCTTGGCAACTTCCTTGACGAGCTCAGCGCCGATCTTCTCGAAGGGATCGTCAAGTTCGATCTCCTTGGCGATGGAAACGCCGTCGTTCGTGATGGTGGGAGCGCCCCACTTCTTCTCAAGGACAACGTTGCGACCGCGGGGGCCCAGCGTAACCTTGACTGCGTCAGCGAGGGTGTTCAACCCGCGCTCGAGGCCGCGGCGTGCCTCTTCATCAAAAGAAATGATCTTGGCCATAACGGCGTAGGTCCTTTCGGGACGGTCATGCTTATCAGCTGCTACCGACCTGTGATGCCCGCGACGGACGGGCGGACCCGGGAGGATCTCTGTACCTACCGAACCAGCCCTCACCACAGAGGTTGCCTTGTTCACTCACTCGGGTGCCGTCTTAGCAGTCGTCACCTCTGAGTGCTAACTCAATAATTAGCACTCTCGCACCGTGAGTGCAAGCTGTTCGCCCGTGGAAAACAACGACGACGGTACGCTCCCCGCCGGAAAGCGCTCCGTCGTCGTTCGGTATTGAGTGGGTCTATTCAGGATGCGAGCCGCACAGCCTCAGCCTGCGGCCCCTTCTGACCTTCTCCGATCTCGAATTCCACCCGCTGGCCCTCATCGAGAGCGCGGTAGCCATCCATCTGGATTGCGGACCAATGTACAAACACATCTGCCCCGCCCTCATCGACGGTGATGAAGCCATATCCCTTTTCAGCGTTGAACCATTTCACGGTTCCCTGCGCCATGCTGTTCTCCCACTATGTAGATCCCCCGCGTAGCTGTTGATTGCGGGGCTGAAATACATCTAATCCCACTTCTCGGCGACAGTGACGCAGAACACAGTGAATGTTATTGATCCTTAACCCGACTGCTCACTGGAAACCGGGACCGACCACAACAGTGATGTTGCCGAACCCTGCATTGCCCTGGACGGCCCCGATACCGAGGACCGCTGCGAGTGCTTCAGCCGTCGGTCTCTGCTCCTCGCCGTTGTAGAGGACGATGGATCCCTGCAGCTGCTCGCCGGACCAGTTACCGACTTGGGTAACGCTCCATCCGTCAGCCTGCAACCGGCCCGCGGCGGTGCTGGCCAACCCGCTGACCGTCGTTGCATTCAGCACGGCGACTGGCTGCGCCCGGTCGACCGCCGCGGCCGTCTCGGTTGCCTCCGGAGTGGGCTCCGGCTCGGACGTTGGATCCTCTTCGGGAGTGGGTTCAGTGCTGGGCGTTTCCGGCTCAACAGGTGCCGCGGATTTGCTGGGCTCTTCACTCGGCGTCCCGCTCCTCGCCTCATCGGCCGTGATGGACGGCATTGGCGCGGCGGTGCTGCTTTGAGGGGTCACCTGGCTGGCCTGTCCGAGGCCGAGGCGCGGGAAGAGGAAGTAGGCCGCCAACCCAACGGCAAGGACAAGTAGGCCGGCAACAATCTTCAGGGGCAGTCCGCTCGATCGCGGAGGGACCAGCCGCTCGCGATGAACTCCCTGCCGTGCGGCGGATTCGGGCACACGGTCGAATTCGTCGCGCGGGTACTGGGTCATGTGACGGGAAATCCTTGGCTCGAGATGGGCGTAGTTGCTAAACGTCCACGCCAAGACGGCGCGCCGAACGGGCGCGTTGGCGGGTCGTACGTAGTCTACGCAATCTCTTCACGAGCATGGGATCGTGCGCGAGGGCTGCTTCGGTATCGATGAGTGCATTGAGGATCTGGTAATAGTGCGTGGCGGAAAGATCAAACATCTCCCGGATGGCCTGCTCCTTGGCGCCGGAGTACTTCCACCACTGACGCTCAAGTTCGAGAATCCGCTGCTCGCGCTCACCCAATCCCGATTCCGGGTTGCCCGCCACCCCTTCACGGTTCATGTCTGCTGCCGCGTTCTGCATGCCCACGACACACCGTCCCATCCACTATTTCCGCTCGAGGTTCCTGATCCATGGTAAAGGCGAATCACATCATTGTCATTTACCGACAACTGCAGCCGCAGCGCCCGTCCGCGCCAGAATAAGACTATGAACGACGACGGCACGCCCACCCTGCCCTTCCCTGCATCGCCTGCCGCTGAACTCCCGTTCGCGGCGCTCCCGTTCGCTGCTCCGGCCACTCTGAACGACGTCATGGCACCGGACTGGGCAGAGGCGCTGCGGCCGGTTCAGCCGCAGGTCCATGAACTGGCCCGGGCCCTGGCCGAAGAGCAGCAGCGCGGCGCGCAGCTCTTGCCCGGCCCCGACCTCATCCTTCGGGCCTTCACCTATCCGCTCAGCCACGTCAAGGTCATCATCGTGGGTCAGGATCCCTATCCCACACCCGGCCATTCAGTGGGCCTGGCCTTTTCTGTGACCAGACGGACCAAACTTCCCCGGAGCCTGGTGAACATCTATAAGGAACTGGCTTCGGACCTGGACGCTCCTGCACCTGCCCATGGCGATCTTTCCGGGTGGGCGGATGAAGGAGTCTTCCTGCTCAACCGGGTCCTCACCGTGCGGGCAGGTGAAACCGGGTCCCACCGCAAGCTCGGCTGGAACGCCGTCACAGATGCTGCCATCCGTGCACTGGTCGCCCGAGACCAGCCGTTGGTGGCGATCCTCTGGGGTCGGGAGGCCGCACAGCTGAAGCCCCTGCTGGGATCGACGCCGCTCATCGAGTCCGCACATCCCAGCCCACTGTCCGCGTCCCGCGGCTTCTTCGGCTCGCGTCCCTTCAGCAGAGCGAATGCCCTGCTGGCCGAACAGGGCGCCGCACCCGTGCACTGGTTGCGGGGCTAGCGCGGATCAGCGGCGGCGGTTACGACGCCGTTCGTTGCTGCTCAGCTTCTTGGTGAACGGCCGCGCCAGGTTGTCGCCCAGCACCACGCCCCCGGCGATCGCCAGGATGATGGTCAGCGCGTTGAACAGCCCGATGGCACCTGCCCCGGCAACCCCGGTCTCGGTCGTGAGGTTATACATGGACCGGAAGATCGTGAGTCCGGGATAAAGGAACATCACCGCCGGCACGGCCACCACGAGCTGAGGCGCTCCCATGCGCAGCGCCACGATTCTCGCGAGCATGCCTATCAGCACGGCAGCGATGGCGGGGGCGAGACGGTATCCAACGCCAAGGCTCACCACCAGCGAGTAGAGCAGGAATCCGGCCATTCCGATGAGCGAGGTCGGGACGACGAGGCTCATGTCCGTCTGCTCGGCGATGCAGATCATCGCGACGGCTACGAAAACAAGTAGGGCAACCACGGGAAGCGGATACTGCGATCCCTCCGACGTCGTCACGTCCAGCTCCGGAATGCCGATGAAGGTTCCCATCACCAGCGCGACGGCGATGCCGGAGACCAGCCCCGCGAAGACAAGGAAAGCGGAAAGGAATCGTCCCGCTGCCGTGACGGGGAATCCGTTGATCGCGTCCTGGGTAGCGGACACCAGCCGACCGGTAGGCAGGAGCAGCAGGATTCCGCCCACCACCACAAGGGCGGGAGCGATCGGAACGTTAAGCCACCACATCAGCATTGCTATGAAGGTCACGAGGGCTGCCGACGTTGCGGTGGCAAAAAACTCCGGCACTCTCCAGCGTCCGAGCTGGCGCGAGAACAGGTCGACACCGATGCAGCTTGCGAAGGAGATGAGGGAACCGAGCGGTCCGCCGCCGATGAAGGCCACGATTGCAGCGGCGAATACGCCGAAGGCCGCGGTCACCATCCACCGTGGGAACGGCTTGGGCCTGTGCGTAATCTCATCCAGCCGCCTGATGGCTTCAGCCCGGTCGACGCCGCCGTCGACGATGTCCGTTACCAGCTGGTGCACACGGGTGAGGCCCGCATAATTGTTGGTCCACGAGCGCACAACCCGCAGAACCGTGGTTGGTGTCTGGTCCTTCGCCGAGTAGTTGAGCACCACCGACTGGTTGGTGATGTCCACTTCGATGTTGTCGAGTCCGAAGGCGGCGGTGACGGCAATGATGCTCGTCTCGACCTCCAGCGCGCCCGCACCGTAGCGGAACATGGTCTCCGCCAGACTGAGGGCGAAATCGAGCGTGCGCCGGGCGCCGACGTCGGGCCCACCCACCTGGATCGTGGGGTTGGCGTAGGGACTGCCTGCGAGCCGCTCGACAAGGTTCATCGCCTGGGTGGGAGGAGATTCACCCTGGACCAGGCGGCGCAGCATCTTGCGCGCGGCAAGCTGTGAACGGTCCGGACGGCCGGGACGGGCCGTCTGAGGGGTGATCGGCAAGGCGTCAGTCGGGTTGGCCTTCGGGGGCTGGCCGGCTTTCCTCGCTATTTTGGACTTGGCCTTGCCCGGCACGGCCGGCGGCCTCACGACGGGCAGCTGCTCGGCCACCGGGGAGGGGTTGGTATCCGGGCTCCGGCGCTTGTCGGCACCGGTCTTGTCTGCCACTTCTAGCCCCTTCCTGACCCGGGCGTGTTCCCCACTCCCGAGGTGTTGCGGTTTAGTAGAACGGTTGGTGCGTGCGGCGCCAATACACCTGCCGCATGACCCGCTCGCCCAGTTTCTGCCATGCACGGTACTTCATCGGGCTGAGCACCAGGTCATAGCAGCCAACGAAGTCCGTGACCGTTTTGGTGAAACTTGTCTTGAAGAGACCGAGACCGTGATGCTGGTGGTTCTTGTCTTTCAGCTGGTCACTTGGCGGCGTGCCACAGAAATCGTATTCAACAATATTGTGCTCGCTTTTGAGGTCATTGATTGCCCGCCACTGAACGAGATGAGAATCACCGTACTGGGAGCGCCCCGGCCTGGAGCCGCCGTCCTTGTAAGTGCCCTTCCGTCCGTAATTGATGACGAACGCACCTACCGAAGGTTCACCGTCCTCATACACGAAGTAGAGCCGACCCTGCCCTGCAGCAACGAAGTTCGACCAAAAGCGCTGGTAGTACTCGAATGAACGCAGGCGCGCCGCCGAGCGGTCCTCAATGTGCGCCATGAGGCCGTACATCGTGCGGAAGTTCTCGTCCGTGGGCTCCATCCGTTCAACGGTGACGCCTTCACGCTCCGCACGCCGGACAGCGTTGCGCCCCCGTGAGTGAAGGTTGCGCAGCAACTGGTTGGGTTCGGGAGTGGTATCGAGAATTGCGGTGTGGTCATTGGGCTGCAGGTTGAAGGCCTTGACCAGACCTGCGCGCCGGAAGAGCGTGCGCACGTCCTCGCTGTCGACGATATCCGGCTCCACCTTCACGGCGAATACGGATAGCCCGGATTCGCGGATGAAAGCACTGCAAGCCTCCAGGACCGCGGGCACATCCTCGGGTGCGGCAACGTCGGGACCCTTGATGAGGTACCAGAGGCTCCCGAGCAGGGGGACCTTTTTTTCAAGGACGAGGTTATAGGTGGTGTATTCCGCTGATTCAAAGGCCAGGAAGAGCGGCTTCCAACCATGATGGGACTTGACCTCGGCGAAAGCCGCAGACTGCAGGAGATTGCCGCCGTTCGGGTTGGCTGTGACCAGAGAATCCCAGTTCTTGCGTTCTTCCTCGGTGGCAAATCGCGCGGTAAACGTACCCATGGTCCTCAATCACAACTGGTCGGCAGGCGTCGATTCAGTGTAGCCGTTGGCGGTGCCAGGCTTACGTCACCGGACTCTTGCCCTATACCGGTGGGCAAGCACGTGGATAGCATCGAAATCATGGAATTCAGATACCTCGGAAACAGTGGACTCAAAATCTCGGAAATCACCTACGGAAACTGGCTGACGCATGGTTCCCAGGTGGAGAACGACGTCGCCACCCAGTGTGTGCGCGCGGCTCTCGACGCCGGAATCAGCACCTTTGACACCGCCGACGTCTACGCGAACACCGCCGCTGAAACTGTTCTCGGCGAAGCCCTCAAGGGCGAGCGCCGGCAGTCTCTTGAAATCTTCACGAAGGTCTGGGGAGCCACCGGCCCCAAGGGCCACAACGATTCGGGGCTCTCCCGCAAACACATCATGGAGTCCATCGACGGCTCGCTGAGCCGGCTGCAGACTGACTACGTGGACCTGTACCAGGCCCACCGCTATGACCATGAGACACCTCTTGAAGAGACCATGCAGGCCTTTGCCGACGTTGTGCGGCAGGGCAAGGCGCTCTATATCGGTGTCAGCGAATGGACGGCGGACCAACTGCGCTCCGGTCATGCGCTGGCGAAGGAACTGGGCTTCCAGCTCATCTCCAACCAGCCGCAGTACTCGATGCTGTGGCGGGTGATTGAGGAGAAGGTCGTGCCGACGTCGGAGGAGCTCGGCATCTCACAGATCGTATGGTCTCCCGTGGCGCAGGGTGTGCTGACCGGAAAGTACAAGCCCGGCCAGGATCCCGAGAAGGGGTCGCGCGCGGCTGATGAGAAGGGCGGCGCTGACATGATCAAGCGCTGGATGTCCGATGAGGTTCTCACCGGTGTGCAGAAGCTGCAGCCGCTCGCGGACGAAGCAGGTCTGAGCATGGCGCAGCTCGCGATCGCCTGGGTGCTCCAGAACCCGAACGTCGCGTCAGCGATTATCGGTGCATCCCGTCCCGAGCAGGTTGAATCGAACGTCGCGGCCGCCGGTGTCACGCTGGAGCCTGCTCTCCTCAAGAAAATCGATGAGGCTGTGGGGCATCTGGCGGAAACGGATCCTGCAAAGACCACCTCACCCGACAAGCGCCCCTCGTGAGGCTCGCGGTCACCGGATCGAGCGGCAAGCTCGGGCGCAGCGTCGTCGCTGGGCTGCGTGAAGCGGGACACGAAGTGCACGGTTTCGACCTGCACGGCGAGCGCGGCCCGGGTTTCCTGTCCATCGATCTGACCAATTATGGCGACGTCGTAGACGCGATCATGGGAGTGGACGATCGGCACTCGGGGTTCGACGCCGTCGTGCATTTGGCCGCCGTTCCGGCGCCGGGTCTGCGCCCGGATGCTGCCACCTTCCACAACAACATGCTGGCGACGTACAACGTATTCCAGGCGTGCCGCCGGGCCGGCATCCGGCGCATTGTGTACGCCTCCAGTGAGACTGTTCTCGGGCTGCCCTTCGATCAGGATCCTCCGTATATCCCAGTCGACGAGCAGTATGACGCGCGTCCTGAAAGTACCTATTCGCTGGTGAAACACCTTGAAGAGCAGATGGCTATCCAGTTCACCCGCTGGGATCCGGCCCTGAGCATCACGGCACTACGATTCTCCAACGTTATGGACCCGGAAGACTACGCGGATTTCCCGTCCTTCGATGCCGACCCCCTGCTGCGGAAGTGGAACCTTTGGGGCTATATCGACGGCCGGGACGGAGCACAGGCCGTGCTTCGGGCTCTTGAGAACGCGCCGAACGGCTTCGACAGGTACATCATCGCCGCAGCCGACACGGTGATGAACCGCTCAAGTGCTTCCCTCGCTGCCGAGGTGTTCCCCGGTGTTGAGGTCACGAAGGACGTTGGGGAACATGAAACGCTCCTGTCAATCGACAAGGCGCGGAAAGTACTGGGGTTCAGCCCCCGTCACAGCTGGCGGGATGCCGTAGGCGACTAGGTATGGGAGGCTGCCGTTCCATTCGCGGCAGCCTCCTGTCACTGGTTCGGCTAGCCTCGACCCAAAATGATCAGTAGGCTTACTGAACCGGGAGCCGATGCTCCTACAGAATCGTCGAAAGGATCGGTCATGACTGAGAATCTCCCCGATGAGGAACTGAACGTGGTCGGCGAGGAACCGGAGGCAGCAAACCAGTCGCTCGCTCCGGAGGCGCTGGATCCGGTGAAGGACGGCCAGCCGGACGACTACCCGAGTGCTGCCGAGGTAGACCCGGACAACTGGGAACAGGATCCGCTGCTGCAGGATGAGCCAGGTGTAGGCGGTCCGGGACTGGAAACAAGCGACCAGAGCCTCCGCGACGAAACCGAAGATGTCCGATTCAGCGACGGTGACGAGCAGGTTCCGCCGGAGGAACCGACCATTGGCGAAGCAGCCGCCGACGTCGATTTCGGCGATCCCATGAGCGAGGAGGAAGCCGATGCAAGTGATGACTCTGCAAACTTCGGGGGCTCGCCACTCAGCCAGTTCGACCCTGAGGACCTCGAACGCTAGAGGTGTGCCTGGGTTGCGCACCTAGACTGGGAAAGTGAAGAAACTTGCTGCACTCTGCCTGCTCGTGCCCGTCGCTGCCCTGCTCGCAGGCTGCAGCCAGATAGAGGAGACCGCCGGCGGGATAGCCAGCGATGCGGCGTCGCAGGTTGCCGGGGCCGCCGCGGAGGAAGTCCGATCCCAGGTATGTTCCCTCGTGAACGACGGCAACGTCAGCGCTCGGGACCGGGAAATCCTGGGAGGGCTGGTAGAAACCGCTGAAACCGCCGGCGTTCCCTCGGAAATCACCGGCCCTCTTCGTGACATCGCTGCGGCGGGAGACCAGGTGCCCGCCGAGTCCGTCGAGGCGCTCAATGAGGCTTGCTCCCCGTCGTCGTAATCGCGGGAGGTCGCGGTTCGATGTCAAATATCCATCAACTGTTCTTTTGAGCAGCCGCTAGCAGTACCTTGTTCCTATGAGAAGCGGCTCAGCCCGAGTCGTTGGTGAAGCGACTGCTTATCAGGACGCGGTGTCGCGTTCCATCAGGGCCGCGTGCGCGCGGTGGGTGGCGATCGAACTGGAGTTCGGGCTGCTGAGCGGATCCGATGTCGACGCCCTGCTCGGCCCCCATTGGCCCCCCGCCGGATGCCTGGCAGCGGAACGCCGAATTCTCGGTGTTGCCACCAAGGCAGGGCGCGTTCTGTACCCGGGATTTCAGTTCGACAAGACCGCTCGCATCGTCCGGCCGGTCATGGCCGAAGTTGCGGAGATCGCTCTTGCTGCTGGCTGGAAAGACCGTCACATCCTGCAATGGTTCGTTGTCGCGAACGGCGAACTTCACGGCGAGCGGCCGGTTGACGTTATCCACGACAGGGACCGGCTGCTGGCCGCCGTACACGCTGATCTGGAGTCCGTCTGGTGAAAATCCTGCTTCCGCTGACCTTGACCGCTCTGCTGCTGGCCGGTTGTGGTGCCGTGACTTCACCGGGTGGAAGTCCTGCCAGCGGTTCACCTCGACCGGCTTCCGATGAGCTGATCGGCCAGGGAACAGTGTTGTCGACCGGTGACGGGCCGGCGATGCTCTGCCTGGGACCCGTCATGGAGTCCTATCCGCCGCAGTGTTCCGGCCCCGAGATCGTCGGTTGGGATTGGACGAAGGCTGACGCTTCAGAAAGCGCGAACGGTGTCACCTGGGGAACCTATGCTGTCCAGGGCAGGTGGGATGGCACCACCTTCACGGTCACCCGGCCGCCGACGCCGCTGGCTCTCTACGATCCTCCCGCCAACATCGATCCCAGGACGGACCCCACGAATCCCGGAGCAGGGACCGAAAGCGAACTGGCTGACCTGCAATCCACCATATCGAGCGATCCTGACGTGCTCATGACCTGGATTGAAAACGGCTACCTCTTTGTCACGGTGACTTACGACGACGGAGCTCTGCAAAGCGCGTACGACGCCCGCTATGGGGCGGACGTCGTTGCTGTGCAGTCGTCTCTGCAGCCGGTGAAAAGCTGACGGGTTCGGGACTCGCCTGACCCATCCCTCAAAAATGTCGGAGGCGCGCAGTACCTTGGGCGCATGAACATTTCAGCCACTTCCCACACCACTCCGACCACACCTGTCCGCCACCCCGAGCGGGGGCGCCGGTACAGCATCGAAGAACTTCGCGACCTTGCAGACCAGGGGGACGCCTGGGCACTATGCCAGGTCGATCAGTGGGAGCTCGAGTTTGCGGACGAATACGTGGGCACCATGTCGGAGCGCTGTTCCGACCCCACCTGTGAGGCGTTCGGCGAGCCCGTGGACACGTGCCATGACCAGGACGGCCGGCCAATTGACATCGACCATGGTGGTTGGGGGCACAGCGTCACCTGGGAACGAGCAGCCTGACCTGCGTTGATGCCCGGCGTTCATCTCGCGTCCATTCGACGGTGATAGGTTCCGCCAATGAACGCACCTTTGCCTGAGCCGCGGTTCCTCACCGCGGACGATCTCTCCGACCGAGCCGGCTTCGACGAGGAGTTTCTCGGCATCGGCCTGCCGGTGCCCGCCCTGGCGATGCTCGAGACCACTCTGTTGCCCTACACGCACTTCTCCATACTGATGCGCAGTGACAAACGCCTCGCGGCGGTCACCGCGCTCGGCATCGATGGTTCCCATCTGATGGACATGGACCGGTCAGGCATCGACTGGCGCCTCGATCCAAGATTGGGAGAGAGCATGCAGACCGGCGCAGGGCTCTACGCCCGCAATGACATCGACCGGGGGCATCTGGTGCGTCGGGCGTCGGCTGTGTGGGGCGCGACGCAAGCGGAAGCAGCGCAGGCCAACAGTGACACCTTTTTCTACACCAATGCAGCACCACAGGCCGCGGCATTCAATCAAAGCCTTGATCTGTGGCTCGGGCTTGAAACCTACCTGCTGGATAACGCTGCGGACTACGGCCGGCGTCTGGTTGTCTTCACGGGGCCGGTTTTCAGCGATCGGGATCCGGTGTACCGCGGAACCGGCATCCCGCTCATGTACTTCAAGGTGGCGGCTTTTCTTCATGAGGGCGGGCTTGCCGCCACCGGTTACGTGGTGGATCAGACGCCCCAGCTGCGTGAGCTTCCCGACATAGAACGGCCCGGCGCGGTGGACGCCGCTCCCCCGCTTGGTCCGTTTCGCACGTTCCAGGTCCCGATCCGTGACATCGCCGCTCTCACCGGGTTAGACCTCGCTCAGCTTGTCGACGCTGACCGTATGCCCATTGCGGCCGCCCTACCTACGGCGGCGGTCACTTCGGCGTGGCGGGAGCTGTCCAATCCCGAATGCCTTGATTTGGATTTCGACCTCCGGCAGTGAAGTACTCCCACCCCGCCTGACGTGGATCAGACTCTGTAGCGAAGCTCACCTCCGTCAGGCGAAGTGAACACACCCGGATACAGTGGAGGTATGTACCTCGACCATCCGCAAGCCCTGGCCGACGAAGCGGTCCTCGAGAACCGCCGATCCATGCTGGCGACCGCCCCGCACGTTCAAAGCCTGGAGCAGTGGCGCGCCGCGTATGCCGCCGCCCGGTCGACTCCCGTCCCCCACTTCGACCCCGCAGACGCCGGAGACCAGGCACGCGTGCTCTTTGTCCTCGACCGCCCGCAGGAAGATCTGTTCTCCGAAGGCGGCACCGGCATCGTGTCAGTCGACAACCCTGACAGCTCGGCCGAGCGCTGCTGGATTGAACGAGATTCCGCCGGTTTGCATGACGGCGTCCTGATGTGGAACATGGTCCCGTTCCTCGCGCCCAACCCCAACGCGGACAACCGCACAGCCGGAGCGAAGGCGTTGGGCTCTGTCCTGCGGCTTCTTCCGCGTCTCGAGGTGGTGCTGCTCTGCAGCGACGCCGTGCAGCAGACCTGGGACAAGCACCTACAGGACAGGGTGCCCCGCGTCACCGTTATCAAGGCGCCCGGTGTCGGGCCGCAGTCGCTCTCGCGCAAGACCAAACAGGACGAACTTCGCAAGGCCGTTGAGCGGGCCAAGCGCCTCGTCGGCTGACTTCGATGCGCCGTCAGGCGCGCACGAAAAAACCCCTCCTGCCAGGACATACCCGGTC
>NZ_JAPSHV010000043.1 GCF_031179385.1 Arthrobacter sp. | reverse complement strand
CCAGTGAAAGGACAAACGATGACCGAGAACAACGGGTCGTACGATGGACCGCTTCCACCCCGCCCGCAGAATCCCCCCAGCCACAACCCAAATATCCCGCCCACGCAACAGCATCAGGCCCACCCCCTCACGGCGCCGATCGACACAACCGGACAGGAACGCGGGGACTCCTTCGCGGCACATCCACGGCCGCAGGGCACGGCGAATGGATATGGACCCTACGCCACCCCCGGCGGACCCCCGAAGAAGCGCGAGTCCAAGAAGCGGGTGGGAACAGGCACGTTCATTACGGGAATGCTCGTTGCGGGCCTCCTCGGCGGTGGCGTCGCTGTCGGTGCCGACGCGCTGCTGGACTCCGGCGACCCGGCCTCAAACAACGGCGGCTCGCAGGCGCAGTCCGTTGTGGTCAACGACACCGAGAACGTCAACGAAATCACTGGCGCTGCTGCCAAAGCCTCGCCCAGCGTAGTGACTATCTCCGTCAACGGCGGCGGTTCCGGGGGATCCGGGTCGGGCATCATTCTCGACGCGGAGGGCCACATTCTCACCAACACGCACGTGGTGACCCTCGGCGGCCAGGTTGCAGACGCGGCAGTAGAAGTCCGAACCAATGACGGGCGGGTTTTCCCGGCAGAGATCGTCGGAACAGACCCGCTCTCCGACCTTGCAGTGATCAAGATCGACGCTCCGGACCTCCAGCCGGCAACACTGGCGGACTCCTCCGAACTGAACGTGGGAGACGTCGCCATCGCGATCGGCGCACCCCTTGGTCTCAGCGGAACCGTCACGGACGGCATCGTGTCGACCCTCAACAGGACCATCAGCGTGCAGTCCTCGGCGGTTCCGGAAGAACAGGCCGATGCACCCGAGCAGGATCCGGGCGACGGATTCAACTTCCTCCCGCCTGACGGCTCCCAGGCGCCGCAGCAGGGAGGCCAGGGTTCGATCTACCTCAATGTGATTCAAACCGACGCGGCGATCAACCAGGGGAACTCCGGAGGAGCGCTGGTCGATTCACAGGGCCACATCATCGGCGTGAACGTGGCAATCGCGTCGGCCGGAACGGGCGAGAGCGCCGGCAACATCGGCGTCGGATTCTCGATCCCGATCAACTACGCGAAGCGCGTGGCTGAGGAAATTATCGCCAACGGCGAGGCGACCCACGGGTTCCTCGGGGTGAGTGTCGGCGCCGCATCCGGCAGCGGGGAGGGCAGTTCCTTCTCCGTCGGCGCCCAGGTCCAGTCCGTCGAGGCCGGCAGCCCGGCAGAATCCGCCGGTATCAGGGAAGGGGACATCATCACCCGAGTCGGCGACTTGTCGATTGAGGATCCGAAGTCCCTGACCGCAGCGGTACGGATGCTCGCCGAAGGGGAGTCCACCCAGGTGGAACTGAAACGCGGTGAGGAGACCCTGACCCTCGATGTCACGGTCGGACAGGCACCCGCCTAGAGCAAGCGAAAACCACCGAGCAGCAGCCCCCGTTCGAGGGGGCTGCTGCTTCGTCATATAGCTGCGGTAAACGGCATGCCTGTGTGGTTAGCTTGTGTGCGGGCAGCTACTAGCCGGAGGAAAGGCACCAATGGACGAGACACATTCCGCGCTGAATATCGCAGTGTTGGTGAAGCACGTACCGGATGCGCAGTTCGACCGTCACCTCAACGGAGAGCACAACACCACCGATCGCTCGGAAAGCATCCTGTCGGAACTCGATGAGTACGCTCTCGAAGCGGCACTGCAGCTGGTGGAAGCCCTGGGTGGAACGGACCACAAAGTCACGGCCGTCACAATGGGTCCGTCGCAGGCGGTCAATGCCGTGAAGAAGGCCCTGCAAATCGGTGCCCACGAGGGCGTCCATCTCAGTGACGACGCCCTGGCCGGATCGGATGCCTCCGGCACGTCGCGTGCCCTCGCCGCCGTCGTGCGCCATCTTGGCGACGTCGATCTGGTGGTGACCGGCATGGCCTCCACCGACGGGGAGACCTCCCTTGTCCCGGCACAGCTCGCTGAACTGCTCAACCTTCCGCAGGTCACGTTCGCCTCGAAACTGGAACTGCAGCACGACGGCGGCGCCTGGCAGCTCACGGCGCAGCGCGAGAGCGACAATGTGGCCGAGACCGTGGAAAGCAATCTTCCGGCAGTCGTCTCGGTTACGGACCAGATCAATGAGCCGCGGTACCCGAACTTCAAGGGCATCATGGCGGCCAAGAAGAAGCAGATCACCACCCTCGGTCTGGCCGACGTCGGACTGGAGGCTTCGGAGGTCGGGTTCACAGGTGCCTGGACCCGGGTCAATGAGGCGCAGCAGCGCCCGCCGCGCTCGCAAGGCGTCATCATCACCGACGAAGGCGACGCCGGACGCCGGCTGGTTGACTTCCTCGCCGAGCAAAAGCTGCTCTGACCGCAGAGCCTCCCAGCGACACAACTCTTCAAGGAGCCTTTGGTATGGCAAAAGTCCTCGTATACATCGACACGCCCGGTAAGAACCTGCACAAGACCGATCGAGAACTGTTGACCCTTGCGGGAAGCCTCGGCGAGCCGGCGGCCGCGGTGCTCGGTGACCTGACCGACGGCGTTGCAGCGGAGCTTGGCGCTTACGGCGCAGGGACCGTCTACCGTCCTTCATCCGATGGGCTTGGTGAGCTGCTGGTGGCAGGGAAAGCCGCATTCCTCGCCGCAGCGGCCCAGGAATCACAGGCCGACGCCGTGCTCCTCGGCAACACGTTCGAAGCCAAGGAGATCGCAGCACGGACCGGTATCCGTCTGTCCTCGGGCGTCATCACTGATGCAGTAGCGGTGAATGAGGACTTCAGTGCGACGAAATCGGTCTTCGCAGGGTCATACAGCGTGAACTGCGCCGTGACGACCGGACGTCCCATCATCACGGTCAAGGCCAATACCATCGAGGTTGCAAACCCGGAGGGCGGTTCCGCGCCCGAAATACGCACGGTGGACGTGGCAGTGCCGGACGCGGCCGCACGCATTACAGGACGGACCGAAAAGACTGCGAGCGGCAGGCCGTCGTTGGATGAAGCCCGGATCGTGGTGGCCGGCGGCAGGGGAGTGGACGGTAACTTTGGTCCCGTCGAAGACCTCGCGGATGCGTTGGGTGCAGCTGTCGGGGCGTCAAGGGCAGCGACCGACGCCGGGTGGATCGATCATTCGGCTCAAATCGGCCAGACCGGCAAGACGGTCTCCCCGCAGCTCTACATTTCGGCTGGTATCTCGGGTGCTATCCAGCAGAAGGCAGGAATGCAGACCGCGAAGGTGATCGTCGCAGTCAACAAGGATCCGGATGCCCCGGTGTTCGAGATCGCCGACTTCGGCGTTGTGGGAGACCTGGCAACCGTCCTGCCGCAAGCGACCGAAGAAATCAAGAAGCGCCAGAGCTGAAATGGCCAAAGTCCCTGAACAGTCGTTGGACGGCGTGAGCCGTGTTCTCTGTTTCGTAGCGCACCCGGATGACATTGATTTCGGTGCGGCGGGGACGGTCGCACGATGGCGTGCGGGCGGCGTCGTCGTTGAGTACTGCATCATGACCGACGGTGATGCCGGGGGATTTTCCGACGAGCACCGGCCCGACATCGTGGAGTTGCGTCGCGAGGAGCAGCGCGCCGCTGCGCGTCTGGTCGGTGTTGAGAATGTGCATTTTCTTGGTCATCGGGATGGCTATCTGGAGCCTAGCCAAGAGCTCGTTGCGAGCGTTGTTGAACTCATTCGAACGGTGCGTCCGCAGGTAGTCCTCTCCATGCACCCTGAGCGCAACTGGGAGCGAATTCAGAAAAGCCATCCGGATCACCTCGCATGCGGGGAAGCGGTCACGCGCGCGATCTATCCGGCCGTGGAAAATCCGTACGCCTTCCCTGAACTCGCCGCCCGGGGACTCGACGCCTACCGGGTGCCGTGGCTTTGGTTCTTCGGCGGGCCCACCCAACTCGAAAACCACTTCGTCGACGTGACCGACCACGTGGAAGACAAGATGCGGGCTCTGCGGTTCCACGCCAGCCAGCACCCTGACATCGAGCGCATGGACAGCGCAGTCCGGGGGTTTCTCGCCGCCAATGCTCGCCGTGGCGGTCTGCCGGAAGGGCGCAGCGCGGAAGTCTTCCAGGTTGTGCCTATCAACACTGACGAGACGATTGCCGGTTTCTGACTAGGCGTCCCCGAAAGGAATCTGCACGACGATCGGAAGGGTCGGCGTCTCAGATCCGCCTTCCGGCTCCACAGTAATCGCAAGTCCGCTGTAGGTGTTGATGCCTTCGATAGCCAGCTCGGTATGGGCGACGTCCTCGCCGGTCATCGTCCCCAGCGATTCAGGGGAAGCACCGTCAGCAGGGACCCGCCACATCTGGTAGACCTTGCCTTCCGGCGGGGACGGCACACCGTCCAGGGTAACGACGGCTGCATCCCGGGACTCCGAGAACGCCAGTACAGCGGTACCGGTGTCACCGATCTCAACCTCTTCGCGCTGGACGTCGTCCGCCTGCAGAACTTGCTCCTGAACTGATGGTGGCTGCAGGTTCTGCGCCACAGTGACACCGCCGACGGCAACGACCACTGCAGCCGCGGCGGCGAGCAGCCACCTCGCGGCCGGGGACTGGCCCCGGCGCGCGTTGCGGCGTGCGCTCAACTCATCCGTCGCTGAAGCGCCTGCCGGCTCGGCAGCTGACGGTCCGTCAGCCGGAAGATTCGCAACAATGCGTGAGAGCAGGTCGGCGGGGGGTTCTTCCTCATGGGTTGCGAACGACTGCGCCAGTGCCTCACGTGTCGAGCGGACCCGGCGGTGGAAGGTCTCGCGTACCTCGGGAGCGGCGTCTGAGATGTAGTCCTCGAGTGTGGTGCGCTCCTCGTCAGTCACAGCATCCAGGGCGTACATCTCGGCCCACTCGGCGACCAGGCCTTTGGCCAGGTCCTGCCGGAGATCATCTGTAAAGTGCTTGTTCATTTCCTTGTCCTGCATCTCAGTTCACCCCCAAACATGTTTTCAACCGAATCAGTCCGTCCCTGATTCTCGACTTGATCGTGGGCACCGCCACGCCAAGTTTTTCTGCCACTTCGCGATACGTCAGGCCGCCGTAATAAGCGAGCCGAACGGACTCCTGCTGCGTCTTCGTCAGTGTTTCCAGACACTGGACCACAGCTTCGGCCTCCAGGCGCTGCGTCACTGTATCGACGACGTCGTCATGGTCCTTCACCTGCATCGCCGCTCCGTACCGAGCCTCCCGGTCGGTGGAGCTCTGTTCGGAGCGCACTCTGTCCACGGCCCGGCGATGCGCCAGAGTCATGAGCCAAGCCATAGGGCTGCCGGCGTCCGGGTTGAAACGGTCGGCCATGTTCCACACCTGCAGGTAAACCTCCTGCGTTGTGTCCTCACTGAGTTCGGGATCGATGAGCACTCGTCGGGCGAGGCCGTAAACCCTGCGGGAGGTCTGTGCATAGAACTCAGCAAAGGCGCTCTGGTCCTGCAGGGCGACCCGCGCTAGAAGATCAGCGAGGTCAACCGCTCCTGAGGATTCACCGGCAGCCTGGTCGGGGTCCGACCTGGCGGGCGTTATCCGGCTCACACGTGGCGTATCCATAGGTTTCAAGCATAAAGCGCCCCGCCGGGTATCCCGAACAGGTCGAGCGGCCGCGCGGGTCAGTACGTGACCAACCACCGTTCCGCCCATGCTGCACCGCCCGTTTCTGCGCCAGTCTTCACCGGCCTGCTGCCGGTACTACCCCTCATTCGAAACGGCGGGCGAAACGGATGGGTCGGCCTACGCTGGGGGCTAGGAGCGGGTCGCGACGGCGATCAACGAGTCAGCGTTGAGGGTCATGTCCTGTCCCAGGCTTTCGAGGAACCGCGTTCGTACCCGTTCCCTGCCGTCCGGGTCGGACGGCAGCATGAAGCGGTACCCCGTGCCGAGTACCAGCGTCCAGGCCAGTTCGGCGTCGAGCGGTACCTGCAGGGGCGTCTCGTGTACCTCAATCGACTCGAACCCCACTGTGGTGAGGAAAGCATGCAGTTTCTCGGCCGATGCGACCTCTGCCATCTGGCGTGTCGGTTTGGGGACAGCAGCTTCCCGCAACTGCGGCTGTTCCTCGAAGCACACCTCGCGCAGGAGCGATGCGAAGGGTTCGTGGGCGTGTTCCTGCCAGGTGCTCACCGCCAGCTTGCCGCCGCTGCGCAACTGCGACGCGAGGTGGACGGCGCCGGCAGCCATGTCGGGAAGGAAGAAGAGGCCATACCCGCACAGCACTGCATCATAGGGTTCGCCCGAGGTCCAGGTGGAGGCGTCTGCGTTCACGAAGTTGATCGAGCTGAGATCCAGCGCGGCTGCCTTTGCTTCGGCGAGTGCAAGCAGCTCGACAGACAGGTCCACAGCGTCCACCCGTCCTTCGGGACCCACCTCCTGTGCGGCGGGAATGGTACCCGAACCGCTGCCGCAGCACGCGTCCAGAACTCTGTGTCCCAGGTGTAGGTCCGCGGCGGCCACCAGCACGTTTCCCATGGTGTTCCACAGAACGGGTGCCAGGCGCTCAAAATGCTCCGCGCCGTCGTCGAAAAGGTTACCTACGCCGGTCATGAGTGCTCCTTTGCGACGGGTTGCACATCCTGTGCGCCCCCGAACCCCTGCTGGCGCCATGCTTCGTACACCACGATCGATGCCGAGTTGGCCAGATTCAGGGACCGGCGTGAAGGCAGCATGGGGAGGCGCACCCTGGCTGTCACGGCGGGGTGGTTCTTCACCTCGAGGGGAAGCCCGACAGATTCCGGCCCGAACAGCAGGACATCACCTGGCCGGTACTGGATATCTGAGTAAGTGACTGTTCCCTCGGAGGTATAGGCAAAGAGCCTCTCAGGCCGGAGCACGCCGAGCGCTGTATCGAGGTCCGGGTGAACCGTCAGTACGGCGAGGTCGTGGTAGTCCAGCCCGGCCCGTCGGAGCTTCGTGTCATCAAGGTCGAAGCCCAGCGGTTCCACCAGATGGAGCTCAGCTCCGGTGACCGCAGCCAGCCGAATGGCGTTGCCGGTATTGCCGGGAATTTCGGGCGTGTAGAAGAGGATGCGGAACACTGTGCAATCCTAGCGTCCGGCCGCGTCGAGCAGCCTCGCAAGCACCGGCACCTGCACAGTGTTGGGCTGAGGACCCTCGGACAGGAAGCGCCGTAGCTCCCGGAGGAGCGTCCCGGCATTGGCGACGTGCACGGACGCCAGTGCCGAGCGGTCGAGGGAGGGCGGGTAATCGACAATCGGCTCGAACGGATTGTCCAGCCTGCCGTGAAGCACCAACCAGCCGCGCACGTTGCACTCGGGGAACAGGTCCTGCACCTGACGCACCGTCTGGGTGATGCGCACATCGCCGGCCTGCCGCCCGCGGTGCCGCAGCCGGTGTCCGTCCCAGGAGTAGTTCCCCGGCGGCGCCACGAGTGAGTCCACCACGGCGATGCGGTAGCCGGCCAACAGCGCATGCCCTACTTCGACTCCGCCGCCGAACGCCAGCCCGTTGACGAGCCGCGCGGCAGGGAAGCCGGGCAGCAGGCTGCCCTCGACGAGGCGTGCAGTGGCGCGTTCCCCGTCGTATCGCGCCGTCGCCCCGGGGCGAAGGCGGGCAAGGGCGCCCGGTTGACGGGCTGTACCGTGAACCTGCTGCTGCGCGAGGGTGAGCGGGACCGGACCGGCTGTTGCGCCGCCGTCGTACGGGGGCTCATACCGGGGCGGCAGGGCGTGATCCTCGGATGGAGCGGGCCGCGATGGCCGGGAAGAGTTGGATCTCGGCCGGGCATCGGGCAGCGGATCCTCAACTCCGAGTGTGCGGTCGTAGCGCCGGCGGCGTTCGGGATCGGCAAGCATCTCATAGGCCACGGCCACGTCATGGAACAGTTCCGCACTTCCGCCGGCATCAGGATGGGCCGTCCGCGCAGCCCGGCGGTAGGCGTCCTTGATCTCCTTCGCGGTCGCACTCCTGCTCACCCCAAGCACGGCGTAGTACGTGCGTTCGGGGGCTGCCATGGTGGCCTTTCATCCGGAAGGGGATCGGGAACGGTGTTCGCAGGTTCCGCGCTTGACTGTAAACGGTGCGTCCACCTCCGGCAAATGGGCCGATAGCATCGAAAGCATGGCGGGCAAGGATCAGGCACCGAGCAGGTTGGACTGGTACGGGCTGAGCGGCGAGCGGGAGGACTGTGGAAGAGCCCGCTTCGTCGACGCTTCACAGGCGATGGTCATCGCGGAGCCACACGGCAGGGTAGTCCGGTGAGGCTTGTCCTTGCAGTGAACCCGACGGCGGGATCCGGCGCAGGCGCACGCGCAATGCCCGGTACGCTGGCCGGGCTGGAGGCTTCCGGCCACACGCTTCGGGTGGTGGGGCTACAGGGCCTTTCATCTCTGCAGGCCGAGCTTGAGACAGCGCTCGCGGGAGAC
The DNA here is from genome assembly GCF_031179385.1 of Arthrobacter sp. Taxonomy (GTDB): domain Bacteria; phylum Actinomycetota; class Actinomycetes; order Actinomycetales; family Micrococcaceae; genus Arthrobacter_D. The sequence continues at coordinate 13,410 of NZ_JAPSHV010000043.1, read as the reverse complement.
CCGGACGGACTCATCGCAATCGGCGGAGACGGTCTCGTGCATGTGGCGATCAATGCGCTCGCCGGTACCAGTGTGCCGCTGGGCATCATTCCGGCGGGCACGGGCAATGACATCGCGCGGTCTCTGGGCGTTCCGCTCGGCTCGCCGTCGGCCGCGCTCGCCGTCATTTTGAAGTCGCTGACCGGCGATTCGCGGTTAATTGACCTCGGACGGATTCGCGGCTCCGACCGCCCCGACGTCTGGTTTGCGGCCGCCTGTTCGGCAGGATTGGATGCGGTGGTGAACGCCCGGGCGAACCGCTGGTCCTGGCCGCGGGGGCGGGCGCGGTACGTTCTGGCGCTGTTCCGCGAGCTGCCATTCTTCCGGCCGCCGCAGTATCGGTTGAGCGCCGACGGCCACCGGACCGATCCGCACGCGGTACTTGTCTGCATCGCAAACATGCGCTCCATCGGCGGGGGCATGTTGATCGCACCTGATGCACGCCCGGATGACGGTCAACTGGACCTCCTCGTGATTGACCCGCTGCCGCGCCTGCGTCTTCTTATGCTGTTTCCGCTCCTCTTCTCCGGCGGGCATGTTCGGTTGCGGGCAGTCCACATTCGCCGGGTGTCGTCGGTTGAGCTTGAGGTGCGGGACGTCGAACTGTTTGCCGATGGCGAGCCGGTCGGGGACGGCCCGGTGCAGATCGACGTTGTGCCGCGGGCGCTCAGGGTGCTCGCGCCGTAGGAACAAACCGTATGGGCACGCCTCCCCATGGGTGCCATGCACCGCGCTCGGTAGAGTGGGCAGGGCAATTCGGAAGGTCCAGACGTTAGGGAGTGCGTGGTGCAGACATGGCGCAATAGACCGCTTCCGGCGTGCCTGGTCCTGCTCTGCCTTGCTCCGGTGCTCGCCGGGTGCCGTATAGAAGTGCCGGTGATGCCGGGTGCTGAGACCCCCGCCAGCAGCACGACGGCGCCGGTGCAGCCTGCGCCGGTGGACAACGCAGCGGCGGAGGCTTCCGGTCCGCCCGAACTTCCCCCGCTTCCCCGCGCCGACATCGTGGGCAACGACATGACGTTTGACCGCGGTGGGTACATCGAGCAGGCGGATATGGTCGCGTTCTCCGACGGCATCACCCGCACCCCGGGCTGGACCCAGAAGAAGCTGCTCGTCAACGGGGAGTCCGTCTACGTCAGCGAGTCCGGATGTACTGCGTCGCTGCGATACACACCCGCTCAGGGTCCGCTCCTGGTCGACGGCGACGACCGCGCGTCCACCGAGGCTCTGTTCCGCTTCATGGACCCGAGTATCCTGCCCGAATATCTGGTCATCACGGAATGGCTGTGGGGAGAGTCCGCGGGCGAATCGAAGGCCTCAGTCGAGTTCCTGACGTACATCCAGGAGGCGACGGGGGATACGCCCGCCAGCGCGATTTCGCTGCGGCTCTTTCACGCCACCGGCACGGGGTTGGCGTTCGTCGTGTCTTGCCCGTCGGACGAAAATCTCACAGCCGCCGTCGCAGACATCCGGAACCGAATCTCGGTTGTTCCGCCGGGCTAGGCCCCGCCCGACCTCACCCAGCGACCGAAGAGGGCGGAGTTCGATTCAAGCAGTGAGGCAAGCGTCATCGCTCGCAGTTGCGGGTTGTCAGCGCCGGCCGAAATGCGGGTGCCCTCGCCGCCGGTCAACAGGGGGCTCACGGAAAGGCACAGCTCATTGACGGAGTCCTCGGCGATGAACCCTCCGAAGATGCCCGGTCCGCCTTCGCACAGTATCCGTCCCAACCCGCGGCTATGGAGCCAGTCTGCGCAGGTACGGGAATCGATGCGGTCCTCACCCACGACGACGACGTCGGCCACTTCGGAGAGTGATCGCACCCGCTCCGGGTTCGCAGTCGCTGCTGTGAACAGAACCGGGCGAACCGGAGACCGTTGGAAAAGCTCGCTGTCCCGATCCAGCCCGAGAGTGCCGGAGATGATCGCGAGCGCCGGATGGCCGGACATCCCGTGAGCTACGCGCCACCGGGTGTCCTCTTCGCTGACGAGCGGTCCCGCGTATCCCTCGGCCCGCACCGTCCCTGCTCCCACCAGGATGACGTCGCACAACCTGCGGAGGAGACCAAACAAACGGCGGTCGCCCTCGTTGCCCAGGGGTGCGGAAACGCCTTGGTGTGTTGCGGACCCGTCGAGACTGGCGATGAAGTTGAAACGTACCCATGGGCTGTGGGCCGGGTAAGCGTACAGGGCGAGCAGATCCTCGTCTGTCCGATCGACGGCACCCGCCGGGAGGACCTGGTTGATCATGGCTGGTTGAACTCTCCCATGTTGTGCCGGAGGTAGACCGGCTCACGCCACCCCATCGCTGCTTCGATCAGATTGATGGTGGACCGCGCGGCAGTGACGTTATGCATCCGGAGAATCCTCGCCCCGCCGAGCGCGCACATGACAGCTGCAGCGAGGGAACCCTCATCCCGGGCCTTCTTCGGCCGATCCAGGGTTTCACCGATGAAGTCCTTGTTGGATACAGCCGCAAGGGTCGGGTACCCGAGTCCGGCGATTTCTGAGAACCGCCGTGTGATCTCAAGGGAGTGCATCGTGTTCTTGTTCAGATCGTGGCCGGGATCAACCAGGATCCGGTCCTCACTGATACCCAGGGAAACCGCGAGCTCAACCTGGCGCACGAGGAAGTCGGCTACCTCGGTCACCACGTCGGTGTAGTTCGGCCGGCCAAGAACGGTCCTCGGTTCGGCCAGACTGTGAGTGATCACGACGTGGGCGCCCGTCTGCGAGATCACCGCGGCAAGATCGCGGTTGCGCAGGCCGGTGGTGTCATTGACGACGTTGGCGCCGGCCATGATTGCCTGTTCCGCCACCTCCGGGAGGAACGTGTCCGCTGAGATGACGACGTCGGAGGCTTCCCGCACGGCCTGGATGACAGGAACAATACGGTCAGCTTCCTCGGCGGCCGGTATCGCAGGCCCAGGAGCGAAGGGCGCCCCGCCGATGTCAACCCAGTCCGCGCCGTCGGCGACTGCCTGAAGTGACGCGTCCACCGCAGCCTCCAGCGCAAAGGTGCGTCCGCCGTCGTAAAACGAATCAGGAGTGCGGTTGATGATGGCCATGAGGGCGATCTGGTTGTCGAAATCAAGGACCCGTGATCCGAAGTCATGCCTGGCGTGCAGCAGTTGGGGAATGAACTGGGCGCCTGTGCGCACGGGGAGCTTTTCCACAGCTTATTTCTATCAGGCGTTCCTGACCGTTCCTCCCGGGGGAGACAACTCACAGGCCCGTTCGGCTTTGGCGACACCCAACGATAGAATTGCGGGGTGCCCGTGTACCTTGACCACGCGGCGACCACGCCCCTCTCGGCGCCCGCGCTCGCCGCTCTCACCACCGAACTCAGCCGTAGCGGCAACCCCTCGTCGCTGCACGGCTCGGGCCGCCGTGCCCGCCGGGTGGTCGAGGACTCCCGGGAAACCATTGCGCGGGCCGCCGGCGCGCATCCCTCGGAAGTCATCTTCACCTCCGGCGGAACCGAAGCGGACAACCTCGCCGTCAAGGGTCTCTTCTGGGCCCGCCGCGACGTGGACCCGCGCCGCCTACGGATACTGTGCAGCGCCGTCGAACATCACGCCGTTCAGGACACCGTCGAGTGGCTGGAACGTCACGAAGGCGCCGAAGTTACCTGGTTGCCGGTCACCGACGAGGGGATCGTCCGGATGGACGTGCTCGAGCGGGAGCTCGCCGCCGCCGCCGACGAGATCGCGCTGGTCACCGTCATGTGGGCCAACAACGAGGTGGGCGCGCTCCAGCCCATAGCGGACATTGCCGCTGCCGCTGCCTGCCACGGCATCCCCGTGCACTCCGACGCTGTTCAGGCGTTCGGGTCAGTTCCGGTGTCCTTTGCGGATTCCGGACTTGCCACCATGGCGATCAGCGGGCACAAGATCGGAGGCCCTGTAGGTGTCGGAGCCTTGCTGGTGGGTCGGGCAGTGAAACTGACCCCTGTCCAGCACGGTGGCGGACAGGAGCGCGACATCCGATCGGGCACCCTTGACGCCGCGGGCATCGCCGCCTTCGCAGCAGCAGCCGACGACGTCGTCACCAACCTCTCAGTTGAGTCCGCACGTATTTCCGGTCTGCGCGACCAGCTGATTTCCGGCGTCGAACGCGTTGTTCCGGAAGCTGTCCTGAGGGGCCCGCGCACACAGCGGCTGCCGGGAAACGCCCACTTCACCTTCCCGGGATGCGAGGGAGACTCGCTGCTCTTCCTGCTCGACGTGGCGGGAGTGGAGTCCTCCACAGGGTCTGCCTGCACCGCCGGAGTGCCGCGGCCATCGCACGTCCTCCTGGCCATGGGGCTGACCGAAACCGAGGCGCGTGGTGCCCAGCGTTTCAGCCTCGGGCATACATCGACGCCTGAAGACGTTGACACCTTGGTGGCCGCGTTGCCCGACGCGTACGAGCGTGCGCGGAAGGCGGGGATGTCCGGCCACGCATCATCCATCCAGACAGCAGGAACGGGTTTCAGTTCATGAAGGTACTCGCAGCGATGAGCGGCGGAGTCGATTCGGCCGTCGCGGCTGCCCGCGCCGTTGAGGCGGGGCACGACGTCGTCGGTGTTCATCTAGCGCTATCCCGGATGCCGGGAACCCTACGAACCGGAAGCCGTGGATGCTGCACCATCGAGGACAGCCGGGACGCCTGGCGTGCCTGCGACATCCTCGGCATCCCGTACTACGTCTGGGACTTCTCCGAGCGGTTCAAGGAGGACGTGGTTGACGACTTCATCGCCGAGTACGCCGCCGGTCGTACCCCCAACCCATGCATGCGGTGCAACGAGCGGATCAAGTTCGCTGCGCTGCTGGAAAAAGCGCTAGCCCTCGGGTTCGACGCCGTCTGCACCGGCCACTACGCGAAGGTGATAGAGAATGCCGACGGCAGCCGGGAGCTGCACCGTGCGGCCGACTGGGCAAAGGACCAGTCCTACGTCCTGGGCGTTCTCACGCATGAGCAGCTGAAGCACTCGATGTTCCCGCTCGCGGACACGCCGTCCAAGGCCGAGGTGCGCGCGGAGGCTGAGCGGCGGGGCCTGTCGGTCGCCAACAAGCCCGACAGCCATGACATCTGTTTCATCCCCGACGGCGACACGCGCGGCTGGCTGGAGGAACGCATCGAGCTCACCGAGGGCAACATCGTCGATGTGGACGGCGAAACCATCGGCACCCATCCGGGAGCGAACGCCTTCACCGTCGGGCAGCGTAAGGGCCTGAAACTAGGACGCCCGGCACCGGACGGAAAGCCCCGATTCGTGCTTGAAATCCGACCGAAGGAAAACACGGTAGTCGTCGGTCCGGAGCGCATGCTCGCGGTCGATCAGCTGCGGGGCATCAAGGTCTCCTGGGCGGGTCTGCCCATTCCCGCCGTCGAAAGCGGGGAGGAGTTCGACTGCATGGCCCAGGTGCGCGCCCACGGTGACCCCGTGGACGCCCGCGCGCAGGTAGAGTACGACGACGATGGTCGCCAGAGTCTCGTGGTGCGGTTGATCGAGCCGATGCGCGGTGTCGCTCCCGGACAGACAGTGGTCATCTACCAGGGCACCCGCGTGCTGGGGCAGGCGACGCTGGATTCCGCCCGCTCGCTTGAGCGGCCGGACCTTGCGGCAGCGCGCTGACCCTTCGGCGTCCCGGGACACAATGCGCTGTGCGTCTGCCGGTTCTGCTTAACTGGAACCATGACTGAGAAAACCCGGCGCTTCGACCCCGCGGCGAGTTCAATCGCCGGTGAGGTCGACCCCGCCGTCATGGAAGAACTGCTCTCAGTTCGGGGCAGCATCGACAACATCGACGCGACCCTGGTCTATCTGCTGGCTGAACGGTTCAAGGCAACCCAGCGGGTGGGTCATCTGAAGGCTGAGCACAAGCTTCCTCCAGCTGATCCCGCTCGTGAAGCCGCGCAGATCGCGCGGCTGCGGGCGCTCGCGGAAGAAGCCCACCTTGATCCGGCCTTTGCCGAGAAGTTCCTGAACTTCATCATCTCCGAGGTCATTCGCCATCATCAGGACATCTCACAGAACCACTCCTCGCGCGATGGTGCTTGATCCCGCTGCGGCGTCGCACGCCGTTGTGCCCGACTCCGGCGCGGTGACGGTCACCGCCCTCGGTGACTGGCCGGGCCAGGATCCGGTCGAAGCGCTGCGGATCATCCGCGGTGAGCTGGGCAGCCCGAACCTGCCGTTCCTGCCATCCCTTCCCGAACGCGGTGTAGGCAGTGACGAGGTCGGCAGGACCGCCGGACTGCTGCCGGAACTTCCGGTCGATCTGCAGCCGCATGGCTGGAGACTCGTTGACCGCCCCGGACGGGATATCCGGCGGGCGGTGTCAGCGCTCTCCACAGACTTCAACGTCCTCGCGGATCTCGTGGGGGCCGAGGAGCGTCCCACCCATGAACTCAAGGTGCACTGTCGGGGACCGCTGTCCCTCGCGGCCAACCTGCACCTGCACAGCGGTGAACGAGCCCTGCTGGACCACGGCGCCAGGCGTGACCTCCGCGACGCACTGATCGACGGCGTCGGATCGCTTCTGGCTCGGGCCGCTGCGGCCAGTCCCGGGGCTGCCCTCACTCTCCAGCTGGACGAACCCGAAATTGCGGAAGTCCTGCAAGGTGCCATCCCGACCGCCAGCGGATACCGGACCCTCCGCGCCGTAGGGGAGCAGGAAGTCATCGAAGCCTGGACGCTGCTGGCCGAGGGCGCGCGCGCAGCCGGGGCTGCCGCCGTCGTGCTTTCCCTGAGTGAAGCGGAACAGATAGCGCTGCTTCAGCGCGTGCCCGACGTGGGATTCGCTGTCCCGGTCAGCGGAGTGACCAACCGGGACTGGGAAGCGATAGCCGAACTGGTCGAGGCGGGACGCACCCTGTGGGCGGGTGTACAGGTGCCCGGCCGCAAGCCCCTGCGTGTGCAGGAAACAGCCGATGCGCTTCTGCGGCCGTGGCGGGGACTCGGACTGGCCCTTCAGTCGCTCGGATCAATCCGGCTTGTCCCCTCCGGAAACCTTGCGGAGCGCGGGGCGGATCACAGCCGCCGCGTGCTCTCCCACCTTCACCAGAGCGCCGACGCGCTCAACCAGGCCATCGCCGACGCCTGACGCTCAGGTTCGCGGCTCCCACCGTGCCGGGGCGACGTCAGCGGGCAGGCCGCCGTCGTAAGCAACCAGGTCATAGGTGAACCACCCGGCGTACACCAGGACTGGCCCGAGCTGCCGGTGCAGGACGTTCGTCTTGATGCGGAACCGGTTCTCGGCGCCGTCCCACCACTGCTCCATGTACGCCTGTGCGCCGACCACGTCGGGCAGCCGCAGTCTCAGCCGGCCGGCGAACAGGCGCGTTGCTGACGAGATCATTCGCATATGGCCGTCGGTCGTCACCTCGCAGGTCAGCGCCGTGGCCATGCGGCGATGACGCCCGAGGTAGTCGACCAGGCTGTCCCCGGCCCAGGACGTGGTGTCTTCGAACACTCGGGATACGCTGCTGAACGAGATGTCGCGGCGCGCGGTCAGGGAGGGCCTGCCGTACGGATCGGAATGGGCCCAGTTCCGCACCGTGAACTCGACGTCGTTCTCGTACTCGGGGAAGAAGCTGTTTTCCTTCGCAGCCAACGCGAAAAAGGGCCTCACGAGAGGGGCAGGACTCCCCGCTACCGTAAAGACGCCGCAGCCAAGGCCGAATGCATGGGAGCCCTCGTTCAGGCTGAAGTACTCCTGGAGCTCCGGTTGCAGGCGTCCGAACTCCGCTCCGAGCGCGCGCTGGTACACCGACGGCGTCATACACTTCTCCTTCGGAATTTTCGGTCTATGGGGGTGCAGGCAGGGAAGCGTGCAGGACTCGGGGGGGCTTATGGTTCGCTTCCCAGCATTCACAGGCGCCCGGTCGCTTTGAGACGAATGTAGACATCAGCCAGCTTCGACGGAAGCTCGTGGGGAGGCTCGTCCACTACTTCGGCGCCGAGCTGCCGAAGCCGCTCCTTGATGGCAGCCCGGTCCAGGAGCGCGCGTTCCGCGGCTGCAGCCCGGTAGGTCTCCGCGGCGGTGCCTCGCTGACTGCGCAGCTCATCGAGATGCGGGTCCCGCACAGATCCAACGACGACCACGTGCTGTGCGGTGAGGGATGGAAGCATGGGAAGCAGGCCTTCCTCCACTGCGCCCGAATCGAGTGCGGTTAGGAGTACCACCAGGCTGCGGTGCGCGGAGATGGAGCGCACCTGTGATGGAATCCGCGAAAAGTCGGCTTCAATGAGCTCTGACTCCAGCGGAGCCATCGCCGACACGAGCGAAGCGAGCATATTCCCCTTGGCCGCCGATTCCACCCGTGCACGAGGACGCCGGTCGAAAGCGAGAAAGTCCACACGGTCCCCGCCGCGCTGGGCCAGCACCGACAGGAGGAGAGACGATTCGATTCCCGTGTCCAGACGGGGCTCATCCTCGATCCGTGCTGCCGAGGTGCGGGAGGTGTCGAGCACGATCACCACCCTGCGGTCACGTTCGGGTCGCCAGGTTCGCACCACCGTATCCCGTCGGCGAGCTGACGCGCGCCAGTCAATGGACCGGACGTCATCCCCGCGGACGTAGTCCCGCAGCGAATCGAATTCAGTGCCGGCACCACGGATCTGCACTGCGGCGCGGCCATCGAGTTCACGCAACCGCCTCAACTTCGACGGCAGGAGCCGTTTGGAATGAAACGGCGGCAACACCCGTAGGGTGCCGGGCATCGGAATGGTAACCTGCCGGGCAGCCAATCCGAGAGGGCCGGCACTGCGGATGGTCACGTGGTGAACGGATAGGTCGCCGCGACGACGGGGGACCAACCGGACCTGTAGGTTGCGGCCTTCGCCTGCAGGAATGCTCAGGTGGTGCACCGGATTCTGGGCACCGGCTGAAGGTTGCCACCCCTCACGTATCCAGCCCCGAAACGTCCGCCTGGCGTGATTGCGTACCGTCAGGGTGCTCGTTGTCTCCTCGGTGAGACGGACGGTTTCCGGAAGCTTGCGCTGGAGGCCAATCGCACGGGGAGAAGCGGCGAGCACCAAATCGACGACGCAGCCCGCAACAAGAAGCGCGAGCCACACAGCGATAGACACAGCGCCCGGATAGAGGATCACCGGAATGACGCCGAGAACGGCCAGGAGGACGAGGCGGGCAGTGATACTCATGTTGGGAAGCTCACGACTACCTCGGCACGGGAACGGTTGCCAAGATGTTCCCCAGCACGGAGTCGACGCTCACGCCGTCCATCTGCGCTTCAGGGCGCAGCGCCACCCGGTGCCGGAGGGCGGGTAGAGCCAGGGCCTTGACGTCATCAGGCGTGACGAAGTCGCGGCCGGACAGCCAGGCCCACGCCCGGGAGGTGTTCAGCAAGGCCGTGGCCCCACGGGGTGAGACTCCGAGCTGGAATGAGGGCGCAGTACGGGTGGCCCGCACGAGGTCGACGATGTAGCTCAACACCTCCGGCGCCATGCCCACCCGCTGAACTGCCTGCCTTGCTGCCGCAAGGTCACTCTCACCGGCGACAGCTCGCACGCCTGCAGCATTGAGGTCGCGCGGATCGAATCCCGCGCTGTGCCGTCGAATAACCTCGATCTCATCATCGCGCCCGGGCAACGGAAGGGTCAGCTTCAAGAGGAAGCGGTCCAGTTGGGCCTCGGGAAGCGGGTACGTACCCTCATATTCCACGGGATTCTGGGTCGCCGCCACGATGAAAGGCTCCGGCAGGGGCCGGCTCACGCCGTCTACGGATACCTGCCTCTCCTCCATCGCCTCAAGCAGAGCCGCCTGTGTCTTGGGCGGGGTGCGGTTGATCTCGTCCGCGAGGAGGATGTTGGTGAAGACGGGACCCTCGCGGAACGTGAACTCAGCCGTGCGGGATTCAAAGATCAGGGATCCGGTCACATCACCCGGCATGAGGTCCGGGGTGAACTGGACCCGCTTGGTATCGAGGCTCAGGGCCGCGGAAACACTCCGGACCAACAGGGTCTTTGCCACACCCGGTACGCCCTCCAGCAGGACGTGCCCCTTCGCGAGGAGAGCAATTAATAGGCCGGTAACTGCCGCGTCCTGCCCGACGACGGCTTTGGCCACCTCTTCGCGGACTGCAACGAGGGCTCGGCGTGTTGGGTCCGCCCGGGACGCCTCGCCCGACGACGGCGTCACCTGTGAAGCTCCATTGGCTCCAGGCTGGTACGCCGGGGGAGCTGGCGTGTGCTGGGGGTGCTGATTCATGAACGACGGATCTCCTGTTCGAGTTTTTCCAATTCCTGGCTCCACTGCACCAACTGGGCATCGGAGCGTGGGCTGTAGGAGTTGAGCAGCTGGTCGAGGTCGCCAAACTCCCGGCCGGTCTTCTGTGCAGCAGCGGCAACAACGGTCGCCCTGCTGCTGGAGGGCGGTATGCGCAGGGCTGAGGCCAGGCGATTCAGAGTGGCCGCGCGAAGGGTCTGGACGGCGTGGTCCACCGACCCCGCATCCTGGTAAAGGCGTGCACGTCCGGCGGCGGTTTCAGCAGAGCGCACGACGACGGGCAGCGGCTCCGTGACCAGCGGTCCCAAGCGGCGGCCTCGCCAAAGGATGGCGAGCAGGGCGGTGATCAACAGCCAGATCATCAACGGATTGACGAAGTCCGGCAGCAGGCTCAGCGGATCAACCGGTCCGGAACTTATGGCGAGGTCGTTTTCCGTGGGCTGGTACCAGACGAGGGTGGACGTGCTGCCCAGAACCCGAAGTGCAAGCGCTGCGTTGCCCTGCTCGTCAATGAAACCGTTGCTGATGATGTCGCCGTTACCCAGGACGGCCACCCTTGCGTCTGCGGTAGTCGCGAATACTCCGGCCGGACGTCCGCCTTCGCCCCCGGGAAGCGGAAAGCAGGTCACCGCGCCTCGATAGGACAATCCACCCGGACTCACAGCCGCAGCGGCTCGGGCATCGGGATCAGCGCACGCTGCCTGCAGAGGCTCCTCGACGTCCGCAGGCACAACTCCGGCAGACCTTATTCCGTTTGCGAGCTGCGTCAGCATGCCCAGGCTCGGTTCGATCAGGACGGTGCGGTCGGCAAGGCCCCCGATGTTTCCGAGCTGCCCCGCAGTGAGCCAGGTATTGGGATCGTGCAGGAGCAGCGTGTCGTCCGGCCCCTCCAGCCGGTCGATGGCATCCTCCAGCGATTCCGCACGGACAACCACTACCCCCTCGTCGCGGAGGACCTCCGCCACCGCCCGCGCTCCCTCCGGGGCAGCGTTGTCGGGCGAAAGCGGATCCTGCGCGCCGGAACCCGCGAACACAACACCGATGACGACGACGATCCCAAGGAGAACACCGAGAGCAATCCACCCTCGTGCCCGGGTGAGCCTGTCCAGAACGGTCGAACGCGCGCTACCGCCGTCCCCCATGATCTCGTTGCCGGCCTCCTGTTCGATTTTCTTCGGAGGCAGCTCGTGTGCAGGTGGACCCGACTGGATGACGCTGCTCATACCGGCACCGTCCACTGCTGGCTTACGGCCCGGTGCCGGGGTTGTGAACGGAGCAGCACCTGATCGAGCTCCACTGTTCGCTGGTAATCGCCCTGGGTTGCAGGGCGCGCGCCGTAATGCACCTCGTTGAAGCGGAGCGCCAACCAGTCGAGATCGCCTGATTGAGCATTGAAGAGGTCCTGCAGCTGCCGGGCCACCTCGACAGCGGTGCGTCCGGCCTGCTCGTCGATGATTACCCGCTCCTCGGCAGAGCGGGTAATGGCGCGGAAACGTTCAGTCAGAGCCTCATCCCACTGGCTGTTCCGGGCAGCCGCGTCGGCAGCAGCCCGGTGCGTCTGCGCAGAGCTGCGGGCTGATGCCTGAAAGACCGACGGCTCGGGGCGCCTTCTGGCGTTCAATCGCGGTTTGATCAGGAGAATAGCTACAGCAATAACGACGACGGCGCCCACCGCAAGCAGGATCGTCCCTAATCCGGCGTCAACGCTGCGGATCTGACCGAGGAGCTCGCCCAGCCAGTTGAGGAACGCTGTCCACGCGCGTTCCAACAGGGAAGGTTCAGCTTCCTGGTAGATGCCTTTTGCGAGCTCGTCCTGAAGGAGCCGGCGGGCTTCGTCGTCGTCCGGTTGAAGTGGCACGGTGGACGGAAGGAGCCGTGACTCGGGTCCGGCCTGCATGAAGCTCAAATTTCCGGTCCGCTGCGAGGGGGCGGGGGAGCGGAAGCTCCAGGGCCGCCTGCTGACTGCCCCGGGATGGGGGAGTAAGTGCCCTTTGCCCGGGCCTCGTTCTCGCGCAACAGGACGATGTCGAACCCCTCCCGCCGTATCCGGAGGTCCACGTAGAGCAGGGCTGTGACGCCCGCCTGGAACGCGAAGCCGACTGCGGTGAAGACAGCTGTCACTGCCTGGGCAATCAACAGCACCGGAAGGGACTCGAGCAGCGCCGCTTCCGTCGACGCGGGCGCGGTGGAGAAGGACCCGAATCCGAAAGCGAGGAACGAGACGGGCGCGGCCACAACCTGGGTGATGATCGAAACGATGATGGATGTCAGCACGAGGATGCCAAAGGTCCGCCACCAGTTGCCGGTTGTGAGTGTCCAGGACCGGCGAAGCGCTGCTATGGGGCCGACTCCTTCCAGCATCAGGGCGGCGGGAGCCATGACCCACTTGATGTTGAGCCAGATTGCAGCGGCGACTGCTGCAAGGACACCAATGATCACGATGGCAATAGCAGCGTCTTCGAGTGCCAGCGACAACCCCACCAGGATGAGTACGAGGACGACGACTGAAACCGTCCACAAAAGGAAAAGGATTGCTCCGAGGCCGATCAACGGGAGGATACGGCGGCCGGCGAGCTTCCATAGCTCCGCAAACCCTGTTCGTTCATCGAGTACCGCCCGGGCGATCGGAATAATCAGGACGCCCTGCAGGATGAGGACACCCACCGATGTCAGAAGGATCAGAACGGAACCGACCGAAAGCGCCGAGGCTACCAGCCCGGTCACTTCTGCCGACGATGCCGTGATCGGATCGAAGGTAGCTAGTGATCCTGTCAGGCCGATGGTCAGCAGAACAGTGAGAACAGCGACGATCACCTGGAACAGGATCGCCGTTCCGAAGGTCGAGAGGGGATTGCGGCGGCAGGCCTGGAATGCGCCGTCAAGTATCTCGCCGAGACCCAGCGGGCGCAGGGGAATGATGCCGGGCTTCGGTGGTGCCTGATATCCGTGGAAGTGGCCGGGCGGAGGGACCGGCCATCCGGGCTGTTGGCCCCACTGAGGCTGTTGCTGGTTCTGGCCCCACTGAGGCTGTTGCTGGTTCTGGCCCCACTGAGGCTGTTGCTGGTTCTGGCCCCACTGGGGCTGCCCGGACGGGGACTGCCATGGCCGGTCCTCTGGATTCCCTCCCGGGACGTTCCCGC
>NZ_JAPSHV010000144.1 GCF_031179385.1 Arthrobacter sp. | reverse complement strand
CGAACTGGCCGGTGTCATCATCGAGGTCGGAACCGGCGTCGTTCGCTGGAAGGTGGGCGACCGCATCACGGTTCCCTTCGTATGTGGCTGTGGCCGTTGTGAATGGTGCCTCGCCGGTGACGCCCAAGTCTGTCCTCACCAGCAACAGCCCGGGTTCACCCACTGGGGATCGTTCGCCGAGTACGTCGCTTTGCACGCTGCCGACACGAATCTGGTGGCCATTCCCGAGGCGGTGGGTTTCTCCACAGCTGCCAGTCTGGGTTGCAGATTTGCGACGGCATATCGCGCGTTGGTCGGGCGGGCACGAATCCAGCCGGGTGAGTGGGTCACGGTAATCGGAGCCGGCGGGGTCGGACTGAGTGCGGTGATGATTGCCCAGGCGATCGGTGCCAGGGTGATTGCTGTTGACCGGAACTCCGAGGCGCTGTCGGTAGCTTCCCGGCTAGGCGCAGAACACACGCTAATTGCCTACGGCGGGACCGACCTTCCTGCTGTGGTCAGCGACATCACGGGCGGCGGGAGCCATGTCGCCGTCGATGCCGTCGGCAGCGAGCAGACCTCCGCCGACGCCATTTTGAGCCTCCGGCGTCGCGGCAGGCACGTGCAGATTGGACTGATCCCTCCGATCGGCGGGCATCCCCGGGTGCCCATGGCCCGGGTGATCGCATGGGAGCTCGATGTGCTGGGCAGCCATGGCATGGCGGCCGTCGACTATCCGGGAATGCTGGCCCTCATTGAGCAGGGTTCGCTGCGCCCCGATCTGTTGATCGAACGAACCGTGGGTCTCGCGGAGGCGGCTGTGCTGTTGCCCGGGTTCGACCGGGCAAAGCCTGCCGGGATGACGATCATCGACCCGGCGCGCTGAAGGGTCCATTCGCCAGGGCCATACCTGACCCCCGTCAGGGGAGAGCTCATGAGGGAAGTCGATCAGTCAATACTGACAGACAACAGGACAGGGCGGCACCGACCGGTGCCGCCCTTCGCTGTTCCATGAGCACGTCAGGCAGCCGCCGTTGGAGCAACACCAAACTCCGCCAGGGCAGCCATTTCCTCGAGCATTGACGTCGTCAGCTCAGCCAACAAGCCGCCCGCCTGTGGATCGTCAGCCAGATTGTTCAGCTCATCGGGATCCGCTCGATGGTCATACAGCTCGGTGATTCCTGTTCCGAAGTAGCGCGTCAGTCGTCCCTTTGACGTGATCACCGAGCGCGTCCACACAGGAGCGGGCAGGCCCGAAAGCCCGAACGGCTGGTCCTCCTCGATGATGAGTCCCGTCCTCACCGAATCGGTCCGCCCGTCGAGTAACGGCACCAGAGACTTGCCCTGAATACCCCGATATGGCGCGGCACCGGTCAGTTCGAGCAGCGTCGGTGCAAGGTCCGCCGTCGAAACGAGCGCATCCAGGGAGCCTGGCGCCTGCCCAGGAATTCTCATGGTCAACGGAACGTTGGTCACGGCACGGTAATGGCTGAAATGCTTGAGCATCAGCCCGTGATCCCCGAACAGATCGCCGTGGTCACTGGTGAAAACCACGATCGTGTCCTCAGCCAAACCGTTCTCCTCCAGTGCTGAGAGCACCTCACCGATGTGCTTATCCATCAGGCTGATAAGCCCGTACTGCGCCGCCGCTGCTGCCCTGTACTGCTCCTCCGTTGCCGCCCAGGTCATGGTCGGATCGCTGTTGGGCGTCCCTCGGTGCTCAATCATCTCCCGGATGTGGGGAGGAGACTTCGAATGGTCCTGATGGAATCCAACCGGCAGATCAACCTCCTCCGGTGAGTACATGTCTGCATAACCATCCGGCGGTGAGAACGGATGGTGCGGATCGGGGAAGGAGACAAACATGAAGAACGGTTGCTCCTGCTGCGCGAACTTGTTGATGTGCTCCACGGCCTTGGTGCCCACATAGGCGCTCGGGTGCAGGTCCGGTGGTACAGAGGTCTTGTACACCTGCTCCCAGTCCGCGAGCCGGACCGCCGCATTCTCGGGACCGCCGCTCGTGTAGGGATCGACGCCGTGATCCCGCGCCCAGTGCACATAGTGGCCTCCCGGACGGTCACCATGGCCAATGACCAGGTCGACGTGCTGGTACCCGTAGTAATCCGGAGGCAATGGAATGAAGGACCTGTCGTGGGCCGCCTTATCCTCCCACTTGTCCCACCCTGGCTCCCGCCGCCGGGACCACGCGTCCAGGACCGGCGTGAGCAACAAGGGGCTGGTGTCCTCCATCTGTGCCAGCTGTTCCGGCTCGAAGTCCCAGCCCATGTTCTGGTGGTGCAGCTTGCCGACAGCCGTCGTCACGTACCCAGTGCAAGCGAGCGATCGCACCACATTGTTCGCATCCGGGTCCATGGTGATTCCGTTGCAGCGCGTCCCGTGCGCAGAGGGCCAGCGTCCGGTGACGAGGCTTGCTCGATTCGGCATACAGGTCGGGTTTGTCACCATCGCCTCGGTGAACACGACGCTCTCCCCCGCCAACCGGTCGATGTTCGGCGTCCGGACCACCGGATTGCCCGCAAACCCCAGGTGATCCGCCCGCAACTGATCCGCTATGAAGACAAGGACGTTGGGCCGTTTCCCCGTGTCTGTAGGATGCGGAATCATGCGGGCCTCTTGATAAGAGAAAGCACATCGGTGCGCTGCCGGGCGAACTCAGGCAGCGAGCGGGTGGTGATCTGATCGCGAGGAGCTGGAAGGTCAACGTCCACGATTTTGAGCACCTTCGCAGGCTTGGACCCGAGCACAACTACGCGGTCGGAGAGGTAGACCGCCTCGTCGATGTCGTGGGTGACCACGAGGATGGTCATGCCGAAGTCCTGCCGGATCTTCAGACACAGGTCCTCCAGGTCGAACCGCGTCTGCGCGTCTACGGAGGCGAAAGGCTCGTCCATGATGAGGATCTCCGGCCGGTAGGCGAGCGCGCGGGCTATTGCCACCCTTTGCTGCATTCCTCCCGACAACTGCCAGGGGTACTGGTGCTCCGCGTGACTGAGCCCCACTGCCTCCAGGGCACTGTCGCAGCGCTCCTTCGCCTCGGCCGCCGGGAGGCGCAGGTGCCGCAGCGGCAACATCAGGTTCTTGCGGACGGTGAGCCAGGGCATCAGTGACCGGTTGTAATCCTGAAAAACAAGGGCCATCTCGGGCGGCGGGCCGGAGATGGTGCGGCCATCGATGGACGCCTGCCCGCGGGTCGCGGGCTGTAGTCCTGCGAGACACTTGAGCAGCGTGGTCTTCCCGACACCGGATGGGCCAACAATGCAGACCATCTCGCCGGCGTTGACGGTGAAGGTCAGATCTTCGATGACAACCTTCGCCTTATCGCCGGTTCCGTAGGACTTCGCCAGACCATCGACACGTAGCCGTACCGTGGCGTCGGAGGAGACATTTGCTTCTGCCATGGGAGCCACCTGCCGGGTGTTCGTGTGAATGTGCGCGGGAGCGGTTCGTGTTTTCATGCCGTGCGGGCCAATCGTTTGGAGCCTACATACCAGGCCAGGACTTTGTTCTTGATGATTTCGAAGAGCAGGTTGGCCGCGAAGCCGATGATTCCGAGGAGCAGGATGCCCGCCCACATGTCGGAGATCATGAAGCTCTGCTGCGCGAGCAGCGTCATCGCTCCGATTCCCTGCGAGGAGCCGAGCATCTCCGACGCGATCATGACGATGAACGCGACCTGCAGGCTGACCTGCATACCGGAGGCGATGTGCGGCCCTGCTGCGGGCAGGTAGACCTGCACCATCTTCTCGCGGCGAGTCAGCCGATACACGGCGCTGACATCCTTCAGGCCAGAGTCGACACTGCGAATGCCGTCGACGGTGGCAATGAGGGTAGGAAAAAGCGCCGCGAGCGTGATGCTCAGAAGCCGCATCTCGACTCCGAAGCCAATCAGCGAGATGAAGATGGGGACCAGCGCCACCGGCGGTATACCGCGGAAGAAGTGGATCAGGGGGTCGAGGACCCACCGGGCTACGGGCACCAGGGCGATGATGAAACCCAGTCCGACGCCAATGACGGTTGCCAGAGCGTACCCGAGGAGGAGATTCCTCAGACTGAGCAGCACGTCCGAGGTGAAGTGATCGAAGAGCCACAACGCCTGGAAGCGTTCGAGGATGATGCTCAAGGGAGGGAAAAATGTGTTGGTCGAGGTGCTGGACAGTGTCCACCACAGCGCGACCAACAGCAGGGGCGCTCCGACCCCGAGCGACCAGTTGACGGCTTTACGGTTCATGCGGGAAGCACCTCTCGGTAGGACGCGTGCCAGTGCAGTGTGCGGCGCTCAGCCAGGCGACTGACACCCTGGAAGATCAGGCCCAGCATGCCTAGGACCAGGACGTAGGCGTAAAGCGACGGGTAGTCTCCGCCGGCCTGGGCCTGGTAGATGCTTCGTCCCAGGCCTGGACCTCCGCCTAGCAGGCCGGCGACGACGGTGATCACCAACGCGGCCGGGGCTGCCACCCGCATGGCGGTGCCGATGAACGGCATCGCTGAGGGCAGGGTGACCCGTGCGAGCACCTCTGTGCGTCCCATGCCATAGCTGCGGGCCGTGTCCAGGGTGACCGGGTCGGCGTCGTGCACTCCGGCCACCGTCTGCATGATGATGGGCAGCACGCAACCGAAGAAGACCAGGAACCAGGCCATTTGTGTCGTGGGACCGTAAATCAGTACCACGAGGGGCAGAATCACGATCGGCGGGATCGGCTTGAGGAATTCCAGCACAGCGAGGGTCGCATAGCGGAATGGATCGAAACTGCCGATGAGGATCCCGAGAACGACGCCGATGACCGCTGCCGATCCCAGGCCGAGCAGCGAGATCAGGATCGTGTCTGCCAGCGAAGACCAGAACTCTCCGCTGGCAAGCAGTTGGGTGAGCTCGGTGAAGGTAGCGGAGAATGGAGGCAGTGGTCCACCGGCCATCGGAACGGTTGCGACAAACTGCCAGATCAGGATCGCGCCAACAATCCCACCGGCGCTGACGAGCAATTGCCGTAGTTGAGCGTTCATGGTGTGAACTCCTCGCAGACGGGGTAGAACCTATTCATTGACGATCAGGCTCTCGTCGATCGCTACTTCCTGTGGCAGGAAGCCCAATTCAACAAGGAGCGCGTTGACGCGCTGAAGGTCCTCGAGCCGTACCTCGGTGGGCCAGTAGACCTCGGCGCCTTCCTGCACTGTCTCCAGCGGCACGCCGGTGACTTCCGCGCCGACTTCCTCGGCTTCCTCGGGGTTGTTGTTGGCGTAGTCATTGGCCTTATTGATCGCACGGGCAAAGCCGGCCATCTCCTCCGACTTGTCCTCGACCGTCTGGGTACCGGCTACCCACAAGCCGACGGCGCCCTTCTCGAAGAATTCGATACCGGGCGAGGCCAGGCGCTGGTGGCCTTTGGTGCCGGCCTGAGCGGTGAAGGGTGAAATCAGCGCTGCGGCGTCAACGCGGTTCGAGTCCAGTGACTGCAGCGCGGAGGCCGGATCAAGCACCATCCAGTTGACCTTTTGGGGATCGCCGCCGGCGTCCGAGATGACCTTGGAGATGGTCACTTCCATCTGGGCTTTCCGTGCGGGTACGGAGACCGACTTACCTTCGAGGTCCTTCGGGTCCGTGATGGAGCTTCCCGCGGGTACGTACAATCCCGTATCGTCCACGGTAGCCAGGTCCTCGGATTGCGCGGCGTCCTCTGCGTATCCGTCTGCCGCGGCAACGACCTTCAACGGCACATTCTGGCTCAGGGCGTTGAGCAACGGGATCGACGGGGTGTAAGTCAAGTCGATCTGACCGCTCTGTGCGGCGGCGATACCGGCGGGCGGATTCGCGATGACGGTGGTCTCGACGGTGAGTCCCTCTTCTTCGAAGTAACCCTTGTCGATGGCCATCTGGATTGCCGCGTCGGATCCGATGCCGATGGTTCCCACCGTGAGGGT
>NZ_JAPSHV010000143.1 GCF_031179385.1 Arthrobacter sp. | reverse complement strand
CCGTATCTGACCGAGGGCAAGTCCAACACCTGGGGTGACTCGCTCAACCTGGACGGCCCGTTGTCCGATGAGGTGCGCAAGTACGTGATCGACAACCTGCTGATGTGGTTCCGGGACTATCACGTGGACGGGCTCCGGCTCGATGCCGTGCACGCCCTGCACGACGAGCGCGCCATCCACATCCTCGAAGAGTTCGCGGTCGAGACCGACCGGTGCGCCGCGGAGCTGGGTAAGCCGCTGTTCCTCGTTGCGGAGTCGGACCTGAACAATCCCCGGCTCATTGCACCGCGCAGTGCCGGCGGCTTCGGCCTGGCAGGCCAGTGGAGCGACGACTTCCACCACGCCGCACACGTCAACGTCACCGGAGAAACGGTCGGTTACTACGAGGACTTCGACTCCATTGGCGCGCTGGCGAAGGTGTACAAGGAAGGCTTCTTCCACAACGGGACCTGGTCGTCCTTCCGGGAGCGTTCGCATGGCCGTCCGATCGATCCGGCGAAGCACACCCTGCACCAGCTGGTGGTCTGCACGCAGAACCACGACCAGATCGGCAACCGTGCGGCCGGCGACCGTATCAGCGCCACGCTGAATACCGCCCAGCTGGCCCAGGCAGCAGTCCTGAACATCGCCGGCCCGTTCACGCCGATGCTGTTCATGGGGGAGGAGTACGGGGCCAAGACGCCGTGGCCCTTCTTCACCTCGCACCCGGAACCCGAGTTGGGGAAGGCCACCGCCGAGGGGCGCCTGCGCGAGTTCGAGAAGATGGGCTGGGACCCGGACACTGTGCCCAATCCGCAGGATCCTGAGACCTTCGCGTCCGCCAAGCTCGACTGGACCGAACAGGAACGGCCCGAACAGGCACGGCTGCAGAACATCTACCGCGAGCTCATCGCGCTGCGTCGGACGAACAAGGACCTGCACAATCCCGACTTCACGTCAGTGAAGGTCGACTTCGACGAGGACCAGCGGTGGCTGGTGCTTCACCGGGGCGGCACCGCCGTCGTCGTGAACTTCGCGGACAGCGAGCGGGAGGTGCCGGTGGCCGCGAAAAAGGTTCTGCTCAGTACAGAGCCGGGAGAGTCCATCGGCGACGGGAAGGTCTTGCTGCCGGCGCACGGTGCGGCGATTCTGGGGGTCTAGGAGGAGGAGCCGGCCATGCGCGAGCTCAGAACCGATGTGTTGATCGTCGGAGCGGGTCCCACCGGACTGATGCTCGCCGCATGGCTGGCCAAACTCGGCGTGAATGCCGTGCTCGTGGACGGGAAGGGCGGTCCCACCCGGGAGTCGCGCGCCCTCGGCGTGCATTCGCGCAGCATGGAGATCTATGACCAGCTGGGGGTCGTCGACCGGGTTCTCGCGGAGGGGTACGCAGCTGTCACCATCCGTCCCGGATATGAGAACCGGTCCTTCGGTGCGGTGCCGATCGGCCGGTTCGGCGAGGGGCTGACCCCGTACCCCGGCCTCCATGTCCTTGAGCAGAGCAGGAACGAGCGCATCCTGCTGGAGCGGCTCGAAGAACGCGGTGGGTCCGTTGAGTGGGACCACCCCTTGACCAGTCTCGCGACAGACGACGACGGTGTAACCGCCGAGTGCAGCGGACCCTCGGGCCCGCTGCGGGTGCGGGCACGGTTCTGCGTCGGGGCGGACGGCGGGTCGTCGGCGGTCCGGAAGCTTTCCGCCATTCCGTTCGAAGGCCTGACCAACCAACACACGTTCTACGTGGCCGATGTGCTGGGCGTCAGGGGCATTGCCGAGGACAGCGCGAACCTGCGTTTCGGCGCCGAGGAATTCCTGCTCGGCTTCCCAATGGGCGCGGACGGCCACCACCGGTTACTCGGGGTGCTGAGGACAGCGCCCGGTACCGACGTGTCGGAGTCCGTTGCGCTTCAGCGGCTCGATGCTGTGTTTGGGGTGACCTACCGGGAGCGCCTCTGGTTCTCGACCTACCGCATTCATCACCGCGTTGCCGCCCGCTTCCGGCAGGGCCCCGTGTTTCTTGCGGGTGACGCAGGGCATGTCCATTCGCCCGTCGGCGCGCAGGGGATGAATACCGGTCTCCAGGACGCGCACAACCTGGCGTTCAAACTGGCGGACGTGATCCAGGGGCGTGCCTCGGAGTCCCTGCTTGACCGTTACGAGTCGGAGCGGCGCCCGGTGGCGCTCCGACTGGTGAACAGCACAGACCGGGTGTTCGCCCTGGTGACCTCGGACCGGCCGCTGGCCCGTACCGTCCGGCGAGTTCTTCCCCGGCTGTTCGCCCCAGTGGCGATTCGCCTGGTGCCCAGGCTCCCCATCGCCCCGCGCCTCTTCGGCTACCTCTCCCAGATCCGTATTCACTACTGGATGAACGACGCCGTCCCCTCGCCCGATGCGAGCAGTACCCGCGCGCGCAGGCGCCGGGGCCGGGTGGTCGGCCGGCGGTTGCCGTGGACGGGACCGAACTTCGAGCCCCTCCGCTCCGCGACGTGGCAGGTGCACACCTACGGTGAGATGGACAGTGAGGTCGCCGCCGCCGTCGGGCATGCGCTGCAGGTGCCGGTGCACAGCTTCGCGGCCGCCGCGGACAAGGGCCTCGAGGCGGGAACCTGCTATCTGGTGCGCCCGGACGGGTTTGTGGCCGGCGCCGCGCCGGTGGAGACGGCGGTGTCGCGACTCCGTGAGATGCTTCCGGATCGGTGGTTCGGGTCACACCAAGCTTCAACCTAGGATGAGTGCATGACCTATCACCCGGCGGAAAACCGCTATGAAACCATGCCCTATCGACGAGTTGGACGCAGCGGATTGCACCTTCCGGCTGTCTCCCTGGGACTGTGGCACAACTTCGGTGATGACAAGCCGTTCGATGTTCAGCGTGCCATCCTGCGTCGGGCGTTCGATCTCGGCGTCACCCACTTCGACCTCGCCAACAATTACGGGCCTCCCTATGGAAGCGCCGAGACCAACTTCGGCAGACACCTCAAGGACGATTTCAAGCCCTTCCGGGATGAGCTCATCATCTCCAGCAAGGCCGGCTACGACATGTGGCCGGGCCCGTACGGCAATTTCGGATCGCGCAAGTACCTGCTGGCCAGCCTGGACCAGTCGCTGGACCGCATGGGCCTGGACTACGTCGACATCTTCTACAGCCACCGCCCGGACCCGGAGACCCCGCTCGAGGAGACCATGGGTGCGCTGGACACTGCGGTGCGTTCCGGCCGGGCGCTCTACGCCGGGATTTCCTCATACTCTCCGGAGAGGACGGCGGAGGCGGCGGCAATTCTGCGCGACCTCGGTACGCCCCTGCTGATCCACCAGCCCTCCTATTCCATGCTCAACCGCTGGGTGGAGAACGGCGAACCCAACCTGCCGGAGGTCCTGGAGCAGGTCGGTGCTGGGTCCATTGCGTTCTCGCCGCTGGCGCAGGGCCTGTTGACCAGCAAGTACCTGAACGGCGTCCCCGAGGATTCCCGTGCGGCGGCGCAGAAGTCGTTGTCCGAAGACCACCTGTCCGAGGACAACCTGCGCCGTGTCCGCGGCCTGAACAGCATCGCTGAATCACGCGGGCAGACTCTTGCGCAGATGGCGATCGCGTGGATCCTCCGTCCGCAGAGCAAAGGCACCCCGATCACGTCGGCGTTGATCGGCGCGTCGAGCGTGAAGCAGCTCGAGGACAGCGTGGGTGCGATCAACAACCTCGATTTCACCGGCGAGGAGCTGCACGCGATCGACGAGTTTGCTGTCGAGTCCGACATCAACCTGTGGGCAAGGGCGCTCGAGGCCTAGGGATCTGCTCCTTCCCGCTGCCCCTCGTTAGCAGGCAGGGGTAGCGGGAACCTAGCGCCAGAGTTTCGACAGTTGGGGGAAAGCCTTCTCATACCCGCGCAGCAGTCGCTGGGCGGTGTGTCCGGAGTCGATCAGCGGATGCAGGGCGAATGCCCGGACTGCCAGGAAACGGTCTCCGTGCACGACGGCGGCGATCACGTCCCGCTCGGAGGCCTTCACCTGCGCCATCAGGCCGAGCTGGTGTGGTGTGGGCTCACCCGCCGGCAGCGCCGCAACCCCTGCACGGGTAACGCGGGCAGGAATTTCGACGACGGCGTCTGCCGGAAGCTGCGGTATCGAGTCACCGTTGCGGACGTTCACGATCAGTTCCGACGGCTCGTTCCGGGTGAGCGAACGCATGACGGTCAGGGCCACCTGCTCATACCCGCCGCCGGCCAGATCGGCTTCATCGCGGGACTCCTCGGCCGTGCGGGCTTCGGCGAGATAGCCCTCTTCCCGGGAGCGGCGGGCCGCCTCCCACTCGGTGAACGGACCGCGCGCGGAGAGGAGCCTGGGGTAGAGACCGGACTGCTGGCGAACCAGCGATTCTCCGCGGGTTTCGGCAGCGGCGGAGACGGAGCGTCGGGCTTCTGCATGGAAGTAGTAGTAGAACAGGTACTCGTTCGGCAGGGCGCCGAGCATGTGCAGGAACTGCGGACCGAAAACCCGCCCTTCCTCGAACGAACCCAGCCGGGCAGGATCGGCGAGCAGCGCGGGCAGGAGGTCGCCGCCGTCGTGCTTGAGGCTCCGCAGCCAGCCCAGATGGTTGAGTCCTACGTAGTCGACGCCGGTGAGGTCTCCGAAAGGGAGCGGCGCACCGGCGGCGACGGACGCCCGGCGGACCAGCCCCGACGCCGAATCACAAATGCCCACGACTCGGCGGCCAAGCACGGGCTGCAACGCCTCTGTGATGATCCCCGCTGGATTGGTGAAGTTGATGACCCAGGCGTCCGGGCGCGTGCGGAGGATCTCATCTGCCAGTTTCAGCATCTCCGGGATGGAACGCAGCGCATAGGACAGGCCGCCGGCGCCTACCGTCTCCTGTCCCAGCATGCCCTCGGTGATGGCAACTCGCTCGTCCAGGACCCTCCCTGCGGCGCCACCGGGACGGATGGCAACGAAGACGACGTCGGCTCCCGCCAGAGCATCTTCCAACCGGTCCTCGACGGAGAGAACGGGCGGTTGAGCGCCGTCGGGAAGCGGCATGTCCAGCGCGACGCGTGCGATCGCTGCCGAGCGGGAGGGGTCGGCGTCGTGCAGGCACACTTCATCGGCGAGTTCAGCAAACGCCCCCGAACAGAGCGCACGGTAGATGAGCGGAACCCGGAATCCGCCGCCGCCGATGACAGCCAACTTCATGATGTGCTCCTTCGGTAGCTGTAAGCCTGTCCTGCGCGCTGTGCCGTGCCGGTTGCCGGGGTATCGTGCCGTACATGGCCACGCCGCATCGATTCGACCCGCTTGCCTCCGCGCGAACCGCCGACGACCCTGAGTTCGATCTGCTGCTGACCGGCTCGGTGTTCTTCGACATTATCTTCACCGGGCTCGATACGCTGCCCACACCCGGCACCGAGGTATGGGCCGAGGGTATGGGCTCATGTCCGGGTGGAGTGGCGAACCAGGCGATCGCTGCCAGCAGGCTCGGCTTGCACACGACCCTTGCGGCGGCCTTCGGCGACGACGGGTACGGCGCCTTCAACCGGAGCATCCTGCAGGGGCAGGAACACGTTGACCTGTCTCGTTCGCGGACCTTCGAGCAGTGGCATTCGCCGGTCACGGTATCGCTGTCCGTCGAGCGCGACCGGTCGATGGTGACGCACGGCCACCCGTCACCGCTTTCAGCGTCCGAGCTCATTGCCGACCTCCCACGCTGCCGGGCGGCCATGGCCGAGGTAGGGGTGGAGGTGGAGCCCTGGGTTCCCGCAGCCTATGCCAAGGGCATGCGGCTCTTCGGCGATGTGGGCTGGGACCCGAGCGGCGCCTGGTCTACAAGTGCCCTCGACTCGCTGCAGTACTTCCACGCCTTCCTGCCCAACGAGGCAGAAGCCATGGCGTACACCAAGACCAGCGACCCGTGGGCCGCGCTGTACGCGCTCGCCGACCGGGTGCCGGTCGCCGTGGTCACTGTCGGTCAGCACGGTGCCATCGCCGTCGACTCTGTGACGGGGGAGGAAGAGTGGGTACCGGCTCTGCCCGTCAATGCCTATGACC
>NZ_JAPSHV010000142.1 GCF_031179385.1 Arthrobacter sp. | reverse complement strand
CTTGACCCAGAACCTTCTTGAGCCCGTCCTGACTCCCGAGGGCTGGGAACTGCTCAACTCGCTTGGCCCCTACTCCGAAGCGGACAGTCTCCGCCTCAATGAGCAGCTCCGCGCGGCAGGTCATGCCCCTGATGTGGTCAACGCCGCCCTCACGCAGTCCCGCCTTCGTGCCAAGGCACAGAGCAAGTTTGGCCCGTTCGCGGCGCGGATGCTGTTCACGCCCGCTGGCCTTGAGCAGGCGACCCGACTCAACGTCGCTGCCCGGCACGCCCAGCGCTACGTGACCGCCGGGCTGCAGAAGGTTGCCGACCTGGGCTGCGGGATCGGTGCCGACTCGATGGCGCTCGCCACCCTTGAGAGGGACGTCACCGCCGTCGAGCTCGATGAAACCACCGCAGCTGCCGCCACGATGAACCTCCTGCCCTGGTCCAATGCGACGGTCCTGAATGCCGATGCGTCAGCTGTAGACCTCGCGGGGTACGACGGCGTCTGGCTGGATCCCGCCCGGCGGACCACTTCCAGCTCCGGCACCAGGCGCCTGTTCGATCCCGAAGCGTTCTCCCCGCCGCTGTCCTTCGTCGAAGCGCTCGCTGACACAGGTATGCCCGTCGGGGTGAAGCTCGGCCCGGGTATCCCCCACGAGGCAATTCCTGCCGGCTGCGAAGCGCAGTGGGTCTCGGTGGACGGCGATGTCGCGGAAGTGGTCCTGTGGTTCAACGCCCTCCGCCGCGACAACGTGCGCCGGAGCGCCCTGCTCATCCGTACCGACGGCGCGACTGAACTCACGAGTGAGAGTGACTTCGGAGCGGACGACGACGCCCCGATCGGCCCCGCTGAGGGGTACCTCTACGAGCCCGACGGCGCAATCATCCGCACCGGGCTGGTCGCCGACGTCGCCCGCCAGATCGGTGGACACCTTGTCGACCCCAACATCGCCTACATCTGCGCGCCCAACCTCGTGGAGACGCCGTTTGCCCGGCCCTATCGTGTCCTGGACGTCATGCCCTACAACGTGAAGGCCCTGAAAGCCTGGGTCAAGGCCAACGACATCGGCGTCCTGGACATCAAGAAGCGCGGCACTTCCGTCACCCCGGAGGAGCTGCGCAAACAGCTGCTCACCGGCTCCAGGAAGTCCGTGCGTAAGGCCACGCTGGTGCTGACGAGGATCGGCGAGGAGAGGGTCGCCGTCGTCGTCGAACCGGTTCTGGGCTGACTTCTAGGCGGGCTGGCGCGAGAACTCGCCCGCCAGGCGGATCTGCTCAGCCGTCGGCCGGACCCCGGTGTAGAGCACAAACTGCTCGGCTGCCTGCAGCGCAATGACCTCCGCACCGGTTATCACCGGCTTGTTTGCCCGGCGGGCTGCGCGGATGAGGGGTGTTTCGGACGGCAGCGCAACGACGTCGAACACCAGCGAAGCCGCCGTCACCGCTTCATCGCTGAACGACTGGACGTCCTCGTCCTGACCGGTCATCCCGAGCGGTGTCACGTTGATGAGCAGGTCTGCCGTGGTATTCCCGGGCTCTGCCTGCCACTCGAAGCCGTACAGCTCCGCCAGTCTCCGCCCGGCGTCCTCGTTCCGCGCCACGACGGTGACCCTGGTGAAGCCGGCATCCCGCACGGCTGCCGCAACGGCCTTCGCCATGCCGCCGGATCCGCGCAACAAAACAGACGACGACGGCGTCACCTCCCGGCGCTGTCCGATCAGTTCCGCGACGGCCAGGTAGTCGGTGTTGTAAGCGGTGAGGACACCGTCATCGTTCACGATGGTGTTCACAGAATCAATCGCGGTTGCTGAAGGGTCCATCCGGTCGACGAGCGGAATAACGTCCTCCTTGAACGGCATCGATACGGCACAGCCGCGGATACCCAGCGAACGCACTCCGCCGATGGCTGCCGGCAGGTCAGTGGTGGTGAACGCTTTGTAGATGTAGTTCAGCCCCAGTTCGTCATACAGCCAGTTGTGGAACCGGGTTCCGATGTTGCTCGGCCTCGCTGCAAGGGAGATACACAGGACCATGTCTTTGTTCAGGATCGGCACCCGCTCAATTATGCTCCGGCCCCAGTACGTTCTCCAACGCGGAACCATCCCCATACTTCTGGGTGGAGATGATGCTGACTTTGCCGTTCGTCTCAAGCACGATTGCCGCTATCTGTGAGAGGTCACCGTTGCCCTGCATGCGCGCTGCCTGTAGCAGTTCCGACTTGGTCAGACGATTCCTGCGCAGCTCTGCCTCGAGTATCTCGCCGTCTTTGAACAGGAGAGCCGGATGCGAAGTGATCGATTCCCTGAAGCCCGGGCGGCGGGACGAGGCGAAAGCCACCATGAACTGCAGCCCCGCCAGCAGGGCGAGTGCGAACGCACCCTCCGTCCACGAGACATCCGAATTGAGCAGGATGGTCGCCAGGGTCGACCCGAAGGCAACAGTGACGATGAAGTCGAAGATATTGAGCTGGCTGAGGGTTCTCTTGCCCGACACCCGAAGAACCACGACGAGAAGCGCGTAGGCAGCCGATCCTACAAGGAGTATCCGCCCAATATCAGCCCAGCTATCGAACCACATACCGATTCCTTCCCTGTTCCTGAACGCTCACGCGGCCGCCCTGTCCGTGGCGGTTTTCCCCACCAGCTCGCGAAGACATGTTCTTCACACTAGGTGGCGCGGAAGACTTCAGCGAGGGTTCGACAGGCCGCCTGCACTACTATTGGGCTCAGTTCTCACCCGCGATGGCGCGATACCGAGGCAGCAATCACCCACCGTCCGGTACCGGTCAGGAGCACAGCATTGAAGTTAGAGTTCGCGAAGTCCGAGCAGTCGACCCTCGGGGTTGAGTGGGAACTCGCACTCGTCGACCGGTACAACGGCGACCTCGTTTCAGTAGCGAAGGAAGTCCTCCGGGGCGTCAACGAGCGGCACCCTGAACTGCAGGCCGACGACGAACACCCGCACATCAAACAGGAGCTGCTCCTCAACACCGTTGAGATCGTGACCGGAATCTGCCATACCGTCGCGGAAGCGAAAGAAGACCTGAGCCGCTCGCTCGCCGCTGTCCGCGAAGTGACGGATCCGATGGGTGTCGAACTCTTCTCCGCCGGATCCCATCCCTTCAGTGCGCCCCGTTCCCAGCCGGTGACGGACAAGGAACGCTACGCCAAACTCATTGACCGTACCCAGTGGTGGGGTCAGCAGATGGTGATTTACGGCGTCCACGTCCATGTTGGCCTGGATCATCGCGACAAGGTCCTGCCGGTGCTCGATGGCCTGGTGAACTACTTCCCGCACTTTCAGGCCATTTCCGCTTCGTCCCCTTTCTGGGGCGGCGAGGACACCGGGTACGCCTCCCAGCGTGCCCTCATGTTCCAGCAGCTTCCCACCGCCGGGCTGCCGTTCCAGTTCCCCACCTGGAGCGAGTACGAGGCCTATGTGCAGGACATGTTCACCACTGGAGTGATCGACACGGTGAGCGAAATCCGGTGGGACATCCGCCCGGTCGGCAACCTGGGCACCATTGAGATGCGTGTGTGTGACGGACTGTCCACGCTCGAGGAGGTCGGCGCCGTCGCCGCTTTGACCCAGTGCCTCGTTGACGACTTCTCCACCGCCCTCAACAACGGCGGATCCATCCCCACCATGCCTCCGTGGCATGTGCAGGAGAACAAGTGGCGCGCCGCCCGGTACGGACTGGAGGCCATCATCATCCTCGACGCTGCCGGCACCGAACGGCTGGTCACCGAACACCTGATGGATGAGCTCAACCGGCTCGAGCCCGTTGCGGCGAAGCTGGGCTGCTCGGAGGAGCTGGCCGACGTCGAGAAGATCCTGAAGCGCGGTGCCGGGTACCAGCGCCAGCGCCGCGTGGCCGCTGAGAACAACGGCGACCTGAGCGCCGTCGTACTGGATCTGGTGCGCCAACTGCGCGAGGGACCGACCCCGTCATGAGTTGGCAGGACATACCCCTGAGAATGCCTTTCAGGGGTGTGTCCTGCTCACTCAACGCAGCTGGTCAGGCGTTGACGGACGGTCGCCACTGCGCGTCGCGTCCCATCCTCGCGAGGAGTCGGGTCTCCCGGCTCGCGTCGGCGGGTGCAGGAAGCGCCGGCCGGCAGATGCCCTCCATATAGAGGTGCTCGCCGAAGCCCTCAAGGGACTGCTCGATGAGGTCGAGCTCCGAATCGGTGAACCTGCTGTCAACCCCCGCACCGCGTGCAATGTCCCAGCGGTGCACCACCAGGTCGAATCCGTAGAACCTCGCGAGGGTCGCTCCCACCGTTGTCGGGCCGAAGAAGCCGTCGAACTGGGTCTCAGCAAGTTCAGGAGTATCGAGGATTGCCTGGACGCGTGACGAGTGGGTCCGCCACCCGTCGGCAGGTTCCTGGGCGGTATCAGGCCGCGGGCCTGCGTCAAGCTCATGCTGTCCGAGGAAGTCGCGTTCCGTGTCGATCAGGTGGTCGA
The DNA here is from genome assembly GCF_031179385.1 of Arthrobacter sp. Taxonomy (GTDB): domain Bacteria; phylum Actinomycetota; class Actinomycetes; order Actinomycetales; family Micrococcaceae; genus Arthrobacter_D. The sequence goes on along the minus strand of NZ_JAPSHV010000142.1, from coordinate 1,614 downwards.
GGACGTCGCGGACCGTCCAGCCCGTGCAGGGTGAAGATGCCGTCCAGTCCTCCACACCTTCGACTATCTCCGTCAATCGAGCGTTCGCTGTCCCAAACAGTTCCGAATTGGTAGTCATGGCCCCACCGTAGACCGCGCTGCGCAGGGACGTATTGATAAAATCCGACACGTGGCATCCTCGACGGACCCCATCAGCCGCGGACAACTGCAGGATCCGGCCACGCCGGCACCGCAGCTTTTCCGGTATGCACCGACGACCGAATACCTGCACATCATCCGCCACTTCTGGATCCCCGTCTGGGACTTTCCTGAGGGTGTGGTCTCCCACCAGAAGGTCCTGCAGTACCCCAGCACCCTGCTCGTCATCGCCCCCGACTACGCCATCGCCAAAGGGCCTGAACCGGCACTCTCGCACAAGCATCTCAGCGGCACGTCATGGGCTTTCGGGGTCCTGTTCCAGGCCGCCGCCGGGTACCGGCTGCATGGCTCCGGTCTACCCGGGCTGGTCGGACGTGAACTGCCGCTTGCTGAGGTCTCGCCATCCTTCGCTGAGGTGATCGAGGCGGTACGGACGGAGATGTCCGTGGCGCCGTCGTCGTCGGCTGTCCATGCACGCTGCATCGACCTCGTGACCGCAGCACTGCGGCCCTGGTGCTCACCGCTCGACTCGGACGAACGGCTCATCAACTCCATCACGGACCAGGTGGAGACGACGCCGTCCCTGACACGTGTGGACAAGCTCGCCGCCCATACCGGCCTTGACGAGCGGGCGCTGCAACGCTTCACGCGCAAACGCCTGGGCCTGAGTCCGAAGTGGCTGATCCAGCGCCGTCGGCTGCAGGAAGCCGGTGCACGGCTGGCCGCAGGAGACTGCACGGTCAGCGACCTGGCCGCCGAGCTGGGTTACGCAGACCAGGCCCACTTCATCCGGGACTTCTCGCGGGTGATCGGGATGACGCCGGGAGCGTACCTGAGGAAGAACAATCCCTAGCCGGTCGCTGAGAGGTGGACGGTACTGACCGGCATCGAGGAGTCGGTTCCGAAGCCGATCCCGCTGGGCTCGCCCCCGTCCATGATGATGCGCGCGGCGAGCGCCGCCACCATGGCTCCGTTGTCAGTACACAACGACGACGGCGGGATGGTCAGCGTGATTCCCGCCGCTTCACAGCGTTCCCGGGTGAGCTGGCGGAGCCGCGAGTTGGAAGCCACTCCCCCTCCCAGGAGCAGCGAGGTGATGCCGTTCTCGGTGCACGCCAGCACGGCTTTCGCGGTGATCACGTCGACCACCGCCTCCTGGAACGATGCCGCGACATCGGCAACCGGCACCTCCACGCCGCGCGCCTCGCAGTCCTCGACGTACCGGGCCACAGCGGTTTTCAAGCCGCTGAAGGACCAGTCGTATCGGTGCGGGCCGTGTAGCTCGGCCGTGCCCATGTACTTGGGCTGGCTCAGCCCGCGCGGGAACCTGATCGCCTGAGGATCACCCTGCGCCGCCATTCGATCGATTGCCGGGCCGCCGGGATAGCCGAGCCCGAGGATGCGCGCCACCTTGTCGTACGCTTCGCCGGCGGCGTCGTCGATAGTGGACCCGAGCAGCTCGACGTCGGAAGCAAG
>NZ_JAPSHV010000042.1:11924-22311 GCF_031179385.1 Arthrobacter sp. | reverse complement strand
AACGGAAGACGGGCGCGGACGCCGAGGCCGAAGGTTGTGCGGCTCTCGAAACTGTCTATGTAAGCCACCTGGCGGAAGGTTGTGAACCCGGTGACATTGACCGCTTCGGACCGGACGGCCGGGCGGTAGGTTGCGTTCATGTTGCCGTCGTGGGCGGGGGCGTTGACCGTGACCTGGATGTCAGCGGCTCCACGCAATGGCGTCGGCAGCCCGGAAGTCCCGGTGACGGCGCTGACGTAGCGAACGGTGTAGCCGGCACCAGTGCCGCGCACGTCGATCACGAGCCGATCGAAGCAGGCGTGTCGTCCCGCTCGGGCGTTCACGACGGGAGCACTGGTTTGGGCCGTGCTGGTCTTCGCTAGTGAGCCCCACGTGATTCCACAGTACGGAGCCGCGGATGCAGGGGCCGGCGCTACCAGGCCGAATCCGACAATGAGGAGCAGACTCGCCAGCAGCGCACGAAGTGTGTGCATGATGCACCACCTTTCATTTGAGTAGGTGGGATCATCGTAGGGCTGCTGAAAGCGTAAGGATCCGGCGCGGAAGCCATCGGCGCATAACCGTTACGGCGGAGGTGAAATGACCGTTTCCACAGGTCACAGAGTGGGTCGAACCGCAATCAATCAGACGCCGCAATGTCACCGTGTGCTTCCTCGGGCCGCGTCGGCGTATCCGGGCTACACCGGTAGCGGTACGCTCCTTCGGAACAGGTTCATTGCCGGTTCCGCGAGCCGCGCAGCGATCGGTCCAAACACGGCCATGAGCAGGACGTAGGCAGTTGCGAGTGCAGCAAGCTCCTCGGTCACCGCTCCCGAAGCGACTGCAAGGCCGGCGATGACGATCGAGAACTCACCGCGTGCAATCAGGGCGGCACCGGCGCGGGCACGGCCCAGGCGTCCGACACCCTGCCGTTTTGCAGCCCACCAGCCCGTTGCCACCTTGGTGATCGTGGTGATGAGCGCGAGCAGGAGTGCGTAACCGAGGACGGGCGGAATGGTTGCGGGATCGGTGTTGAGCCCGAAGACGACAAAGAAAACGGCAGCGAACAGGTCACGCAAGGGTTCGAGGAGGCGAGCAGCGTTGGTGGCTGTGGCCCCGGAGATGGCGATACCCAGCAGGAACGCGCCGACGGCGGCGGACACCTGCATGGCAGAGGCAAGACCTGCCACCAGGAGCGCCCCGCCGATCAGCGTCAGCAGGAATACCTCCCGGTCTTTCGAGTCGACAACGGCGGAGACTGTTGCGCCGAAGCGCAGCGCTACCACGAGGACGATGGTCACGACCACGAGCGAGATTCCCACCGCCTGGAGACCGCCGGCGAAGCTCACGCCTGCCAGGACGGTGGTGAGGATCGGCAGGTACACCGCCATGGCCAGGTCCTCGAAGACCAGGAGCGAAAGGACCACCGGTGTTTCGCGGTTTCCGAGCCGTCCGAGGTCCGAGAGGACCTTCGCCACGATGCCTGACGACGATATGTAGGTCACGCCGCCAAGCACGAAGGCTCCGATGCCGCCCCATCCGAGCACGAGTGCAATCAGCACGCCCGGCAGGAAGTTCAACACAATGTCCAGTACACCGGCCATCCACGACTGTCTGAGGCCGGTGACCAGCTCCCCCGCCGTGTACTCGAGCCCGAGCAGCAAGAGCAGGAGGACGACGCCGATTTCACTTGCGATCTCGCTGAACTCCGCCACACCGTCGAGCTCGATGAGCCCGCCGTGACCGAAGAACAGCCCTCCGACCAGGTAGAGCGGGATGGGTGAGAGTCCTATCCGTCCGGCGAGTCTTGCCAGGATACCGAGGCCGAAAAAGACGGCCCCCAGTTCAATGAGAACCAGCGCGCTGTGACTTCCCACGGGCGGCTCAGCCGCCGCGGAGGATCTCGGCGGCGGTGTCGAGCCCCTCGGAGGTGCCGACCGCTACGAGCAGGTCACCGGACCCGAGCACAAAATCCGGCGTAGGCGAAGCCTGCACCTGGCCCCGCCGAAGTACAGCAACGATCGACACGCTGGAACGGGTCCTCATCTTGGTATCCCCCAGCTTGCGTCCGTCATAGGGAGAGTCGACCTCCACGAGGAACTGGCGGGTGTTCACGCCCGGAAGGTCGCGGTGAGCCTCGGTCAACTGCGCCACGAGCTGGTGCGCACCAAGCAGGTTCCCGAGGGTAGAGGCTTCCTCGGAGGTGAGCGGAATGGACGCCAGACATGCGTCCGGGTCATCGGCACGGGAGACGATCAACTCCGTCTCACCGTCACGCTGGGTGACGGTCCCGATTCTGCGGCCTGAAGCCGTGACAATATCCTTGCGTACGCCGATTCCCGGAAGCGGCGTCTCTTCAACCTTCATGCTTTTACTTTAGTCCCGGGAGCGCTGTGCGAACTCCGGGAGCTGTCCACCTCGGGCGAAACAGCGATGCGCGCCCGCAGGGCACGTCCTCGGCTAGCGGTCCGCTGCGAGCGCTGCGGCAATGGCCTGTCCGCCTCCGGATCCCGGGCCGGCGCCGGAGATGAGTCCGGCCGCCAGTTCCGCGATCGCCGACGACGTCTGGAACCCGTAGCCGCCCTGGCCCGCTAACCAGAAAAAGCCCTCGGCCTCGGGGTCGAAACCCACCACGGGCAGGCCATCGGCCACCTGGGTGCGTAATCCCGTCCATGCCCTCAGGACGTGCTCGATTTCCAGTCCGGTCACCGAACCTAGGCGGGAGATCAGCGCTTCAAGGTCCTCGGGCCGGGGCTGCGCGTCCTCAGGCACGCTGGGAACGGACTCTGCAGGCGAAATCAGGACACCGCCGTCGTCCCTGCGGAAGTAGAAACTGTCATCCGCTGCCGCGACCATCGGGGAATCCGGAGCGGGCATATTCCTCGCCGCGACGACGGCTGCCGTGCGCCGGTAGGGGCGCAGGCCCTGCGTGGCCACCCCGGACAGGACAGCAAGTTCATCTGCCCAGGCGCCTGCAGCATTGACGACGACGGCGGCATGTACTGCGTGCGGTCCGGCGCCGACTTCCCAGGCGGTACGCAACTGCTGGACGGAGTGGACCCGGGCACCCGTCAGGATCCTGGTGCCGCCTGCAGTGGCGCGTTCACGATGGTGTTCGAGCAACACATCGGTATTGCAGCCGACGGAGGTGGTGTCGAGGCCGGCGGCGTCGTAACCGTGGGCGTCTGAAGCCGGCGCGATCTGTGGGCAGAGACGCACCGCTTCCTCCCACGGGATGCGTTCCATTGCGCCGCTGGCACGGGCAGCGACAGTCTCCTCGGAGCCGATCAGCATGAAGCTGCGGGGCGACAGAACCGGCGAAGACAGGCCACCCTCAAGTTCCCCGAGAAGGTTCAGCGTCCGGTCCGTGAGCCGGCGGATCACCTCCGGCCCATAACTGGGAATCAGCTGCCGGGCTGACCGTGAGGACGTGTGGTACGCGAGCGAGTGTTCTGCCTCGAGGAGGACAACCCTCAGCCGCGCGCGGGTGTTTGACGTGAGCGCCGACGCGAGCGACAGTCCCGCAATCCCACCACCGACGATGACGACGTCTGCTGTTTCGGCCATGGCCGTATCTCCTCACGCTCCGCTGGTCTCCGCGAAAATGCGGCTGACGTCCGGCTACTGCTCCGTCAGTGCGACGCACAGGACCGAGGCGTCGTCAGCTGCTTCGCCGATCTCGTCCTGGGTGGTCCGCAGCATCAGCATAAGCTCCTGCGCCCCCATTGGAGTCTGCACCGCCTCAAGAAACTCCTCGGGACCGCGGACAAGCCCCAGGTCGACAGCGCGCCACGCACCGTCCGACGCCAGCGCCACGGTGTGCACCGATTCGAGCGTCACGAGCTGTGCATGTTGAGCTGCGGCCGGCTCCCGGCGAGCAACCCAGACGCCGTCGGGTGTGTTCCGCCTCAGGCGCGCCGCGCGCAGCTCCTCAAGCGACGACGATCCCGGCAACGCCTCGCCGACGTGCTGCACCTCCCCGTTCCCGAAGCCTGCAACCACGTGGCAGTCGGCGAGGCTGAGGACGGAGAGCGTGCCGTCGTCGTCCGCTGTGATGAGCGAGACTGCGGCGCTTGGGAACCGCTCGGATTCGGCGCCCACCAGCTGGTGGCCGATGTCGTCCACCTTCGCGAGCGCCGCGGCGAGAACCGAGCGGGCATCACTCGGCCCGGCGCTTTCAGCAAGCGCCAGTCCCAGTACCTGTGCATACCAGGAGGGGTTGGAAGCGCCGGGGAGATCGAGTTCGTCGAGGAGGCTCGTTGCACCGTCGATCATCCAGGCAGCGTTGTTCCGGTAACCGCAGGCGTCTTCCATGACGTGGTTGTCGCCCTCGGTCTGGACGCGGGAGACATGCGAGAACTTCATCCGGTGACCCCTTCGTCAAGCAGTACTTCCTCGAGAATCCGGACCCCCATGGAGCGGAAAATCGGGTTGTCGTCGGAGATGGCGGCCATGGCCGAGGCCATGCACAGGGCCCATCCGCGTGCGCGCCGCCACGTCGCCGGATCGGGAGCCCGTTCACTGTTGATTGTTTCCATGAAAGTCCTGCGGCCCCCGCCGTCGAAGACCATCCAGGCAGCGGCGAGGTCCGTGGCGGGATCCCCGGACGTCAGGTCCCCGAAGTCGAGAACGGCCGCGAGGCCTCCCGCCCGGTCCAGGACAAGGTTCGCCGCATGCAGGTCGCCGTGCAGCCAGAGAGGCGGGCCATCCCATTCCGGTTGGTCCCGCAGGTCGCGCCACAGGAAGAGTAGGTCCTCGGACAACCCTGCGGAGGCGACCCGCTCCTCCACAGCCGCGTTGCGGGTGGAAAGCGGTCCGCCGCGCACCGGATTGCGTGGGGCATCCGGAGGTGCCGGGCGTTGAAAGTCCAGCACGAAGCGTGCGAGGTCTTCGGCCGCTTGGGAGCGGCCGTGCGGCTCGATTCCCGCCGCCTGTATCCCGTCCACCCACTGTGTGATGGTCCAGTACCAGGGAAAGTACGACGACGGCGTGCCCGTCCGCAACGGAACGGGTGTCACCGCCTGCAGGCCCACACTGAGTTCGGGCAGCCAGCGCTGCTCGTTCCGGATGAGGTCGGCCGCCGCCTGCCGGCGGGGCAGGCGGACGGCCAGATCATCGCCGAGCCTGAAGATCGCATTGTCCCAGCCGTTGGCAGCCCGGGCGAGCGGCAGGCCGGCGAGATCGGGGTGCTGATCGGCGAGCAGGCGCGCCACCAGCTCAGCGGTGACGTTCACCTCTGCTGCCGGCATGTTCGCCACCGCTGGCCCCCTACCCGTTCCTGTCAGTCGTCCGAACGGCTTGGCTACCCTTCGACTCCGAGCCGCTCCAGGATCAGCTGACGGACCCGGCCGGCGTCTGCCTGGCCGCGGGTTGCCTTCATGACCCCGCCGACGATAGCGCCGACCGCCTGCAGCTTTCCGCCGCGGATCTTATCCGCAACATCGGGCTGGGCCGCAAGGGCGCCGTCAATCGCTTCGAGGAGGGCGCCGTCGTCGGACACAACTTCGAGGCCCCTCTGGGCCACCACTTCGGTGGGCGTGCCCTCGCCGGCGAGCACGCCGTCGAGCACTTCACGGGAGAGCTTGTCGTTGATCTTGCCGGAGTCGATGAGACCCTGAAGTTCCACGATCAGGGCCGGAGTGACGCCCAGCTCAGCGGGCTCGAGGTCGGCGACCTTGGCACGGCGGGAGATCTCGCCCATCCACCACTTGCGGGCGGTTGCGGGCTTCACGCCTGCAGCGACGGTCTCCTCGATGGAGTCCATGACGCCGGCGTTGACCACGTCGCGGAATTCGGCGTCGGAGTAGCCCCAGTCAGCCTGCAGGCGCTTGCGGCGTGCGGCGGGCGGTTCGGGGAGTTCGCTGCGGAGTTTCTCGATCCACGCGTCGTCAGTCACCACGGGCACCAGGTCCGGCTCCGGGAAGTAGCGGTAGTCGTCGGCGTCGGACTTGGGACGTCCGGCCGTCGTCGACCGGGTGTCCTCGTGCCAGTGGCGCGTTTCCTGCGTGATGGTGCCGCCGGCGTCGAGCACTGCGGCGTGGCGCTGGATCTCGTACCGGACAGCGTGCTCGACGGCGCGAAGCGAGTTCACGTTCTTCGTCTCGGTCCGCGTCCCGAACTTCTCCTGGCCCTTGGGCTTCAGTGACACGTTGGCGTCGCAGCGGACGTTCCCGCGTTCCATGCGGGCATCCGATACGCCGAGGTTCTTGACGATCTCGCGGATGGCGGCGACGTAGGCCTTCGCGAGCTCGGGAGCACGCTCACCGGCACCGACGATGGGCTTCGTCACGATCTCGACGAGGGGAACCCCGGCGCGGTTGTAGTCGACGAGTGAGAACTCGGCGCCCTGGATTCGGCCGGTGGAGCCGCCCATGTGGGTGAGCTTGCCGGCGTCCTCCTCCATGTGCGCCCGTTCGATCTCGATCGTGAAGACAGTGCCGTCGGCGAGCTCGATGTCGATGGAGCCGTCGTAGGCGATCGGTTCGTCATACTGCGAGGTCTGGAAGTTCTTCGGGGTGTCCGGGTAGAAGTAGTTCTTCCGGGCGAAGTGGCATCGCTCGGCGATCTTGCAGTTCAGCGCGAGGCCGATCTTGATCGAGGACTCGACCGCCACGCGGTTGATGACCGGAAGCACGCCGGGCAGGCCCAGGTCCACCGGAGTGACGTTGGTGTTCGGGGTGTCACCGAACGCGTTCGGTGCGCTGGAGAACATCTTGGTGCGGGTGTTGAGCTCAACGTGCACCTCGAATCCGAGTACCGGATCGAACTTCTCCATGGCCTCTTCGAAGGACAGGATTTCGGCGGTTTCAGCAGTCATTTACTTCACTCCAGCGATCTCTGGTGCCTGTGCCAGCAGGGGTCCGCCCCAGGTGTTTTCGAGCAGGGTCTCCAGTGCCGCGCCCGCCCGGTAGAGCCGGGCGTCCTGACGTGCGGGGGCCAGGAACTGGATCCCGACGGGCAGTCCGTCCGAGAGTCCACCCGGAACCGAGATGCCGGGAACTCCCGCCATGTTCGCCGGGATGGTCGCGACGTCATTGAGGTACATGGCCAGCGGATCGTCCAGCTTCTCCCCCAGCTTGAATGCCGTGGTGGGAGCCGTCGGTGAGATGAGCACGTCCGCCTGGGTGAACGCCGCGTCGAAGTCGCGCTGGATGAGGGTGCGCACCTTCTGTGCCGAGCCATAGTAGGCGTCGTAGTAGCCGGCGCTGAGCGCGTAGGTGCCGAGGATGATGCGGCGCTTGACCTCGTCACCGAAGCCGGCGGCGCGGGTGGCGCCCATGACGCGCTCAATGGTGGGAGCGCCGTCGGGCACGACGCGCAGTCCGAAGCGGACGCCGTCGTACTTTGCGAGGTTGCTCGATGCCTCCGAAGGCATGATCAGGTAGTAGGCGCCCAATGCGTACTTGAAGTTGGGACAGGAGACCTCAACGACGTCGGCACCGGCCTGACGCAGCAGGTCCAGGGCTTCGTTGAAACGTGCCTGGACACCCTCCTGGTAGCCCTCCCCCTGGAGTTCCTTGATGACGCCGATGCGCATGCCCTTGACGTCGGCGTTGCGGGCAGCTTCAACGAGGGCGCCGACCGGGTCGGTCAGCGAGGTGGAGTCGTGGGGGTCGTGTCCGCCGATGACCTCGTGCAGCATGGCCGAGTCAAGGACCGTGCGGGTTACGGGACCGATCTGGTCGAGGGACGACGCCATGGCGATGGCACCATACCGGGAGACGCCGCCGTACGTCGGCTTGACGCCTACTGTTCCGGTGACTGCTCCGGGTTGGCGGATGGAACCACCGGTGTCGGTACCCAGGGCGAGGGGTGCCTCGAAGGCCGCGACAGCTGCGGCCGATCCGCCGCCGGATCCTCCCGGAATACGCTCAAGGTCCCAGGGGTTGCGGGTCGGTCCGTAGGCCGAATGTTCCGTGGACGAGCCCATGGCGAACTCGTCAAGGTTGGTCTTGCCGAGGATCGGCATCTTGGCGTCGCGGAGGCGCCGGACCACCGTGGCGTCGTACGGGCTGTGCCAGCCTTCGAGAATTTTGGACCCTGCCGTGGTGGGCTGGCCCTTGGTCACGATCAGGTCCTTGACGGCGATCGGCACGCCGGCGAGCGGGTGCATTGCGTCGCCGAGCGAACGCTCTTTGTCCACCTCGGAAGCGACGCGCAGTGCTTCGTCGGTGTTGACGTGGAGGAAGGCGTTGATGGCCGGATCGACCTCGCCGATGCGGTCAAGGTGCGCCTGGACGGTTTCGACTGCCGAGATCTCGCGGGAAGTGAGCTTCTCCGCGAGTTGGGCAGCGCTGAGCCTGGTGAGATCGGACATCGTTTACTCCTCGTCCAGGATTGCGGGGACCTTGAAGCGGCCGTCCGCGTTGTCGGGGGCACCGCTCAGAGCCTCGTCGTTGCTGAGGGTTTCGCCAATGACGTCATCCCGGTAGACGTTGCTCAACGGGATGGGGTGGCTGGTCGCCGGAACGTCGTCGCCGGCCGCTTCGCTGACCGCCTTGACGGAATCGACGATGACGGCCAGTTCACCGGCCATCCGGTCCAACTCCTCGGCGCTCATGTCGATGTGTGCGAGCCGGGCAAGATGCGCGACGTCCTCACGGGTGATCTCGGGCATGTTTCTCCAGGATCTTGAATGGCTTGGGGTTTCGGGTTCTAGTCTATGCGCGCTTCAGTCCGTCACCGGACTGCGAAGGGGGCACCTCGATCACAGCTCCAGTCGGAAGACCCACAGCTCGATGTCCTCACCCGGTACCCACCAGTCGCGGCTGGGCACCCTCTCGAAACCGAGCGACTCGTACAGTCGATGCGCACGCACCATGTCCGTGCCGCTCGTCAGGCTGACTGCCTCTACGCCGTCGACGGTGCGGGCGTAGTCAATGATCCACTCGACCATCCGGCGCCCGTAGCCTCCTCGCTGGACGGCCGGGTCGACGGCGAGCATACGGAACTCCAATTCACCGGCGATGGCAATATCCGTGTAGCGCTGACCCTCGAAAGTGATCGCGAACGACCCGATCACGACGCCGTCATCCTCGCCCACCCAGACCTCGGCGTGCTCAGCCCGGTGCTCGACGTCGGCGAGCACCTGCACGTAGGGGTGGTCGGCCGCGTCGAAGTAGCCGGCGTGAAGGTAGGCGTCGCGGGTGATCCGGCGGACGTCGTCGTAATCGTTCTCCGTTACACGACGGATGGTGAGGGTCATTGGTTATGCCTTGTTCTGGGAGGGCGCCGAAATGCGCCTATCCATTGTGCCCTGTCCCGAGCCGAAGTACGGCTTGCGCACATGACGAACCCACAGAGGGTTGGAACCAGCGCCCTGCTGACGCCGTCAGAGGGCGAGCTTGTACACGTGCAGCGAGAAGGAGTCAGACAGCACGAAGTCGCGGGACGGCATGCGGACGAAGTTCATCTCCTCATACAGCTTGTGCTGTCCGTCCATTTGCGGCGCGATAGTCAGGACCACACCTGACAGATCCGGGTCCCGGCGTGCACGGTCGATGACCTCACGGACCAGCGCATGCCCGATTCCCTTGTGCTGCTGATCCGGTGCAACAGCCAGCATACGGAACTCGAGTTCACCGTCGTGGGCGACGTCACTGAAGTCACCGCCCGCCCTGGTCATGAACACGGAGCCGACAATTGCTCCGTCCGATTCCGCTACCAGCAGCGAGGCGCCCGCATAGCCCCGGTTCTCGATAGCACCGAGGATGTGGTTGTAGGCGTAGTCGTCGTCGATGTATCCGGCATCCGCGTAGGCGGCCACGGTGATGCGCCTGATCTCGGCGTAATCGTTCTCGCCGGCCTGCCTGACCGTAATGTCCATGAATGACTCCTCCGGGGTAGGACACCGATGATCCGAGTGTGGCAGATCAGCCGTGCGACTGTGACCGGACCAATGCAACGATCAGGTTAAGTTAGGCGACCTCTGAACGCCGGTACCCGGTTCCGTCCGCATTCCGTACAAGGTACCCGTAATCGACCAGCGCGCGCCTCAGCGTAGGGATATCGCGCGTAACAGTGGCGATCAGCAGGTTGACCTGCGGCTCGGTCAGCTCCTGCCCGCCCGGAAACAGGCGATCGGCCAGGTGCTCGAGCACTGACAGCCGGTCGGCATGCCCCGCCGGAAGTCCGTCCAGGCGTCCTTCACGAAAGAACCTGTCGACGCCCTGCGGCCGCGGGGCTGATGCGGCTGCCAGGAGCTCCTTGAACAGGGCGTCATTGACCGAACCGTCGGCATCAAGCAGTCCTGACTCGATGAGCTTTGCTCGCTCCTTTGGCTGCACTTCAGGATCCTCTCCCAGCACCGCGCGGGCGTATGCCTCACGCAGCCTTGTGGAGGCCAGTGTCGAAAACACTTTCTGCCAACTCATGGTCATACCCGGGATCTGATGCGGGGACAGGTTAT
>NZ_JAPSHV010000042.1:0-11824 GCF_031179385.1 Arthrobacter sp. | reverse complement strand
ACAACGGCGCTGCGCCACAGAACCTTCTTGTGGTGGTCCCCCAGATCAACCTTGGCCAGCGACACGAGGAGGAGGATCGCTGGGACGAGGGGGCTCTGCATGTGGAAGGGCTGCCCGGTAATCGAAGCGCGTGCCATTTCAGCGGCACTGATCCCGTAGTGACCTGCGGTCTCGCTGAGAACTGGCAGTACACCGAAGTAAAAGGCGTCGTTGCTCATGAAAAACGTCATGGGGATGCTGAGGACGCCGGTGATGACTGCCAGGAAGGGGCCCATGCTGGACGGGATGATCTGCACCAGCCAGGCGGACATTGCCTCGACCATGCCGGTACCCGTCAGGACGCCGGTCAGGACCGCGGCCGCCATGACCATGCTGACTACTGCAACGACCGACGGCGCGTGGGCAACAAGTTGCGCGCTCTGGTCCTTGACGTGGGGAAAGTTCACCAACAGAGCAATCGCGGAGCCCACCATGAAGACGTACGGCAGGGGTACAAGGTCGGCGATGAGCATGCCCATTACTGCGACGGTGAGCGCAAGGTTGAACCACTGCAGCTTCGGACGGAGGGTACTGCGGTTCGGGTCCAGGGAGGTGCCCGCCAGAGCGTTATCGCGGTCATCCGCTACAGGCTCGGTACCTTCCAGTACAGCGACGGAAGAACCACCGACGGCGGGAGCCGCTCCCCCGGGGTTGGTTCCCGGACGTCCGCGGCCCGCGTACGAACCGCCGACACCGGAACGGCCGGCGGGGGCACCGCCGTCGAACGTGTCAGGCGCTCCCCAGAGCTCGGGCTGCGTGGCGCGGAGACGGTTGCGCTCCTGGATGCCGAGCATCCAGGCGAAGGCAAGAACCAGGGCGATGCCGCCAAGGAGGGAGGGCAGCATCGGAACGAAGACATCGTTGACGTCGATGTTGAGTGCGGTGGCTGCCCGGGCGGTCGGTCCACCCCAGGGCACGATGTTCATCGTGCCGTTGGCGAGGCCGGCCACACAGGTCAGCACCACAGGGCTCATCTTCAGCCGAAGGTAGATCGGCAGCATAGCGGCGGTGGTGAGGATAAAGGTCGTGGAGCCGTCACCGTCAAGAGATACTGCGGCAGCGAGGAGCGCGGTACCGAGGACCACTTTGGCGGGATCATTGCCCAGTTTCCGAAGGATGAAGCGAACCAGCGGGTCAAAGAGGCCGACGTCGATCATCAAACCGAAATAGATGATGGCGAACATCAACAGGGCTGCTGTTGAGGTCATCGACTTCATCGATTCCATGACCATCTCGCCGATGCCAAGGCCTGCACCTGCGAAAAGACCGAAAATTGTGGGGACGATGATCAGCGCCAGCACCGGCGACAACTTCTTCGTCATGATCAGCACCATGAACACCGCGATCATCGCGAATCCAAGTATTACCAGCACGGCCGGCTCCTTCTGTGTGAACAGCGGCACAGCAATGTGACGCGTGATACAGACTGTAGGGTGACCGCCGTCACGGCAGTGCCTTTGGTTGAATTGATTGACATACTGCTTGTTGCGAGCATTTTGCTCATTGTGCTCACCCACCGAAGGGCGCCACGTCCGATCGCCCGCCACCCACTTCAAGGAGGACCGTGCCGCGTCCCAGCCCGCGCCCCGCGCTGCGGTTCTCCACCCAGACACTCCTGCTGCAGCTGGCGGTGGTATTGCTCGTGGTCCTGCTCAGCGCCGCCGTCCACGCCTGGCTGACCTATGAGCGGGCGGGCGACGAGGCGGAGGCCCAGGCGCTAACCCTTGCCAGGACGGTGGCGTCGGATCCGTCCGTCAGGGCGGACGTGCTGGCCATCAGCCGACAGGAGGGGACCCCTCCGGCCGCCCAGCTGGCCGCCGGCCCCCTGATGGCCACCGCGGAAGCAGCCCGTACACGGACCGGAGCGTTGTTCGTGGTCATCACCGACGACACCGGGCTTCGCCTCGCCCATCCCGATCCTGCGCGGCTCGGGGAGCAAGTCAGTACCGATCCCACCGAGGCCCTGGCAGGGCGCGAGGTCACCACCCGCAACACAGGCACACTGGGGCCTTCCGCCGGAGCCAAAGTTCCTGTCTACGCCCCCGACAGCTCAGCCGTGGTTGGAGAGGTCAGCGTCGGCTACTCCATGGAGACCGTGAGCCAGAGCGTAGCCCAGGACGTGGGACCAGTTGCCCTGACTGCCGCCGGCGCCCTGTTGGCCGGCGTGCTTGGCTCCTTCCTGCTGCGTCGGCGGCTGCGCCGACTCACCCTGGGTCTGGAACCCGAGGAGATCAGCACCCTGGTCCATGACCAGGTGGCTGTGCTTCAGGGTGTGGACGAGGGCGTGATCGGTGTTTCCGCGGACGGGAGAATCAGCGTCTTCAACGCAGCAGCACAGCGGCTACTGGGGCAGGAGGACCTGGCAGGAACGCGGTGGGAGGACGCGCCCGTCCCGGATCAGCTCAAGGCCCTGACAGAGCCGGGCGCCGGTTCCGCTTCCCCTTCCGCTGTCGAGCTTGTAGCCGGTGAGCGCGTACTGGTCGCCAGCGCCCGCAAGGCCCTTCATCGGCGCGAGGACCTGGGATGGGTGCTCATGCTGCGGGACCGCACGGAGCTGCAGCAACTTACCCGGCAGCTGGACGCGGTGGGAACCATGTCCACTGCGTTGCGCGCCCAGCGGCACGAGTTCGCCAACCAGCTCCACACCATCGCCGGGTTCATGAGCATCGGTCAGCACCAGCAGGCCCGCGAGTACCTGGCGCGGTTGGCAGCGACGGGGCCTCTGAAGTTCCCGGTAGACCAGGCCGAACTTCTTCAGGACCCATATCTGCAGGCCTTCGTGGGCGCAAAAGGGGTTGAGGCCGACGAGCGCGGCGTTGCCTTGCGCATTGGGCCGGAAACACTGGTCCGAGGGCAGGTCACAGCTGCGCAGGACGTCACAACGGTTCTAGGCAACCTGATTGACAACGCCGTCAATGCCGCTGTGGCCGGAACAGGAACCCCCCGCTGGGTTGAGGTGGAAGTGATGGATGAACCGGGCGACGACGGGGGGACACTTCATGTGGTGGTTGCCGACTCGGGAGACGGGCTGGCGCCGGGAACCGACACCGAGGCAATCTTTGCCGAAGGCTTCACTACAGTTTCCGGCCCCGTCCGTGCCGGCGGCGGCCAGGGGTTCGGGCTTGCGCTGGTGCGCCAGCTGGCACGGCGCCGCGGCGGGGACGTCCGGTTGCTTGAGCCCGGTACGCCCGGCGGGCCGGGAGCGGTCTTTATGGCTTCCCTGCCCGGCACGACCGCGGCGGCGAAGGATTCACGGGGGAACGATGGAGCAGGAAAGGACGATCATGGCCGATGACTTCCGTGTGCTGATAGTCGATGACGACTTCCACGTGGCCAAACTGCACGCCGCGTACGTGGATTCGGTGGCCGGGTTCCTGGCGCTGGCCCCGGTGGGAACAGCATCGCTGGCGCTGCAGTCGGTCCACAGCCTCCGTCCGGACCTGGTGCTGCTTGACGTCTACCTGCCCGATGCCTCCGGACTCGACCTACTCCAGCAGCTGGACGTGGACACCGTGATTCTGAGCGCAGCCTCCGACCCTGCCTCCGTCAGCGCCGCCTTCCGCCGCGGCGCGCTCGGCTACCTCTTGAAGCCGTTCACTGCCGAATCCCTCTCACAGCAGCTGCGGTCGTACGCCAGGTACCGCCGCCTTCTGTCTCAGCCGGGGGCACTGGACCAGGATGCCGTGGAACGCGCCAAGCGATCGCTGATCCCGGGCGACGTCACTCCGTCGTCTAAACCCCGATCAGCCACGGAGGCAGCGGTCCTGGATTCCTTCGTTCCGGACGAGCAGTACTCCGCCGCGGAGGTCGCCAACCGGGTAGGCGTATCGCGGGCCACCGCGCAGCGGTATCTGTCCTCGCTGGCGGACGACGGCGCGGTGGAAATCCAGCTGCGCTACGGGACGACGGGCAGGCCGGAGCACCGCTACAGCCTGCCGCCTGCATGACCTGCATGACCTGCATGACCTGCACGACCTGCAGTCGAAGGATCCTCGGTCAGTAAGCGGCGGACCGCGCCTCGAGCTCCGCGGCACGCTCTACTATGGCCTGCGAACCAGCCGCAGTGAACGCCGAGAACCGTTCGTGCTCATCCGGTCCGCCATCCAGTGCCGACGTCAGGACGGGACGGCGAACGACGGCCCCGGCCTCCTCCGCGATGAGCGCAGCGGCCGCCCAGTCGTGTTCATTCAGTCCACGCTCGATGTAGGCGTCCAGCGTTCCATCGGCGACCATGCAGAGGTCAAGGGCCGCCGACCCGATCCTCCTCAGGTCCCCGTGGCCCGCGACGAGTTCGCCGAGCTCCCCGAGTTGGTGCGTCCGTTGCCCGGGGTGGTAGCTGAACCCACTACCCACGATGGCGCCTGCGCGTCCTGCAACAGGTCCGTGCAACTCGCGCACCTGTCCGCGTTCCCGCACCCAGGCGCCCTGGCCCTTCGAGGCCCAGTAGACCCGGTCCAGCGCCGGCGCGTGAACCACGCCGGCCAGCCACTCTCCCCCGCTGTCAACCGCCGCTACCGACGTGGCGTAGTAAACAATGTTGCGGATGAAATTGGTGGTGCCGTCCAGCGGGTCGACGGACCACCGGATCCCGGACGCCTGGCCTTCCGGAACCGTGGTTCCGAACTCCTCGCCCGTAATCGCATCATGCGGTCGGGAACGCCAGATCACATCACGGACGGCCCGTTCGGCAGCGGTGTCAAAAGCAGTAACCCAGTCACTGTCAGAACTCTTGTTCTCGGCTTCAAGGACGCCGTTACCGCGCCTCTGCAGCACCTGGGCACCGGCTTCAGCGGCTTGCAGCGCGACGTGAAGCAGTTCGGCAGGGCTGGCGCTCATACGGTTCCTTCCTCCAGGAGCCTTCGGAAACCGTCTTCATCGAGAATGGTCAGCCCCAGCTGCTCTGCCTTGTCCAATTTGGTCCCGGCATTTTCCCCGGCCACGACGTAGCTGGTGTTCTTCGATACCGAACCGGATGCCTTGCCCCCGCGCTGGATGATTGCTTCCTTCGCTTCGTCACGGCTGAACCCCTCCAGCGACCCGGTGACGACGACGGTGAGCCCCTCCAGCGTGCGGGGCATGGACTCGTCCACCTCGTCGGCCATCCGGACCCCGTCCTCAGCCCATCGATCGACGATCTCGCAGTGCCAGTCTTCAGCGAACCATTCCTTCAGTGCTGCGGCGATGGTGGGTCCAACGCCGTCGACGTTGGCGAGTTCTTCCTCGCTGGCACTGCGGATCCTCTCCATCGATCCGAATGCGGTGGCCAGAGCCCGTGAAGCCGTCGGCCCCACATGGCGGATGGACAACGCAACCAGTACACGCCACAGCGGCTGGGACTTGGCCTTCTCCAGTTCCACAAAAAGCTTCCGTGTGGTGGCCGTGGGTTCGGAGGGTTTCTTGGCGCTGCCCCTCGTGTAGAAGTACGGCACCAGCTCCTGCCCGTTCACAACGCCCTTGACCTTCTTGTCACGGACTATCCGCACATCGGCGAGCTTCTCAGGAGTCAGTCGGAAGAGGTCGGCTTCGGTGGTCAGCGGAGGCACGGCAGGTTCGGCAGGCTGGGTGAGTGCAATGGCCGCTTCCCAACCGAGCGCCTCGATGTCGAACGCACCCCTGCCGGCGACGTGGAACACGCGCTCCCTCAGCTGCGACGGGCAGGATTTGGCATTGGGACACCGAATGTCGACGTCGCCCTCTTTCGCAGGCGCCAGCGGCGTGCCGCAGGACGGGCACACCGTTGGCATCACGAATTCGTAGGGCGGCGGATCCTGTTGGGCCCGCAGCGCAACTACAGGGCCGACAATCTCGGGGATAACGTCACCGGCTTTGCGCAGCACGACGATGTCACCGATGAGGACTCCCTTGGCCTTTACAACCTCCTGGTTGTGCAGCGTGGCCATCTCCACTGTGGAACCGGCCACCTTGACCGGAGTCATCAGCCCGAATGGTGTGACGCGTCCGGTCCGCCCGACGTTGACGCGGATGTCCAGGAGCTTGGTGTTCACTTCCTCGGGCGGGTACTTGTACGCCACAGCCCATCGTGGCACGCGCGAGGTGTGGCCGAGCGCGCGCTGGAGCGCGAAGCTGTCCACCTTGACCACAATGCCGTCGATCTCATGCAATAGGTCATGCCGGTGCTCGCCGTAGTGCTCAATGAAGTCGAGGACCTCCTCATAGGATCCGAACACCTTGAAGTAGGGCGACACGGGCAGCCCCCACTGCTCAAGCAGGCCATACGTCTCGGACTGACTTTCGGATTCCAGCCCCTCACGGGCACCGATGCCGTGCACATACATGTCCAGCGGCCGCTGGGCCGTGAGCGCGGGATCCTTCTGCCGGAGTGAACCCGCTGCAGCGTTGCGGGGATTGGCGAAGGGGGCCTTGCCTGCCTCGACCATGGACTCGTTGAGCTGGGCGAATTCCTTCGAGGGGAAGAACACCTCGCCGCGGATTTCGACCTCCGCAGGATGGTTGGATCCGTTGAGCTTGCGCGGGATGGTCTTGATGGTGAGCACGTTGTGCGTGATGTCCTCGCCCGTTGCGCCATCCCCCCGGGTGGCCGCCCGCACCAGCTCACCGTTGCGGTAGAGCAGGTTGACGGCGAGTCCGTCGATCTTCAGCTCGGTGAGCCAGGAGACCGTGCTGCCCGGACGTTGGGACTGGATGCCTGCTTCCGCCCGCCGGACCCATGTCTCCAGCTCCTGGGTGGAGAAAACATCCTCCAGGCTGTACATGCGCTGCAGGTGCTGGACCGGCGCGAAGGCCGCGGACACATCGCCGCCGACTTCCTGGGTGGGCGAATCATTCGAGATCAGTTCCGGGTGTTCGGCCTCGATCTGTTCGAGCCTGCGAAAAAGCACGTCGAACTCGGCGTCCGAGATAACCGGTGCGTTTTCGTTGTAGTACGCAAAGCGGTGGCGCCTCACCTCCTCCACGAGCCGGGCGTACTCCTCCTTGAGCGAGTCTGCCGGCACCTCATCGGCGGGCAGCTCAACCTCGGAACGTTCTTCGGACTGCTCATCGGCGTGTTGGTTCACTGTGGCCACGGTTCCTATCTTGCCCCAGACCACCGACAGTTGCGGGCGTTAACGAGGGAACGGCCCGCAGCCGAAGCTGCGGACCGTTCTGCCGTACCGGGAAACCTACGCGTTCGAGGTGGCTTCCTGATCCTGGCGGTTGCGCTGTACGGTCGCGCTGACTTCCTGCAGCTGTGCTGCAATCTGGGTCAGCTGCGCGCGGTGGGTTTCCCACTCGCCGCGGAAGCGCTCGGAGTCCGGGCCGACCCAGGCGGTGTTGCCGAGCTGCTGGGTCAGCTGGTTGGCGGTCTGGTTCAGTTCTTCGGACTTCTGGGTAAGCAGCTGTGCCAGCTGTCCCATCTGCTCCGGGTTATTACCGTGTGTAACGTTGCTCATTGTCCCCACCTTTCGTTGTGGCGGTCCGGCATTTCCGGAACCGCCCTGCCCTTCCGGGATGTCCCTCGCGGGCTCCCCGTTTGGGCGACTGACTACAACCTATCCAAGCCCGTCGAGAGGTGTCGATGGGGACCGCTCCCCAAGGAGCTCTACCCAAGGAGCACTACCCGTCCGGGCGCCGGACCGTTGTGTCAGTCCAGGCCGCCCATGGTTGTGGCGACCTGTAGCTTGTATGCCTTGCCCCGACCGACAACGTAGCCGCGTCCCGGTATGAAGCGGTTACCCGCAGTTCTGCCCAGCGACGTGTTCAGCAGCGTGTCGCCGTCGAGCTCGTTCGGGTTGAGCAGCAGTCCCCGCCTGCCGGACTTGAATGGACCGGACAGGTTCCAGGCGCTGGACCAGGTGGACGTCTCCGCCTCGCCGACCACCCACTGACCCGACTTCACAGCCGTCTTCACCAGCGAGGACAGTTCCAGTTCCGCCAACGAATCGGTGAACTCGGTCAGGCCCTCGATGAAGAACGCGACCGAACCTTCCGGACCATCGACCAGCGTGGTGAGCCTCGCCAGTTCCGGCTGCACCAGGGCAGCGGTGGCGTACGCCTCGTCCCACAGACCGAGTGATGCAACCGTGGAGCGCCGCGCCCCGAGATAGATCCGTTTCACATGCGGCGAGGACTTTTGCAGTGCCGCAGCCAGAGTCACCAGCGCCACCGTGCGTCCCGACCCCGGCGGACCCGACACCATGAACGCACCCGTAGCGGAGACCGCGGCGGGCTCAAGGTTGAAGTCATCAACACCAATGACCGCCGAGCCCGTCTCAGCCGCGGGCAGCACGTCGAGGTCGATCGACTCGGGCAGGCTGAGGACGCCCGGCGCCTGCGGAACACCCTGGCGCAGCATGGCGTCGCGCATGCGTTCCACCTCGCGCGCTTGCAGTTCGAGGTTGGCGTTGCCCCCGAAGACCGCAAGCTGCACCTCGAGCCCGTCAAGCAATCCACGCCCGGGAGGCGACGAGCTGGAGAGTACGTCACGGGGCACGCCCAGCGTCGAGTAGTCGTCCTTCCCCGCCATGCGTAGGATGATCCGCCTGCTGATCGAGGCCGCCAACGACGGCGGGAGGGAGTTGGTGCGCTCTCCGGTCACGACAATGTGCACGCCCATGGGACGGCCGTCCGTCGCAATCTGCTGGAACAGTTCGAAGTGGCGCTCGCGCCCCTTGAACTCGTAGTTCTCACGGAAAGTGGTAATGCCGTCAACAAGAAGCAGGATCCGCGGTTCCTCCGGACGGTTGGCCAGCCGACGGTACTCCGTAATGGTTCCCGCCCGGACCTCGGCGAACCGGTCGGAACGCTCGTTGATGACGCCACGCAGGTAGCGGAGCAGCCGGCCGATCCGCTCGGAATCATCGCCATCGAGCACCGCGCCGACGTGCGGCAGCTGGCCGAGCATCTGGAGGCCGTTCGAGGCGCAGTCGATCCCGTACACCTGCACCGGACCGCCGCGCACGGTGACGGCTGAACCGATTGCCAGCGTCCGCAACGCCGTCGACTTGCCTGAGCCGCCGGATCCAAGGATCGCGAGGTTGCCGTCGACGTCGGGCTGGTAGAAAACGGTGGGCTGCGCCTGGTGCTCCGGGTCGTCCACCACTCCAAGCAGCAGCGACTCGTCCGTTCGGGGGTTCGGCAGCTTCGAGAAGTCATAGGCTTCCGCTAGTTCAGCAAGCCACGGCTTACGCGGAGGCTTGATGCCCAGTTCCAGTGCAGCCTGGGAAACATTGCCCACGATCCGGGCGATGTCATTAGGGCCGCCGGGCTCAGCGACAACCTCATCCCCTGCAGACTCCCAACGGGTGCCCGAGCCGAAGTTCATCTCGACGACGTCGATCCGTGGGCGCGCCGGCGCCCGGGTGGTCCAGCCTCCGGCGTAACCGGTCTGGAAGCTCTGGATACGGCCGGGGCCGGTCTTCGCCGCACCGCGCCCAGGAATCGACGGGCTGAAGTAGGCGGCCATCGGCGTACCGAGGATGTCCTGGGAGTCGTCCGTGTCCGCCATGCGAAGCGCGATGCGGAGATTCGTGTTGGCGCGCAGGTTGTCCTTGATGACGCCGGAGGGCCGCTGCGTGGCCAGGATCAGATGGAGACCAAGTGACCGGCCACGGGCTGCGATGTCCACCACGCCGTCGACGAACTCGGGCACCTCCCGTGCGAGGGCAGCGAACTCATCGACCACGATCACCAGTGACGGCGGTGTTTCAGGGTCGGCGTCGCGCTCCATGGCGAGCAGGTCCTTGGCCTTCTTGCGGTTGAACAGATGCTCCCGGTAGTGCAGTTCCGCCCGTAGGGAGGTCAGTGCGCGGCGCACCAGGTGCGGCGACAGGTCGGTGACCAGGCCAACGGTATGCGGCAGCTTCACGCAGTCCGCGAACGCCGCCCCACCCTTGTAGTCAACGAAGAGGAAGGAGAGTCGGTCAGGGCTGTAGGCGGCGGCCATGCCGAGCACCCAGGACTGCAGGAACTCAGACTTGCCCGCGCCCGTCGTTCCGCCGACGAGGGCGTGCGGCCCTTCCGTCTTCAGGTCCAGGTACATCGGCTCGACGCCCTTTGAACCCACCAGGGCACGCAGCGAGCCCTGATGCTTGCGGTTGGGCACGGCGCGGGACGCAACCGAATTGTTTTCGGTCCAGCGGTCCGCGACCGCCGTCGTCGCCTCCACCAGTTCGTGGCCCGCAAGGGTGACGTAGGAGACCGCGCGTGGAAGATCGGAGTCGTCCTCAACGGGCTTTCCGACGTCGACGACGGGAGTCAGCATCCGAGCCAGCTGCCCCGCCAGCTCAAGGTCCACGCTCTCGCAGCTGACCGGCGTCGACAGTTCTCCGAGCCGTACCTGGCCGCTGACATTCGCCGCATCGCCGTCGACGAAGAGGAAGTCGCGGCATGCTGCGGGCAGCGCGGCCACCGTGCCGGCGATCCAGAGGACATGGACACCCACGTCTGCCCCGGCTTCTGCGATACGGGTCAGGCGGGCGCGGTCCGCCGTGACGTCGTCCTCGACGATCACCAGCACCGACGGCGTGACCGGGACCGGGTAGTTCAGTTCCTTCCGTGGGTCCAGGCGGCCACGCAGCGCGACGCCGGACCGTTCAGCTGCCCGGACGGACACCAGATCCTCGAGCCGTGACAGCAGCAGGCCGGCTGCTGCGGGTCCGGCGGCAAGGTGGTCCCCCGTCAGCGGGCTGTGCACGGATCCGGTGTGCGGCAGCCACTGCAGCCAGCTCCAGCGCTCCTTCGACTGGACCGAGGTCAGGGCGACCACTGCCAGCTCTGCCGGCGAGTGCAGACCGATGGCCTGCACCACCAGTCCGCGTGCGACGTCGTCCACGACCCCGCGTGCCCCGGCGACGCCCAGCGCACCGGACAGGCGGAGGTTGGCGACAATCGGCACATCGTCGATGTAGCCGTATTCCTCCGCTGCGTCGCGAATCTCTTCGGAGAATTCAGGGAGGGTGTCGGATCCGGCAGGTTCGGACAGCTCGATTCGTGACGGCGCGCGGCCGGTGCCGAAGCGCATCGTCAGGAAGAAGTCATGCTCCGGCCGGTGGGTCCACAGGAGGGGGCCCAGCTTGTAGATGGCGTCGACCGTGTCCGCCACGGAGGGTGCTTCGGCATGCCGGACCGCCCGCTCAACCTTCCTGGTCCGCTCAATATCGCTGCGGAAGAACGCCATGGAATCACGGAACTGAGCCACGGCTTCACGGAACGTTCGCTTGGCGTTGATCCGCTGGTCGAGGTAACTGCCCACCAGGATCATCGGCATCATCAGGATGAAGATGAGGCTGAACGGGCTGCGCGTGATGGAGAACATGATGGCGCCTAACAGGATAGGCGCGATCAGGAGCAGATACGGGAAGCGCATGGGGTTGGGTCTGCGCGGTCCGGCCGGGAGCTGCTTGGGCTTTTCGTCGAAGGCGGGCACCACCCGCGGCGACCGGTTGAACTCGATCACCGGATTGGTCGGATCCGCAGAATAGGAGCGGGTCAGCGGCACCACGGCAAGGGTGGTGTCGCCGAGCGTGACCTCGTCTGCCGAAGTCAGGGCAGTACGCGCCACTCTTGTACCGTCCATGAGCAGCCCGTTGGCCGAGTTGGTGTCGATGATCTCGATACCGTCCGCAACGTTGATTCGCGCGTGCCGTTTGGACATCATCGGGTCGGAAAACCTGATGTCACAGTTGCGGTCGCGGCCCAGGTAGCTGGCGCCGGCGGGCAGTGAGAACTCCTTGCCCGCATCCGGCCCTGACAGCACCCGCAGCGTGGCAACAGCCGGCCCGCGGTCCTGGCCCGGCACGTTGAACTGGTCGCTGACGCGGCTGAT
>NZ_JAPSHV010000141.1 GCF_031179385.1 Arthrobacter sp. | reverse complement strand
CCGGTCAGTGAGTCCGTGCTCGCAAGAATGTCCGACAGGCGATACGTCCCGGCACGCTGTCCCAGAATGATGAGGCCGACCAGCATTGCCAGACCACCGAGCGTGGTCACTACCAGTGCCTGCAGCGCCGCACGCCTGGCGGACAACCGGTGCCGGGAGTAGCCGATGAGCAGATAGGACAGGACTGTGGTCAGTTCCCAGAAGATGAACAGCAGGATGAGGTCATCGGCGATCACCAGACCGAACATCGCGCCTGCGAATGCAAGCAACTGGGCGCCGAAGGGCCCGATGTTCGCGTCATCCTGCTTGAAGTAGCGGGCGCAGTAAAACAGCACCAGGGAACCGACGCCGAGCACCAGGATACTGAGCACGGCTGACAGCGCGTCCATGCGGAAAGCGAGTTCGAGCTGCAGTTGCGGGATCCATGGAAGCACGACGGACGGCGGCGCGTTGGGCTGCCCGTTGGCAGCGACCTGCGCAGAGTCGGTGTAATTTGAGAACGTTGCCAGTAGCCAGAGGAAGCCGGCCGCCGGAACCGCGGCGAGAACGTAGAAGGCCGAACGGCCCATCATACGGAAGATCAGGGGCGCCACTGTGGCCACCGCAAAGAGGGCGATGAGCACGAGTAGCACGATGATCTCCTGATCTCTCGAGTTGAGACGGTCAGCTGACGGTCAAGGGCCTAGGAACATTCTACCGGTGGCATACACCGCGCCATCCCCGGTTCTGCCCTCCGCGCAAGAAAAGGGCGCGCGGAATAATAAGAGGGGTCAACCAGTTGTTATTCGGCACCAGATAGCATGCAGCCATGAGCACGGACTCCCCACAGGCCCCTGGACGCATCCTTTCGAAACCCGTGCTCGCATGGGCGTCCTGGGATTGGGGATCCGCGGCATTCAACGCCGTGATGACCACCTTTGTGTTCACTGTCTACCTCACCTCCGATGCCTTCGGCGGCGAAACCTACGCATCCGAGGTGCTCGGCTGGGGACTCGCGGTTGCCGGTCTCCTTATTGCGCTCCTTGCTCCGGTGACCGGTCAGCGGTCCGACGTCGGCGGCCGCCGGAAACTGTGGCTCGGTGTGAACAGCCTGCTTGTGGCTGTGCTGACCGCACTGTGCTTCTTTGTCTTCCCCCGCCCGGAGCTGCTGATTCTCGGAGTCGCGCTGATCGCGGCCGCGAACATCTTCTTTGAGTTTGCCGGGGTCAACTACAACGCCATGCTGGCCCAGATTTCCACTCCTTCAAGCGTTGGCCGGGTGAGCGGGTTCGGCTGGGCCATGGGTTACGTGGGCGGGATCGTTGCCCTGGTAATCGTGCTGGTGGCATTCGTCCAACCCGTCGTCGACTGGTTCGGGTCCAGCACGGAGGACTCTCTCAACATCCGGCTCGTCGCGGTCTTCTCGGCGCTGTGGTTCCTTGCCTTCGCCCTGCCGGTGATGTTCGCGGTACCGGAAATCCCCCGGCAGCGGAACGTCAACCGGCTGGGATTCCTGGCGTCCTACGGTCTGCTCTTCCGGCGTATCAAGGCGATCTACCGCACCAGCCCGCACACCATCTTCTTCCTCCTCGCGAGTGCAATCTTTCGGGACGGACTCGCGGCTGTGTTTACCTTCGGGGGCATCATCGCGGCCGGGACATTCGGCTTCGAACTGAGCGAAGTCATCCTGTTCGCCATCGTGGGTAACGTCATTGCCGCAATCGGCGCCGTGATTGGCGGCTTCTTCGATGACCGGGTGGGTCCCAAACTGGTGATCATCGTCGCCCTGATAGGGCTGCTGGTCTCGGGAACGGCGGTGATGGTGCTCGGTGCGGCGGATCATTCGATGCTGGGCCTGCAATGGAGCGGCGATACAACGTTCTGGATCTTCGGGCTCCTGCTCACGCTGTTCGTCGGGCCGGCCCAGGCTTCATCGCGCGCCTATCTGGCGCGCCTCTCCCCGCAGGGCGACGAGGGAGAGATGTTCGGACTGTACGCCACCACGGGCCGTGCCGTGAGCTTCCTCGCCCCGGCGCTGTTCTCCCTCTTCATCGGATTGTTCGGGGAACAGCGGTTCGGGATCCTCGGCATCCTGGTGGTGCTGCTGGCAGGCTTGCTGGTATTGCTTCCGGTCAAGCCGCCGGCGAAGGTGACGCCCGCCGTCGTACCGGCTGCCTAGACCTGCTCTGCGGCGGGGACTGAACCCTCGGTGATTTCGGTGCGGTGGAAGTTGAGGTGGCTTCGCGACGCCGTCGGCCCGCGCTGCCCCTGGTACCGGTTGCCATACTGGCCGGAACCGTAGGAGTGCTCCGCGGGCGAGGTGAGCTTGAAAAAGCAGAGCTGGCCGATCTTGGAGCCGGGCCACAGCTTAATCGGCAGGGTCGCCATGTTGGAGAGCTCGAGCGTGACGTGGCCGGAGAAGCCCGGATCGATGAAGCCGGCCGTGGAATGTGTCAGGAGTCCGAGCCGACCCAGCGATGACTTTCCCTCCAGCCGGGCGGCGACGTCGTCGGGAAGGGTCACCATTTCATAGGTCGATCCGAGGACGAACTCCCCGGGGTGCAGGATGAAAGGCTCATCGGGAGCCACCTCCACCAGACGGGTCAGGTCCGGCTGGTTCTCGGCCGGATCGATGTGCGCGTACTTGTGGTTATCGAAGAGCCGGAAGAACCGGTCAATGCGGACGTCGACGCTCGACGGCTGAACCATTGCGGGATCATAGGGATCGAGCACAATACGCTCGGCAGCAATTTCGGTTCGGATGTCGCGGTCTGAGATCAGCACCGTTCAAAAATACCGTACACAGTTCCCGCTGCTCCCATTGGAGACATCAGCGTCCGATCTCCGTTCTGACCGCGAACAGCTCCGGGAAGAAGGTCAGTTCGAGCGCTTTCTGGAGGAAGCCCACGCCGCTCGACCCCCCGGTTCCCGTCTTGTGGCCGATGGTGCGCTCCACCGTCTTCAGGTGCCTGAATCGCCACAACTGGAAATTGTCCTCAAGGTCCACGAGTTCCTCGCAGGCCTCGTAGACGTCCCAGTGCGTAGCGGAGTCCTCGTAGACGGTCTTGTACACCTGGACTAGCCCGGGGTTGAACTCGTGAGCGCGCGTGACGTCCCGTTCGAGCAGCTCCTCGGGAATGTTGTAGCCGCGCCGGGAAAGATAGTGGATGAACTCGTCATAGATACTCGACTCCTGCAGCAGGGTGGACAGAAGCTCCAAAGCCTGCGCGTCGCTCTCGAACACCTGCAGCATGGCGGCGTTCTTGTTGCCGAGGAGGAACTCCACTGCACGGTACTGGTACGACTGGAAGCCGCTGGCCGCCTTGAGTGAACCGCGGAACTCGGCATACTCCGACGGTGTGAGGGTCGCCAACACCGACCACTGCTCGGTGAGCGACCGCTGGATGTGCTTGATCCGCGCGATGCCCTTCATCGCCGCACGCAGGTCGTCCGCACGCAGATGGGTCCTCACCGCGCCCAGCTCATGCAGCACGAGCTTCAGCCATAACTCCGAGGTCTGATGCTGGATGATGAACAGCATTTCGTCATGATGCTCCGGCCGGCTGACCGGATGCTGGGCGGACAGAAGGGCATCGAGAGCGAGGTAGGAGCCGTAGGTCATCTTCCCGGAGAAGTCCTTCTCGATGCCCTCTTCAAGGTTGCGGGTGTTCCGCTCCACGGTCATGCACTCAGCGTAGTTCGTTGAGCGCGCGATGCAGCCGTCCCGGGTCCAGCCATTGATGACTGTCAGAGGCGGGCACTACGTTTGGACCAACCAAGGAGGCAGCATGAACACACGCGCAGATGCCCACTCACACTGCAGCATCGTCCCGCCCTACCTGCTCGCACGGCTGGCCGGCCTGCAGGCGCCCGAGCACCACGAGGCAGCTGCTGCCGCCCGGCGGGCGCTCGTGCAGTTGGACCCGATCCATAGCGCCCGTGCCGCTGCTCCGAGGGATCCCTCGCGCGGAGCGGGCACCGCCGTCGTGCTGGCTCTCCGCCGAACCATCTCGGATGCCCGCGGATCCGAGTCGCTGCCCGGCGAGCCGGCCCGCCGGGAGGGTGATCCGGCCACGGGTGACCCGGCGGTCGATGAGGCGTATGCGGGCCTCGGCGCAACGCATGAACTCTTCAGTGAGGTGTACGGCCGAGCCTCGATCGACGACGCCGGCCTGCCGCTGAACGCCACCGTCCATTACGGGCGTCAGTATGACAACGCGTTCTGGGACGGTTCCCGCATGGTGTTCGGTGACGGGGATGGCGAGATCTTCGGGCGGTTCACCGCGTCGCTGACGGTGATCGGTCACGAGCTGGCCCATGGGTTCACCCAGTACACCTCGAACCTGAGGTACCAGGGCCAGTCGGGTGCGCTCAACGAGTCCATCTCCGACGTTTTCGGAGTCCTGGTCGAACAGCGCGAGCGTGGCCAGTCCGCAGATGCCGCGAGCTGGCTGGTCGGCGAGGGTCTGTTCACCGACCAGGTGGAGGGCAATGCGCTGCGGTCACTGAAGGCTCCGGGCACTGCCTATAACGACGACATCCTCGGCAAGGATCCGCAGCCCGCCACCATGGCGGACTTCGTGGACACCACGTCCGACAACGGCGGAGTCCACATCAACTCGGGCATTCCCAATCAAGCGTTCTACATTGCCGCAACGCGAATCGGCGGTTATGCCTGGGAACATGCGGGGCAGGTCTGGTATGACGCCGCCGCGGGCGGCAATGTTCCCGCCGATTGTGACTTTGCCCAGTTCGCGGACATCACGGTCAATGCTGCGAACGCGCGTTACGGGGAAGGCTCCCCCGTCCCGCAGGCAGTGGAGTACGGGTGGCGGGAGGTGGGTGTGCTGTGACCCGCATCGAGGTCTCACGGTCCGGAGGCTTCGCCGGGATGACCCGGACCTGGAGTGTGGAGGTGAGCCCAACCGAAGCGGAAGAGCACTGGCTTCCACTCCTCGAGCAGGCTGATCCCGGCGAGTCGGAGGACGCGCAACGCGACCGCTTCGTCTATCACATCGTGGTGGTCGGCTACCGCGAGGTAACGGTCGGCGAAAGTGCGGTGCAGGGTCCTTGGAAGGAACTGGTGGAGTGGGTGAAAAATTCCAGCCAGCACGGGAACCAGGCGGGTGAAGGGCCCCGCTGACATGTTGTAGTGTTTATGGAGCGGTTCAGGCCGCATGCGGGCGTAGCTCAATGGTAGAGCGCTAGCTTCCCAAGCTCGATACGCGGGTTCGATTCCCGTCGCCCGCTCCACGATGTGTAGCCCTAGCTCGACGAGCGGGGTCCGAACATGATCACCGCAACTCCGGTCAGGCAGACTGCGCTTCCGATGACGTCCCAGCGGTCAGGGCGGAAGCCGTCGAGGACCATCCCCCACACAAGTGACCCGACCACGAAGACACCGCCGTAAGCGGCAAGGATCCGGCCGAAATGAGCGTCGGGCTGCAGCGTTGCCACGAATCCGTACGCGCCGAGGGCCATTACGCCCAGCCCCGCCCACCACCATGGCCGGCCCTCGCGTACGCTCTGCCAGACAAGCCAGGCTCCGCCGATCTCGGCGAGCGCGGCAAGGGCGAAGAGGACTGCAACAAGGAGTAGGTTCATGGCCCCATTATTTCCCTGCAGCAGGGAACCGTCGGGTGCGCAAGTTGGTGCGCAAGGCCACATGGCAGGCGAAGTTGGGCGAGCGTAGACTTGACGCGATGAATCGCACAATGTTCAAGTCCAAGATCCACCGGGCCACAGTCACCCACGCAGACCTGCACTACGTCGGTTCGGTGACCGTTGACCTGGACCTGCTCGAAGCCGCAGACATCCTGCCGGGTGAGATGGTTTCGATTGTGGATGTCACCAACGGCGCCCGGCTCGAAACCTACACCATCGCCGGTGAGCGCGGATCAGGTGTCCTCGGGATCAACGGTCCGGCAGCCCATCTGGTGCATGAGGGCGACACAGTCATACTCATTACGTACGCCGCGATGACCACGGAAGAGGCGCACTCCTATGTGCCCACCATCGTGCACGTCAATGCTGACAACAGAATCATCGAACTCGGCAACGATCCGGCCGAGGGCCTGACGGAAGGGCTGCAGCGGCC
>NZ_JAPSHV010000140.1 GCF_031179385.1 Arthrobacter sp. | reverse complement strand
GGCACAAGGAATCAATCACGGACACGGCCAGGGTGCTGGAGCGGATGGTCTCCACGATAGTCTGGCGCACTTACGCCCAGGCCGGGCTCGAAGAAATGGCTGCGGCTTCCTCCGTTCCCGTCATCAACGCGCTGTCGGATGACTACCACCCGTGCCAGCTGCTTGCCGACCTGCTCACCATCAGGGAGCACAGGGGCAAGCTGGCGGGCCTCACCCTCTCCTACTTCGGTGACGCTGCGAACAACATGGCAAACTCGTACCTCCTCGCCGGCGTCACCGCGGGTATGCACGTCCGCATCGCCGGTCCCGAGGGGTACCTGCCGGAACAACGCATCGTCGACGCCGCCAACAAGCGTGCGGCAGAAACCGGCGGATCGGTACTCATCACCACCGATGCCGGTGAGGCCGCAACGGGCGCCGACGTCATCGCCACGGACACCTGGGTATCCATGGGCCAGGAGATCGAGGACGACGCCGCCAAGAGTGCGCGGTTCGAGCTGTTCCGTCCGTACGCGGTGGATGAGGCGCTGCTCTCCCAGGCGGCGGCTGACGCCGTCGTCCTCCACTGCCTGCCCGCCTACCGCGGATACGAGATTTCCGCCGGCGTGATCGACGGCCCGCAATCCCTCGTGTGGGACGAGGCCGAGAACCGGTTGCACGCGCAAAAGGCGCTGATGGTGTGGCTCATGGAGCGCTCGTGACCTCCGCTGCCCCTGCGGGTTCGGCCGGCGCCCAGCCGACCGGGCAGCCCACAACCAAGACGGCGCGGCAGGCGCGGATCACCGCCCTGCTCACGTCGCAGTCCGTGCGGTCGCAGTCGGAACTGGCGGACCTGCTGGCAGACGACGGACTCCAGGTCACTCAGGCCACACTGTCCCGTGACCTCGTGGAGTTGGGCGCAGTGCGCGTCCGCGGCAAGGACGGCGCGCTTGTCTACGCCGTTCCGGGAGAGGGCGGCGGACGTGCTCCCCAGAGCGGCGTCAGCCAGGAGATTCTGGACTCGCGGCTGTCGCGGCTGTGCGGTGAACTGCTGGTGACGGCTGAGGCTTCAGGGAACCTGGTGGTCCTGCGGACGCCTCCGGGCGCAGCGAACTTCCTGGCCCTGGCGATCGATCATTCGGTCATGCCGTCCGTGCTGGGTACGATCGCCGGAGACGACACCATCCTGCTGGTCACCCGTGATCCGGCCGGCGGAGCCGACGTCGCAGCCCGTTTCCTGCAGTTCGCCCATGAGGCCGCGTCCTGAGCGGGACGCAACAGACATCCCGACCAGACAGACCACCGAACATTCCACATCATTCGAAGAAACAAAAGGAGCTATTTCAGTGACTGAACGCATTGTCCTTGCCTACTCGGGCGGACTGGATACCTCGGTGGCCATCGGCTGGATTGCCGAAGCAACCGGAGCAGAAGTAGTGGCTGTCGCTGTCGACGTCGGACAGGGCGGCGAATCCCTGGAGACCATCCGCCAGCGTGCCCTCGGCTGCGGCGCCGTCGAAGCCTACGTGGCCGACGCCCGCGACGAGTTCGCCAACGAGTACTGCATGCCGACCCTTCGCGCCAACGCGCTGTACATGGATGCGTACCCCCTGGTGTCGGCTATCTCCCGGCCCGTGATCGTCAAGCACCTCGTCGCCGCTGCACGTGAGTTCGGGGCCTCGACCGTGGCGCACGGCTGCACCGGCAAGGGCAACGACCAGGTCCGCTTCGAGGTCGGCATCCAGACCCTCGGCCCGGACCTGAAGTGCATTGCCCCCGTCCGCGATCTCGCCCTCACCCGTGACAAGGCAATCGCTTTCGCCGAGGAGAAGGGCCTGCCGATTGAAACCACCAAGAAGAACCCGTTCTCGATCGACCAGAACGTCTGGGGACGCGCCGTCGAAACCGGCTTCCTCGAGGACATCTGGAACGGCCCCACCAAGGACGTCTACGACTACACCGACTCGCCCGAGTTCTCCCCGGCACCGGATGAAGTAGTCATCACCTTCAAGGAAGGCATCCCCGTTGCGATCGACGGACACGCCGTTACTCCGCTGCAGGCGATCGAGGAACTGAACCGCCGCGCCGGCGCCCAGGGCGTGGGCCGCATCGACATCGTCGAAGACCGGCTGGTGGGAATCAAGAGCCGCGAAATCTATGAGGCTCCCGGTGCCATGGCCCTCATCACCGCCCACCGCGAGCTCGAGAACGTCACCGTCGAGCGTGAGCAGGCACGGTTCAAGAAGACTGTTGACCAGCGCTGGACCGAACTGGTCTACGACGGCCAGTGGTTCTCTCCGCTGAAGCGCTCGCTGGAAACCTTCATCGATGACACCCAGCGCTACGTGTCCGGCGACGTCCGCATGGAACTTCACGGCGGCCGCGCGACCGTCACCGGTCGCCGGTCCGACGTCGGCCTCTACGACTTCAATCTCGCAACGTACGACACCGGTGACACCTTCGACCAGTCGATGGCCCGCGGGTTCATCGAGATCTTCGGCCTGTCCTCCAAGGTGGCATCGGGTCGCGATCAGCGCGCGGGGAACTAGGCAGTGACGGAGGCACACGGTACAGCCGCAACCGGCACCAACGAGGGCTCGCTGTGGGGCGGCCGGTTCTCCGGCGGCCCCGCGGACGCCCTCGCGGCCCTGAGCAAGTCGACGCACTTCGACTGGCGGTTGGCCCGCCACGATATTGCCGGATCACGGGCGCACGCCCGTGTGCTGCACCGCGCCGGCCTGCTCGACGACGGCGAACTTTCCGGCATGCTGGCTGCCCTGGACGCGCTCGACGACGACGTCCGCACGGGCGCCTACCTCCCCGCCGACTCTGACGAGGACGTGCACGGCTCGCTCGAGCGCGGACTGATCGAACGCGCCGGACCGGCGCTCGGCGGAAAGCTGCGGGCCGGCCGTTCACGCAACGACCAGGTTGCCACGCTGGGCAGGATGTACCTGCGTGAGCATGCCCGCATCATCGCAGGCGGCGTCCTCGCCACGATCGACGCACTTGTGGAGCAAGCCCAGAAGCACCTCGAAGTGCCGATGCCGGGCCGCACCCACCTGCAGCACGCACAACCGGTGCTGCTGAGCCATCACCTGCTCGCGCATGCCTGGGCATTGCTGCGTGACCTGCAGCGGTTCCAGGACTGGGACCGCCGCGCTGCGGTGTCACCCTACGGTTCAGGGGCGCTGGCCGGATCCTCCCTCGGCCTCGACCCTGAAGCGGTTGCCGCAGAGCTCGGGTTCGACTCGGCGACGCACAATTCGATCGACGGCACGGCGGCGCGGGACGTCTACGCGGAATTCGCGTGGGTGGCCTCGATGATCGGCGTCGATCTTTCGCGCATCAGCGAGGAGGTCATCTTCTGGGCGACCAAGGAATTCTCCTTTGTCACCCTGCACGATTCCTTCTCCACCGGGTCATCGATCATGCCGCAGAAGAAGAACCCGGATGTTGCGGAGCTCGCCCGCGGGAAGGCCGGAAGGCTGATCGGGAACCTGACCGGACTGCTCGCCACGCTCAAGGGTTTGCCCCTGGCGTACAACCGGGACCTTCAGGAGGACAAGGAGCCGGTGTTCGATGCCATCGACACCCTCGAGGTACTCCTGCCCGCCGTGTCGGGAATGATCGCCACTTTGACCTTCAACACCGAGCGCATGGCGTCGCTGGCGCCGCTTGGATTCGCTCTCGCCACGGATGTGGCCGAGTGGCTGGTCCGCCAGGGCGTGCCCTTCCGCGAAGCCCACGAACTGTCCGGCGCAGCGGTCAAGCTGGCTGAAAGCCGCGGTGTGGAGCTGTGGGACCTGAGCGACGAGGACTATGCCGGCATCTCCGAACACCTCACACCGGGTGTGCGGGAGGTGCTCACGGTTGAAGGATCGCTGAGCAGCCGAGACTCGCAGGGCGGCACAGCTCCATCTGCCGTTCGGCGCCAGCTGGAGGCGCTGAACACCCAGCTGCTCAACGTGCGCTCGAAACTGCTGCCGCCGCAGGGCTGACGGTCGGCCTCCGGGAGGGCAGCGGGTATTGTCGGGACTGACCGCCCCTGCCCACCCGGAGGATAGCCGTGAACACACCAGAGCCTGCCGTGCCCGAAAACCTCGCCGAACGGCTAGCCGACGCCGGTCGTGAACTGCTCGCGGCCGCTGCCGGCCTGGACGAGGCAGCAGTCACTGCGCCCTCGGTCCTTCCCGGATGGAACCGTGCCTTCGTCCTCGCGCACGTCGAGGGAGTGGCGCGCGCGATGGCTCGCCAGCTTGAGTACGCAGCCCAGGGCGGGACCATCGAGTTCTACGACGACGGGTTCGACGGCCGGAACCGCGACATTGAGCGGCGGGCGCAGCGCCCCGTCGACGAGCAGCTGCGGAGCCTCACAGAGGCGGTCGAAGCCGTCGTCGCACGTTTCGCCGCCCTTCAGGGCAGCGGGTGGGACGCACGCATCGCCTACCGGAACGGTACGGTGCGCGACGGTGGGCTTGCCCTCTGGAGGGAACTGGTCATCCATGCCTCCGACCTCGACACGGGACGAACTTCCCTCGACTGGGACAACACGTTCTGCCATTACCTCTTCGGCTTCCTCGCTGCACGTATCCCGGACGGAACGGCACTCAAGCTCCAACCGCTGGGTGAGCAGCCGCGCACGCTGTCGAGCGGACCCGGAACACCGGCGCGCACCGTCGTCGTCACCGGGTTGCTGCAGGACATCGCCGCATGGCTTGCCGGACGCAAGCCGCTGGGTGGACTGAACGCGACCGCCGCAGCAGACGGCATTGCCCTCCCGGAACTCCTGCCGTGGCCGGCGGCAGTGCCTCCGCGCGCCTGACGGGACCTTCGCGCCCGGCTCATCGGCAGTCTCGAAACATTAGGCCTTTGACCCTTCGGAGCCCTTATCAGGGGTCCGGCACTGCGCTAAGTTGGGAGGCACCCACGCGCCCACAGAAGCGAAGGCAGACGCCATGACGTCGGAAGTTGAACAATCAGCTGCGCACTCCGTTGTGCCGCTTGGCCGGATCGAACGGCTGAGCGACGGGTACGTTCTCGCTTTCGACCGTCAATTCGACTACCCCCGCTCCTACATCTGGAGCCTTCTGACGAACCCCGGGAAGGTTCGGCTCTGGCTCGGCGAACTCGCCGGGGAATGGGAGCTGGGAAAGGAGTATTCCCTGGACCTGGGTGGGGGAACCTCTACCGGGACAGTCCTGCAACTGAACCCACCCACCAGCCTCCAGATCAGCTGGGACGATGCACTGGGTTTCGAGTCCATCCTGGAATGGCGGGTCCTGGAAAGTGACGGCGGTACTCTGCTGCAGTTACGGGCACGCTCCGAGACGGCCGACTTCCTGACCGAGGGTGCCGCCGGCTGGCAGCACATCCTCGCCGCGCTCGATGACGTGGCTGCGGGCCGGGAGCCGGTCCCGCCGGGGGACTGGGCGGCCCTCCGGGATGCCTATTCCCAGGAGTTCGATGTTTCCAACACGATGGGCTGGATGGAAACCGACGACGGCGTCACCATGGTCCACTTCGACCGTCGCCTCAGTTCCACCCTGCCGCTCGTCAAGGACGCACTCACAGCCGACCCGGAGCAACAGCCGAGGGTCGAACAGGCGGAGGTCGACTTCACCGCAGAGGGTTCCAGCACCCGCCTTACTGTCCGCCACGTGATTGAGGATCCAGCTGTCGCGCCCGCCCTGATGGCCCAGTGGCATGCTCATCTGGACGCCGTGGCGGTGTCGGTGGAGGGCGACCAGCCGCACACCAGCATGCGGAAGCTGCATGCATTGGAGGACTTTTACCGGGCTACGCTCGACACGGCTCCCGCCGGTTGAGCCGCAGCCTCACGCGCCAGTAGGCTCGTCTTCACGGCAACTCCCCACCGGAACCCGCCGAGGCTTCCATCCGTCCGGATCACCCGGTGGCAGGGAACAAACAGGGCAGCGGCGTTGAAGGCACAGGCTCCCGCAGCGGCCCGGATCGCGGATGGGCGCCCGGACAGGCGTGCATACTCGGAATAGGTGACCGGCTTCCCGGGTGCAACCGTGCGCAGAATCTCCCACGCGTGACTGCGGAACGGCCCCGACAACTGCTGCACCGGGACGGCCTCGATAGCCGCGAGATCGCCGTCGTAGTAGGCAGCCACCGCGTCCGTGATGGGGCTGGCGTGA
>NZ_JAPSHV010000139.1 GCF_031179385.1 Arthrobacter sp. | reverse complement strand
ACGACGTCGGCCATCAGCCGCACAGTGTCCAGGGCATCGGCCCAGTCGTATGCGCGCGGCGTGTGGCCGGCGGCAGCAGGTGAGTCCTTGCCCAGGAAGACAGCGGCGATGGTCAACGGCTGGACCGGCAGGCCTTCGTACAACGCCTCGAGCGTCGCGTCGTCGGGCAGCGCGCCGAGCGGCGGGATGCTCTCAGTACCGAGGTTCTCCTGGGGCAGGAAGACCAGACCGGCCTCGAAGAGCGCCAGATCACGGAAGCCGCGGGAAGAGTTCCGCCTGGCCACCTCGATCAGGCCCGGCAGGATGGAGCGACGCAGGTAGCTGAACTCCGCGCTGAGCGGGTTGGCGAGCTTGACGGCCGCTCCTGTTCCCTCAGCAGCGCCGAAGGTGTCATTCGCCTCCTGCGACACGAAGGGATAGGACAGCACCTCGGTCAGGCCCGAGTCTGCGAGCGCAGCCAGGACACGACGTCGCTGCTGCTGGGCGCGTGTGAGCCCCCGGCCGGGAGGCGCCACGGGGAGGCGCGACGGAATCTGGTCGTAACCGACCAACCGCGCAATCTCTTCGGCAAGGTCGTCCTTGATGGTGAGGTCCTGGCGCCAGCTTGGGGCTGTTACGCGCCAGCCGCCGTCGTGCTCGCTGACCTCGGCACCCAGGTCAGTGAGCGCTCCGACAACCTGCTCCGGCGCGAAATCGATGCCGATCCGCTCGGAGGCGTAGCCTGCGGGCAGATCAATGAGTACGGGTTCCGGCGAGGTTCCGACGTCGGTGATGGACGCATCAGCGGTGCCTCCGGCGAGCTTCACCAGCAGGTCGACCACACGCTGCGCCGCAACATCGGCAACATACCAGTCGACGCCGCGCTCGAAGCGCTTGGAGGCCTCCGAGGGAAGCTTGTGCCGGCGGCGCGACCGGGCGATTGATACCGCGTCGAAGTGCGCTGACTCGACCAGCACGTCAGCGGTTGTGTCCGATACCTCGGTGGCAGCACCGCCCATGACTCCGGCGATGCCGATGGCCCCGGATCCGTCGGTGATCAGCAGATCCTCGGCATGCAGCTCCCGCTTGCGTTCATCGAGGGTGACGATCGTCTCCCCGGGATTGGCGCGGCGCACCACGATGTCACCGGTGAGTTTGGCGACGTCGTAACAGTGCGTGGGCTGGCCAAGCTCAAGCATCACGTAATTCGAGATGTCGACGGGAAGCGAGATGGACCGGATGCCGGCCAGCCTCAGCCTGGACACCATCCACTGCGGCGTCGGCCGGGTGGCGTCCACACCGCGAACGACGCGGGCTACGAAGCGGTCGCAGCCGTCGTTCCCGTAGACGGGGGCCTGGTCTTCCAGCCGCACCGGGTATCCCGAGCCATCAGCCTGATCGACGACGACGGCGCCTGCCGGATCGGTGAAGGCGGAACCTGTGGCGTGGGCGTACTCCCGGGCGATCCCTCGGATCGAGAAGCAGTAGCTGCGGTCGGGGGTCACGTTGATCTCGGCCGCCTGGTCATACAGCCCCAACAGCTCCATGGCGTCCGAACCCACCTCGGGGTCCAGTCCGAGTGTGGAGAGGACCAGGATGCCGTCGTGGTCCTCACCGATGCCCAGTTCGCGCACCGAGGCGATCATACCGGCGGACACATGGCCGTAGGTCTTGCGTGCCGCGATGCGGAAGTCGCCGGGCAGCACAGCACCCGGGAGAGTCACCACTACCTTGTCGCCCTCGACGAAGTTGTGCGCCCCGCAGACGATGCCCTGCACGCCCGACGGATCGATGCCGTCCGCAGTCAGGGTCTGCTCCGCACCCTCGGGTACTACCCGGACCTGACACCAGTTGATGGTCTTGCCGTTGCTCTGGGGCTCCTTGACGACCGAGAGCACCTGGCCTACGACAATCGGCCCCGAGAGCGTGTCCGTTGGACGGTGGACAGCCTCTTCCTCCAGGCCGACCTTGACGAGCTCGGCCATGACGTCTTCAGCGGTGGCCTCCGCCGGAACCTGTGCGTACTCACGCAACCAAGACAGTGGAATTCGCACGGTTAGATCTCCATCCCGAAGTGCTCGCTGAAACGTACATCGCCCTCGATCATGTCCCGCATGTCTGATACTTCATTGCGGAACATGAGAGTGCGTTCAATGCCCATGCCGAAGGCGAATCCCGAGTACACCTCGGGGTCGATGCCGGCAGCCCGAAGCACATTGGGGTGCACCATGCCGCAGCCGCCCCACTCGATCCACTGCGGGCCGCCCTTGGCGCCGGGGTGCCAGATGTCGAGCTCCGCGGAGGGTTCCGTGAAGGGGAAGAAGTTGGGACGGAGGCGGATGCCGGCGTCCTCACCGAACATGAGCCGGGCGAAGTGCTCGAGCGTTCCGCGCAGGTCGGCCATGCTCAGGCCCTTGTCGATGGCCAGGCCCTCGAACTGGTGAAACACCGGCGTGTGGGTGGCATCCAGCTCGTCGGTTCGGAAGACCTTGCCGGGACACAACACGTAGATGGGAACCTCGCGTTCCAGCATGGCGCGCACCTGCACGGGCGAAGTGTGCGTGCGCATGAGCAGGTGCGCTTCGGGAGGCTCGACGAAGAAGGTGTCCTGCATTTCACGGGCAGGGTGGTCCGGCTTGAAATTCAACGCATCGAAGTTGAACCACTCGGATTCAACCTCCGGACCTTCGGCAATCTCCCAACCCATGCCGACGAAGATGTCGCTGACCCGCTCCTGCAGGATGGAAAGTGGGTGCCTGGCGCCGGCACGACGACGGCGCGGAGCTGCCGTGACGTCGACCGCCTCCTCCACAAGGATGCGTGCATCCCGCTCTGCCTCCAGTTCCGTGGTGCGTGCTGCGAGCGCCTGGTTGATGCGTCCACGTGCCGGGCCGATGTTCTTCCCGGCGGCTGCCTTCTGATCTTTTGCGAGCGAGCCGATCTGCCGGTTCGCGAGGCTCATCGGAGACTTCTCACCGGTGTGCGCGAGCCGCACCGCCTTGAGCTCGTCAAGGTTGGCGGCGGCGGCGATGTCGCTGAGGGCTCGGTCAACGGCGGCAGCAATCGCACCAGCATCCAGTGGATCCGGGGCGGCGACGTTGGCGGACGCAGCAGCATCCGACGTAGGGAGGTCCGCGGGTGGGTTGGGTTCAGACATAAGTGTGCTTTTACCTTGGTGTCGTGAGCGCGATGGGTGCCGGCAGCGGAAGTGAATCCAGCATCCCGGCGGCCTTGCCAGTCTAGAGGACCGTGAGCTCGGAGCCCGAATATGTGCGGATACAGGTGCGGCTTCCCAAGGCGTTCACCTCCTAGACTTACGTCCATGGACGGCCGCGACCGGCTCCGCTGGGTACTCAACTGGATGAACGGCTCCACCCTGCTCGGAGTTGCTGCGGCGAGGCTGAGCAGGTGCGAAATCCGGGCCTCCGACCACGGCCTCATCTTCGCCCATCGCTACACTCCCCGCCTCCCGAAGGCGTCGGCATTCACGATAGGCAACGTCGTGTTGTTCCGGGCAGGCCCTGCGGAAGTCGCCCGTCGTCCGCACCTGCTGGCTCATGAGGCCCGGCACTGCACGCAGTACGCGTTGTGCCTCGGGCTGCCGTTCCTGCCCGCGTATTTCCTGTGCGCCGGAGTCTCCTGGCTCCTCACTGGTGATCCCGCCTCGCGAAACCCCTTCGAACGTTCGGCCGGGCTGCGCGACGGCGGATACGTCGAGCGTCCGGTGCGACGCGTGCTGCGACGCCCGCTCGGCGCCGGGCGGCGTTAGTGCTGCGACCCCGCTCGGGGCCGGGCGACGTTAGTGCTCCGCCCCCGCCGCTATCCGGAGATCCGCTCCTGTGGCGGCGCTGGTGCGGGCGATGATAACCAGAGCCGCGGCCATCTGCTCGATCGGCAGACCGGGTGCGTTATGGGCGGCTGCCTGTTCAGGTGAAAAGGGTACGTGGATGAAGCCGCCCCTCGTGCCCCCGTCGTGCTCGGCAAGCAGGTGCATCAACCCGTAGAAGACGTGGTTGCAGACATAGGTTCCGGCGGATTGCGACACCGATGCGGGCAAGCCCGCATCAGAGAGAGCGGCCAGGCCGCGTTTGAGCGGAAGGGTACTGAAGTACGCAGCCGGCGCGCCTGCCACAACTGGATCATCAATCGGCTGATTCCCTGCATTATCGGGGATACGCGCATCATCCACGTTGATCGCCACCCGCTCCAGCGAGACCTCCGATCGGCCTCCGGCCTGGCCCACGCAGAGCACCACGTCCGGTTGGTGGGTGCGGACCGCCTCTGCCAGGACTTTGATACTGGCACCGAAGACGCACGGCAATTGGACGGCGACCGCCGATCCGCCCGAGGAGACCAGAAGCCCTGCCGCCCGCTCGGCCGCTTCCCACGAAGGATTGACGGTTTCGCCGCCGAAGGGTTCGAAACCCGTGAGGAGAATCATTGCTCCAGATTATTCCTTCCCGACGCCGACAAATAGTTGGAACATATGTTCTAATAAAAGCATGCGGTGGGATGCACAGAAGACGACGGCCGTGGGCAGCGAGACCGAACAGCCTCTCGTTCCGCTTGCGGGACTTGTCCGGTCCGTCCGTACTCCGGAGTTCGCAGGCATCACCTTCCACGAAGTGATGGCCAAGTCCGCGCTCAACCGAGTTCCAGCCGGCTCGGGAATGCCCTTCTCCTGGACCGTCAACCCATACCGCGGATGTTCACACGCCTGCGTGTACTGCTTCGCCCGGAAGACCCACAGCTATCTCAACCTGGACACCGGGCTCGATTTCGATTCCCAGGTGGTGGTGAAAACCAACGTAGGCGAGGTCCTTCGACGGGAAGTGCTGAAAGCGTCGTGGACCAGGGAGCACGTCGCCATGGGCACCAACACCGATCCCTACCAGCGGGCTGAAGGCCGGTACCGGCTGATGCCGGACATCATCCGCGCCCTGGCTGACAGCGGCACGCCCTTTTCGATCCTCACCAAGGGAACCCTGCTCAGCCGGGATATCCCGCTCCTCAAGGAGGCCGGCACGCAGGTCAGCCTGGGAATGGGCATCTCCCTGGCCGTACTCGACCCCGAACTGGCCCATGCGGTTGAGCCGGGAACACCTACGCCGCGAGCCCGCCTGGACCTGATCACCCGGCTCAGGGATGCGGGGCTGCCCTGTGGCGTGATGGCTATGCCGATCCTGCCCTGGCTGACCGACAGCGACGAAGCGCTGGATGCGCTCTTCGGTGCCCTCGCGTCAGCCGGTGCCACGGGAGTGTCGGCAGGAGCCCTGCACCTGCGTCCCGGAGCCCGCGAGTGGTACATGGAGTGGCTCGCCAAAACGCACCCTCAGCTCGTGGGCCGGTATCGGCGGCTGTATCGCGGCGGCAGTTATGCCTCCGGTGAGTACCGTGCGTGGCTCTCCGAGCGCTTGCGGGTCCACCGGCGTCGTCATGGCTTGTCCGCCGGTGCTCGGTTCTTCCGGGAGGAATCAGGCAGCTCGGAGCAGTCACCGAAAACTCCGGCCATGACCAGCGCAGAACCGACCCTTTTCTGAAGAGCCTTCCTACGCAAGGTCCTCGACGGGAACCACCGCGTCCAGCAGCGCGTCGACGATGGGCCGATCGGCTGGTATCCACGGCAGTTCCCTGAGTGTTCCCGTGTCCGCCAGGCCGACCCACCGCAGTTCGTCGTGGTCCTGAAGTGCGGCAGGTACTCCCGCGGTGATAACAGCCAGCCACACACGCATTGACGCCACGTCGTTCAGGGGCCAACCTCCAGGTTCCGGGCCTTCCAGTTCGGCCCCGAGCCGCACCTCGACTCCGAGTTCCTCGCGCACTTCGCGCTGGAGCGCCTCGACGTCATCCTCGTTGGGCTCGACTTTGCCGCCGGGAAATTCCCACTGGCCCGCGAATTGCTCCGGGGCGGTTCGGCGCGCAACGAGCAGCCTTGAGGGAGCCGTCAGCGAATCCACGATGGCGGCACCAACGATCTGTTTGCGAGCGGTATCGGTCATTCAGCCAGTGTAGGCGGGCCTCAACCGGTGCACCTGTCAGAAGATGGCGTTGAGTCCGTTCCAGCCCGTTCCCAGGGGAGTCCGCGGAAGGAATCCTGAACGGCCGTTGCCCGGGTAGAGCCAGAGGGCACCGCCGGGGTCGCGGGCGACGATGTCAGCAAGACGGTCACCGTTGAGGTCCCCGGCTCCGACAATCGCGGTCATGGGGGTCCAGCCGTG
>NZ_JAPSHV010000138.1 GCF_031179385.1 Arthrobacter sp. | reverse complement strand
TTGATGACGGGAACGGAGGAAGCCGCAGCCATTTCTTCGAGCCCGGCCTGGGCGTAAGTGCGCCAGACTATCGTGGAGACCATCCGCTCCAGCACCCTGGCCGTGTCCGTGATTGATTCCTTGTGCCCGAGCTGCGACTCCCCCGCACCGATGATGAGCGGCACCCCGCCGAGGTCTGCGATACCGGTGGCGAAGGACACGCGCGTCCGCGTGGAGGTCTTGTCGAAGATGACCGCGACAGTCTTGCGCCCGCTGCCCTCGCCCGCGTAGGTGGAGTTTGAGTACGGTGCCTTCTTCAGCTCGAGCGCGAGATCCAGGACCTCGTTCTGCTCAGCCTGAGTGAGGTCGGTGTCGAGAAGGAAGTGGCGGGTCATGCGGAATCCTCCGGTGGCTGGGCTGCGGTGTTCTGTTCGTGGGTGTATCGCGCAGTGTCGAGAATCCCGGGCAGCGCGTCGAGGAAGGTCTGTGCTTCCGCCCGGGTCAGGATGAGCGGCGGCGCGAGCCGTAGTGTGCGGGGTGCCGGGGCGTTGATGATAAAGCCCCGCTCCAGAGCTTCCTTGACGGCCTCGGCTGAATAATCGCCGTCAAGGTCAAAGCCGATGAGCAGGCCTTCGCCGCGGACGTCCTCCACTGCGTCCACCTCGGCGAGGGCGCCGCGGAGGAAGCTGCCGACGTCGTCCGCGTTGCGCAGCACCGCGCCCGCTTCCAGCGCATGCACAGTGGCAAGCGCTGCGGCGGTTGCGACGGGATTCCCACCGAAGGTGGTGCCGTGCTGGCCCGGCGTCAGCAAGGCCGACACCTCACTGCCGAACGTCACAAGCGCGCCGATGGGGAAGCCGCCGCCGAGTCCCTTGGCCAGGGTCATGGCGTCGGGAGTGATGCCGCTTGCCTGGTGTGCGAACCAGCGCCCGGTACGTCCGACGCCGGTCTGGACCTCGTCGAGGATCAGCAGGGCTCCGGCCTTGCTGGTCAGCTCCCGCGCCTTCTGCAGGTAGCTCATGCTGAGGGGACGCACGCCGGCCTCGCCCTGGATGGGCTCCAGCACGACGGCGGCAACCGTCTCGTCCAGCGCTGCCTCCAGTGCCTGCAAGTCATTGAAGGGCAGGTGCTCCACACCGCCCGGAAGCGGTTCGAACGGCGCCCGGTAGGCCTGCTTCGACGTGAGGGCGAGCGCGCCCATGGTGCGGCCGTGGAAGCCGCCTTCGAGAGCGAGGATGCGCGTCCGCGGCTTTCCGTCGTGGGACGGAGCGCTGTTGCGGCGGGCCAGCTTGAAGGCAGCCTCGACTGCTTCGGTGCCCGA
Source organism: Arthrobacter sp. (assembly GCF_031179385.1). Classification (GTDB taxonomy): domain Bacteria; phylum Actinomycetota; class Actinomycetes; order Actinomycetales; family Micrococcaceae; genus Arthrobacter_D. The sequence continues at coordinate 4,904 of NZ_JAPSHV010000138.1, read as the reverse complement.
ATTCGCGAAGAATACCTTCGAGCCGGCGGGTGCGCCGGCAAGGGACAGGAGCTTTTCGGCAAGCGCCACCTGAGTGGGACTGGTGAAGAAGTTCGAGACGTGGCCCAGGGTAGCCAACTGTGAGGAGATGACTGAGGTGACGAAGGGATGGGCGTGACCCAGAGCATTGACGGCGATGCCGCCAAGCAGGTCGAGGTACTGCTTTCCGTCGGCGTCCCACACGAGGCACCCCGCGCCCCGGACAAGCACACGCTGCGGCGTACCGAAGACCCCGAGCAGGGCGTCGGAATATCGCTGCAGCCATTCCTGGCCCTTCGCCGGATCCACGAGCGCTGCTGCGGCAGCAGTCTCGATCGACGTTTCCCTGGTGCTCATGCGATGACGTCCTCGTCCGGCACAACCTGGGTGCCTATTCCGGCGGTGGTGAAGATCTCGAGCAGCATGGAGTGCGGCAGGCGCCCGTCGACGATGTGGGCACGCTCCACTCCCCCGTCGACGGCCTTGAGGCAGGCGGCCATTTTCGGAATCATTCCCGATTCGAGCCCCGGCAGGAGGTTGCGCAGTTCCGCCGCCGTCAGCGAGGAGATGAGGCTGGTGCGGTCCGGCCAGTTCGAGTAGAGGCCTTCGACATCTGTCAGGATGACAAGTTTCGATGCCCCCAGGGCTTCGGCAAGGGCCGCCGCCGCAGTGTCCGCGTTGACGTTGAGCACCTGTCCGGTCCCGCTGCCGGAGTCGTCGATCTCGGGCGCAACCGTGGAGATCACTGGAATGCGTCCGGCCTCGAGAATGTCCAGGATGGCCGATGGGTTGACTCCCACAACCTCACCGACCAATCCAAGGTCGACTTCCTCGCCGTCGACCACCGTGCCGGTCCTGATGGCGCGCAGCAGTCCGCCGTCCTCACCCGAGAGACCCACTGCGTAAGGGCCGTGTGAGTTGATCAGGCCCACCAGTTCGCGGCCCACCTGGCCCGTGAGGACCATGCGGACGACGTCCATCGCCTCCGGTGTGGTGACCCGCAGCCCGCCTTTGAACTCGGACGCTATGCCGAGCCGGTCCAGCATGCCGTTGATCTGGGGCCCACCGCCGTGCACCACGACGGGGCGGATCCCGGCATGGTGCAGGAAGACGATGTCTTCGGCGAAAGCACGGCGCAGGTCGTCGTTGACCATGGCATTGCCGCCGTACTTGATGACCATGGTGGTGCCGGCGAACCGCTGGATCCAGGGCAGTGCCTCGATCAGGGTCGCCGCCTTGTCCTGTGCAGCGTTGAGAGTGTTCATGTGGTCCTTCGACTCAGCGTCTTCGGCTTCAGCGTGTCAGCTGGAGTAGGCGGAGTTCTCGTGCACGTAGTCGTGGGTGAGGTCGTTCGTCCAGATGGTCGCGGTCTCGGAACCTGCGTTGAGGTTTATTTCCACGGTGACCAGGCGGCCGCTCAGGTCCACCAGTTCCCGCGGATCACCGATGCCGCCGTCGCGGCAGATCTGCACTCCGTTCATGGCTACGTCAAGACGGTCCGGTTCAAAGGCGGCGTCAGTGGTGCCGACTGCAGCCAGCACCCGGCCCCAGTTCGGGTCGTTGCCGAAAATCGCGGCCTTGAACAGGTTGGAGCGGGCGACTGAGCGCCCGACGGCCTCGGCGTCTGCTTCGGTGGCGGCATTGATCGTCTTGATGGCGATGGTGTGGCTGGCACCTTCAGCATCCTCGATGAGCTGATGGGCCAGAGACGCGCAGACACCGGTGAGCGCCTCGGCGAATTGAGCCGCGTCCGGCCGTACTCCGCTCGCGCCGGAGGAGAGCAGGACAACGGTGTCGTTGGTGGACATGCAGCCGTCGGAGTCGGCGCGGTCGAAGGTGACCCGGGTTGCCGCACGCAGTGCGGCGTCCAGCACAGCGGGGTCCAGTACGGCGTCGGTGGTCAGCACAACCAGCATGGTTGCCAACCCCGGAGCCAGCATGCCTGCGCCTTTGGCCATTCCGCCGATGGAGTAGCCCTCGCTCGGAGCGTCCTGCGTTGCCGGGTAGGTGGCGGTCTTGGACACCGAGTCGGTGGTCATGATCGCTTCTGCTGCGGCCCGCCCACCGCCGTCGGACAGCAGGCCCACGGCCTCGCTCACGCCGGGCAGCAGCTTGTCCATCGGCAGTTGCTCGCCGATGAGGCCGGTGGAGCAGACGAAGACGTCCGTTGCCGAAACGCCCAGTGCCTCAGCCGCGAATTCCGCAGTGCGGTGAGTGTTCTGGAACCCCTCCGGGCCGGTGCAGGCGTTCGCTCCGCCGGAGTTGAGGACGACGGCGTCGACCCGCCCGTCGGAGACGACCTGACGGGACCAGTGAACCGGCGCAGCCGCCACCCGGTTGGAGGTGAAGACTGCCGCCGCATGGTGATGCGGACCGTCATTGACGACGACGGCGATATCCCGCGCGCCGGTCGACTTCAGTCCTGCGGCAACGCCTGCTGCGCGGAAACCCCGCGGCTCGGTAACGCTCACGGTGCTACTCCTGATCCGTTCAAACCCGTGGTCTCCGGCAGACCGAGGGCAATATTCATGGACTGCACCGCGCCACCGGCGGTGCCCTTGGTGAGATTGTCGATCGCGCAGGTGATGATGACGCGGCCGGCATGCTCATCGAAAGCGAGCTGAAGCTGTGCGTTGTTGGAGGCGATCACCGATTTGGTGGCCGGCCACTGTCCTTCCGGCAGCAGAGTGACGAAAGGTTCGTCGTCGTACGCAGTCTCCCAGGCCTCACGCAGGTGCGCTGCCGTGGTGCCGGCAACGACGCGGGCGGTCGCCGTCGTCAGGATTCCCCGCGACATGGGAGCGAGGGTAGGTGTGAAGGAGACGGTGACCGGCGTGCCCGCCGCCCAGCCCAGCCCCTGCTCGACCTCCGGGGTATGCCGGTGGCTGCCGCCCACTCCGTAGGGACTCATGCCGCCCATCATTTCGGAACCGAGCAGGTGCGGTTTGAGCGCCTTGCCGGCACCTGACGCACCCGAGGCAGAGACGATCACGACGTCGTCAGGCTCAAGCAGTCCTGCCGTGAACCCCGGGGTAAGGGCGAGGAGGGCGCTGGTGGGATAGCATCCCGGAACGGCGATGCGCCGAGCGCCGCGCAGGCTATCGCGTGCACCCGGCAGCTCGGGGAGTCCATAGGGCCAGGTGCCTGCGTGCGGGGATCCGTAGAAGCGGTGCCAGGCGTCGGCGTCTTCGAGTCTGTGATCGGCTCCGGCGTCGATGACAAGGACGTCGGGGGGCAGTTGCGCGGCGACCTCGGCACTGGCGCCATGCGGCAGGGCCAGGAAGACGACGTCGTGTCCGCTGAGATTGTCAGCGTTGGTCTCCTCGATGACCCGGTCAGCAAGGGGGTGCAGATGCGGCTGCACCTCACCCAGCCGGCTGCCGGCACTGCTGTGTGCGGTGATCGCACCGATGGTCACGTCCGGATGTGTGGAGAGCAGACGCAGGACTTCGCCGCCTGCATAGCCGCTTGCTCCGGATACCGCCACGGAAATACTCATGCGAATCATCGTACAGTAAACCTATTCACTAGAACACATAGTTATGCACTCAACTTGCGGACAGAAGGAATGACCGCGCCGCAACCCCGGTTGGTGCAGTTAAGAGCAGTCCGACGAGAGGAATACCCAGACCATGCCCACAGCCATCTCAGCGGAGCGCGCCGGAGGCCCCGAAGTCCTCCGCCCAATCACAGTCGATCGGCCCAGCCCCACCGGCTCACAAGTGCTGGTGAAGGTCGCCGCCGTTGGTGTGAACTTCATCGAGACGTACCAGCGAGCCGGAATCTACGCTGTTGACTACCCCTTCATCCCGGGCGGAGAGGCTGCCGGTGAGGTGCTGGAAGTCGGCCCGGAGGCCCAAGGCTTCTCCCCCGGCGATCGGGTGGCGTTCGCGGAGGGATCCCGCTCCTACGCCGAATACACCCTCGTGGACGCCGACAAGGCGCTGCCCGTGCCCGACGGTGTGGACCTTGAGACCGCTGCTGCCCTTCCGCTGCAGGGAATGACCGCGCACTACCTCGTGAACTCCACCTACCCGGTCCAGGCAGGAGAGACTGTGCTGACCCATGCCGGAGCCGGTGGCACCGGACTCCTGCTGACCCAGCTGCTCAAGGCGAAGGGCGCGCGGGTGATCACCACTGTTTCCACGGATGAGAAGGAAGCGCTCGCGCGGGAAGCGGGCGCCGACGTCGTGCTTCGCTATGAAGGCTTTCCGGAACAGGTGCGCGAGTTGACGGACGGCAAGGGCGTCGATGTGGTGTACGACGGCGTCGGCAAGGCGACCTTCGACGGTTCTCTGGAATCGCTGCGCGTGCGCGGAATGCTCGTGCTGTTCGGGGCAGCGTCCGGTCCGGTCCCTGACTTCAACCTGCAGAGACTGAACAGCTCGGGCTCCCTGTACGTGACGCGGCCCAGCCTGGCGTTCTACCTGCGGTCCGCGGAAGAACGGCGCTGGCGCTCCGGTGAGGTGTTCGGTGCGGTCGCTGATGGATCCCTGACAGTACGGATCGGCGCGCGCTACCCGCTTGCCGAGGCGGCGCAGGCTCATGGAGACCTGCAGGCGCGCAGGACGACCGGGAAGATCCTCCTCGTCCCCTAATCGTTCATTCGGCAGGACACTCCCCGCTGGCCACCCATTCGGGGCGTGTCCTGCCACTCAATGAGGGGCTAGCGCTGCACTGCTCCATGGCGCTCGGCCGCAAGGTGTACCGCCTGGTCGCGGGCGGCGCTTGCTTCGTCGGCGGTGAGGGTGCGGTCGGTCGCGCGGAAGCGCAGGCCGAAGGCGAGCGACTTCTTGCCCTCCCCGATGCCCTGGCCGGAATAGACGTCGAACAGGTGAACGTCCTCCAGCAGCTCCCCCGCGCCTTCGCGCAGGGTGGCCAGGACA
>NZ_JAPSHV010000041.1 GCF_031179385.1 Arthrobacter sp. | reverse complement strand
GGAATCGACCGGAGTCGCGGCGTCGTCGTGCTGTGGGCGCAGGAAACCGGCAGGGTCCCGGATCAGGGGCTCGAAGGCCAGCTCCGCGGCGCCAATCAGGATGGAGTCCTCGCCGAGGGGGGCCAGCTCGATGGTCACCCTCTCCCGGGGTCCGCGCGTCCCAGGCGTGATCAGAGCTTCGCTGAGAGCGTCGGGCGCAGCACGAACCAGGATCCTCAGGAATCCGCCCAGCACAATCATCGATGGATTAAGCAGGTTCACCACGCTCTTCAGCCCGATTGCCAGCAGTTGAGCCTGCCGCTCGATCAACTTCCGGAGCTCCGGTGAACCCGATTCGTCCTGAAGCTTCTCCAGTACGGCGTCTTCGAGATTCTCCGTTTCGCCCGCGGGGAGGCCGACCGCTGCGATCAGTGCTTCCCGGGTGATCTCCGCTTCGAGGCAACCGCGGGACCCGCAGGTGCATTCAGCGCCGCCTGAAAGCACGTGGGTGTGCCCCAGCTGACCGGCGAATCCGGTGGCGCCGCGAACCAGGCGCCCGCCACTGATGACACCGCCGCCGATACCGCTGGCGCCGCCGTACAGGTAGATGAGGTCGGACACGTCCCGTCCTGCTCCGAAAGTGGCCTGGGCGCGGGCTCCGACGACGGCGTCATTGGCAGCGATCACCGGAAGTTTCAGAGTGTCGCTGAGGAGCGCAGCGAGCGGCTGGTCGCGCCAGCCGAGGTGCGGAGCTTCGATCACGGTGCCGTCTCCGGGATCCACCAGACCCGGAATGGCGAGCCCCACCCCCATGATTCGGTGGCCCACCGGCAGAGAGGTGCGCATGCCGGAATAGATCGCGCTGACGATATTCACGACCTCGGGAACGGACGGTGCTCTGACGGTATGGAATCGGACCGGATTGACGATGTGGCCGCCGAGGGAGACAAGCGCGACGCTCACGACGTCGATGTCAGGATTGACGGCCAGGGCCAGCGCTGAGGGACTCGGCTCGATCATGATGCTTGGACGACCGTGCTGCTGGGCCTGGTCCAGATCGCTTTCGACGACGAGGCCGAGCTGGACGAGCTCACCGACCAGAGCGCCGATGGTGGACCTGTTCAGCCCGGTGGCTCGGGTGAGTTGTGCGCGGGAGACACCAGCCATGGAATGCACAAGCCGCAGCACCGTGGACAGGTTATGCTGCCGGGTCGAGTCGCGGTTGTTGCCTAGGTTGGTGCCCGCGACGGAGCGCCGGATTCGTTCGTCCTGCGGTGGTGCGGTCATGTTCGGGCAACTTGTCCGGCTGCAATCGCGCCTGGAACTGAACGGCTGAGGGAGAGCACCATGGCAGGCGCCGACGTCTTCCCTTCCACCCCGGTTCAGGTCCTTCCTGGCAGCTTGCCTTGGTGCCGGATTTGTACCCTCATGATAACGGCAGAAAGCGCACGATCCGTGAAAGAAGACCGGTGCCGACGCAGCTAATGCGAAGTGACGTCCGAAATGACCGAGAAGAGGAGGCGTTCGAGGCTGTTGCGCAGGGACGGCGGCACCCCGTCGGATTCAAGCTGCGCCACAGCGCGGTGTGCGTTTTCGGTGGCCAGGTTGACGGCATAGTCCTTGGCACCGCAGGTCACGAGCACAGACCGGACGTACTGCGCTTTCGCCGCTGTCATGTCGCGGGACCCGATGAGGGAAGCGATGCTATTCCATTCCGGCCTGGTGGCGGCATAAGACAGCAGGGCAGTCCGCTTGCCCTCCCGGAGGTCGCCCCAGGTCGTCTTTCCCGTGCGACTTTCGGTGCCGAAGACGCCGAGAACGTCGTCGGCGACCTGGTAGGCGATTCCCGCATAACGCCCGAAAGAGGTAAGGGCCGCCACCACTGACTCAGCGGCACCCGCGAGCACGGCGCCTGCGTGCAGCGGTGCCTCGAATGAGTACACCGACGTTTTTTGATGGGCCGTCTTGGTGATGTCCTCGAGCGGCGGCATCTCGGGCGTCCGGCTGAACTCGATGTCCAGGACCTCCCCGCCCACCGAGGAGAAGATTGCGTCGTCGAGAATCTCGTTGAGGCGCCGGCGCTTCGCGTCCGGCACTTCCAGGGACCTCAACAAACGGAAGGCGCCGGAAAGGGCGAGGTCTCCGGCGAGCACCCCGGCCGACACCCCCGCATGCTCGGCGGCAGAAGCGGAAGAGCCTGCCCGCAGCGCCCGGTTCCGATAGTGCCCGGACACATTGGGGCTGCCCCGCCGCACGAAATCGCGGTCGATGACGTCGTCGTGAATGATGAGAGCGCTGTGCAGGAGCTCATAGGATGCGGCGAGCCGGGCAGCACTGGCGGCGTCGGTTCCGCCGAGCTGCCGGTAGGCGAGCAGAACCAGCCGTGGGCGGGAACGCTTGCCGCCCGCGGCTGCCCGCTCCAGGGCCTCCCAGAGGCCGAGGTAGGTCGCGTTGACCGAAACGGCGCGCAGTTTGGCCTCCGCGAAGAAGTCCTGCAGCACGTCCTCGACCAGGTCGAGGTCCTCGTCGCCGTGCAGCGCATGATCCACATTTACAGAATTCACTGCCTGCCCTCCGGTGCTGTTCCCCCGGCTCCCGGAGTCCGGGAGCCGGGGGGTACTGTGCCTTGGTTCGGCTAGACCTTCGCCGGCTTGAGTTTCGCCTTTCGTGTCCGGCCGCCACGGGTCGCGAAACGCTGCTGCAGGAGAACAGCAACCACGAGGATCAGGCCCCTGGCGAGCGCCTGAACGGAGGTGTCCAGGTTGTTCTGGGTGAAGACGTTGACCAAAGTACTGAAGATCAGCACACCCAGGACCGTTCCCATGATGGTTCCGCGTCCGCCGATGAGCAGGGTTCCACCGACAACGACGGCGGCGATTACATCGAGTTCGAGCAGCAGGCCGTGGGTGGACGTACCGGCAGTAGTTCGCCCGAGGAACATGACACCGCCGATGCCGGCCGTCACGCCCGCAAGAACGTAAAGGGAAACCATGTGGCGCTTGACCTTGATGCCAGCCAGCCGTGCGGCTTCGAGGTTTCCACCAATGGCCACGGTGCGGCGGCCGAAGGTGGTGCGGTTCAGGAGGAACCAGCCCGCCACTGCCACGATCACGAAGATCCAGATCAGGACTGAAACACCAAGGAAATCAGCACGCAGGACCTGCAGGAAGTCGCGGTTGTTCACGATCTGCGTGCTGCGGCCTGAGATCAATTCGGCGAGTCCACGGGCTCCGACGAGCATGGCCAGGGTGGCAATGAAGGAGACGACGTTGCCGTAGGCGACCACCAACCCGTTGATAAGCCCCGCAAGGGCGCCGACTCCAAGGGCCACGACCACCATGAGGATCCAGGAAGACTGGGTTGCTGCCAACTGCACGCTGGTAAGGCTGGCCACCACGGTCGTAAGGCCCAGGACGGAACCGACAGAGAGGTCGATACCGCCGGCGGTGATGACAAACGTGACGCCGATGCTCACGACGCCGATGATCGAGGCGTACCGCAGGATGGTGAGCATGTTCTCGAGGTTCAGGAACCGGTCACCACTGGTGACCGCGCCCACCACGAGGAGCAGCACAAGCGCGATGACCAGGCCCAGGTTGCGTCCCGCGGATCCCTTGAGGAAGTTCTGGAAGGGGTTGGTTGCGGGGGTACTGTGGTCAGCCGGCGCATCCACGCGCGGTTCAGCCACCTTGGTTTTCTGCTCGCTCACGCGGCACTTCCCTTCATGACGAGGTCGAGCACGCCGTGCTCGTCTATGTCGCTTGCTTTGATGTTGGTGAGTACTGTGCCGTCATCGATCACGAGGACGTTGTCAGCGAGGCCGAGCACTTCCTCGATTTCACTGGAGACGACGATGATTGCAGTCCCGGCTGCCGCCAGTCTGCGGATGAGGGCGTAGATCTCAGCGCGCGCTCCGACGTCGACGCCGCGGGTTGGTTCATCCAGCAGCAGGACCGGAGTTCCGTGCACCAGCCAGCGGGCCAGAAGAATCTTTTGTTGATTTCCGCCGGATAGGGTCCGGGCCGGACGGTCCGGGTCGGCCGGACGCAGCTCGAGCGCAGCGATCTGCTCGCGGGCTGCCTCCCGTTCGGAGCGTTCGTTGAGGTGCCCTCCGCGGGCGAACCGCTCGAAGGTCGAGAGCGTTACGTTCTTGAAGATCGGCTCATCGAGGATCAGGCCCTGGCTCTTCCGTTCCTCGGGTGAAAGCCCGATTCCGGCGTTCACTGCGGCAGGAACGGATCCGGGACGCAGCACCTTGCCATTCACGGATACCGTGCCTGAGGTCGCCTTGCGCGCACCGTAGATCGTCTCGAGGATCTCGGACCGCTTCGATCCCACCAGGCCGGCGAACCCGAGGATCTCCCCGGCCCGCACCGTGAAACTGACCGGATCGAAGTGCCCGGCGAGCTCGAGGTTGTCCACTTCCAGGACCACCGGGGCGTCCGGGGCTATGGGTGTGGGCTCAGGGAAGACGTTTGCGACGTCGCGACCGGTCATCAGGCGAATGAGTTCCGCCTTCGACGTATCGGTGACGCTCAGCCCGTTGGCTGTGCTGCGTCCGTCCTTGATGACCGAGATGCGGTCACCGATCTGGCGGATCTCCTCGAGGCGATGAGAGATGTACACGACGGCGATGCCCTGGGCGGTGAGCTCCCTGACCACGCGGAACAGGTTCGCGACCTCACCCGAGTCCAGGATGGCACTGGGCTCGTCCATGATGATCATCTTCGTGTCCCGGGACAGCGCCCGGGCCATGCTCACGATCTGCTTGTTCGCGGCGGAGAGAGTGCCGACCTCGGTGGACGGCGAAAGACTGCCGTGGCCGAGACGCTTCAGCAGCGTACGGGCAACCGCATTGGTCTTCTTGACGTGCAGCACGCCTCCACTGGCACGTTCGTGCCCGAGGAAGATGTTCTCCGCCACGGACAGCCCGTCCACGACGTCGAGTTCCTGATACATGGTTGCGATGCCGAGGTCGAGGGCGGCGGTGGGACCCGGAAGGGAAATAGGCTCACCCTCCCACCGGATTTCTCCGCTGTCAGGCTGATGCACTCCGGAGAGCGTCTTGATGAGCGTGGATTTGCCGGCCCCGTTCTGGCCCATGACGCAGTGCACTTCTCCCGGAAGTACCTGCAGGTCGACGCCCTTGAGCGCCTGAACACCAGCAAATTGCTTGGTGATTCCCCGAACTTCGAGCAACGGCTGGAGGTGATCTTCTTCGAACATGAGACGAAGCTAACACATTATGTCGGTGATCGGTATAAAGTCGTCGATTTCTTTCAAACTTCTGTTATTGTGATTGCAGTCACGCAAAGAGGCTGGCATCAGAGGCATCCGCACTCTTGCGAAGACGCACCTAACTCACTGAGGAGATACACATGCTTGCTGTTCGTACGGGCCGGAAGATGCTCGTCACCACCGGTGCCTTTCTTGCAGTCGGTGCCCTTGTTACCGGGTGTACAGCGGGGGCCGAGGGAACCAACACCCAGCCCACCAACGCATCCGTTGAAGGCAACCAGGCTGAAGGCGACACCGTAGTAATCGGCTTCTCGGGCCCCGCGGCCGACCACGGCTGGCTCGGAGCCATCAACTCTGCCGCTACGGCTGAGGCGGAGAAGTACGGTGACGTCGACCTTCGCGTCGCCGAGGGAACCAATGATGCGAACCTGCAGATCAGCCAGGTCGAGCAGTTCATCAACGACGGCGTGGATGCCATCGTCCTGCTGCCGACCGACGGCGCAGCGCTGACCGAGGTCGCCATCCAGGCCATGGAAGCCGGTATTCCCGTCATCAACGTCGACCGCGAATTCTCCAGCCCGTTCGCCGCACGCACCACGATCCTCGGCGACAACTACGGCATGGGTGTGAGCGCCGGCACCTACATCTGCGAGCAGCTTGACGGCAACGAAGACGCAGTCGTCGCCGAGGTTGCGGGAATCGATTCCCTGCCGCTGACGCAGGACCGCAGCCGTGGTTTCGCGGACGCACTGGAATCATGCGGCCTCGACGTGGACAACCGCGTTGCAGCTGACTTCACCGTCCAGGGCGGTGAGGCAGCAACCTCCCAGCTGCTCTCCGCCGCACCGCAGATCGACGCCCTCTGGAACCATGACGACGATCAGGGCATCGGCGTTCTCGCCGCCATCGACAATGCCGGCCGCGATGAATTCATCATGGTCGGCGGCGCCGGTTCGGCTAACGCCATGCGCGAAATCGAGGCCGGGGAAAGCGTCCTCGAAGCTACGGTCATCTACCCCTCCACCCAGGCAGCTGACGGCATCCGCCTCGCCCGCCTCATCGCCCAGAACAAGGCCATGAGCGATCTCGTTGAGGTTGAAGTTCCCAAGCGCATCGTTCTGAACGCGCCGGTCGTCACCAGCGAGAACGTTGAGCAGTACCTGCCGACGGCCTTCGAGTCGTAGAACCGTGAGAGGTGGGGTGCTCTGTCGCTGGCAAGAGCACCCCACCTCGATCCACCTGTTTTTACATCTGCCGCCGGATAAAGAGGAAACATGCTGAACGACGTACCACCCCTGAAGGTCGCCCTGATCGGACACGGATTCATGGGGGCTGCCCATTCACAGGGATGGCGGGTTGCACCGCGGTTCTACGACCTGCCGTCCCAGCCGGAGATGACTCTCCTCGTGGGGCGCAACGCTCAGGGAGTGGAGGCATCGGCTCGAAAATGGGGTTGGGAATCCACCGACACCGATTGGCGTGCGGCCATCGCCCGCGACGACATCGACGTCATCGACATTGTCACTCCCGGCGGCTCGCACGCCGAGATCGCCATCGCAGCCCTCGAAGCAGGCAAGCATGTCCTGTGTGAGAAGCCGCTCGCGAACACCCTAGAAGAGGCTGAGGCAATGGCTGCCGCTGCCGATCGTGCCGGCAAGGACGTTTTCGCCATGGTCGGCTTCACCTACCGGCGGGTGCCCGCGGCGGCCTTCGCACGGGACCTGGTGCAGTCCGGCGCGATCGGCGAAGTGCGCCAGGTCCGTGCCAACTACCTGCAGGACTGGCTGGTTGACGATCAGGCGCCGTTGACCTGGCGCCTGCAGAAGGATTCCGCCGGTTCGGGAGCTCTGGGCGATCTCGGCGCCCACGCCGTCGACCTCGCACAGTTCATCACCGGCCAGAAGATCACCGGCGTCAGCGGCATCCTGAACACCTTTGTGCACGAGCGGCCCCTGCTCGGAGAGGCCTCGGGGTTGGCCGGCACCGCCACCGACGGCCGCGGCAAGGTCACCGTGGACGACCTCGCGCTGTTCAGCGGCCGCTTCGACGGCGGAGCAGTCGGCTCGTTCGAGGCGACCCGCATGTCCACCGGCCGGAAGAACGCGTTGCGCATTGAAGTGGCCGGCTCCACCGGCGCCGTCTCCTTCGACCTTGAGAACCTCAACTCCCTCGGTTTCTACGATGCAACGGCCCCGGACACCCGACAGGGCTTCACCAACATCATGGTCACTGAACCTGCGCACCCCTACCTGTCCGCGTGGTGGCCCACCGGTCACGCCCTGGGCTACGAACACGGCTTCACCCACCAGGCAAAGGACTTCGTTGAAGCCATCGCCGAGAAGCGCCAGCCTGAACCTTCCTTCGCTGACGGCCTGCAGGTGCAGAAAGTGCTCAACGGTGTCGAGCGCAGCGCCGAAGCGGACAGCATCTGGACTAAAACTATCTAGTACAGGCGTTCATCCGGCCTGCGTCAGCCAGCGAAAGGATCCGATATGCCCGTTCCTCCCCTGTCAGTACAGCTGTATACAGTCCGCGAAGCCCTGGATACCGACCTGGACGGCACCATCGGCCGGCTCGCGTCAATGGGGTTCGAACGGGTCGAGCCATACAATTTCGCAGCCAACACCGACGCACTGCAGACGGCTTTGTCTCGCCACGGGGTAAGCGCGCCAACGGGCCACGCTCCCCTGCTCGACGGCGATCGCGACCTCATTTTCGAGGCCGCCCGCACGCTGGGCATCGGAACCGTCATCGAACCCATGGTGGACCCGGTTCGCTGGACCACGGAGGAGTCGGTCGTCCGGACCGCGGAGGCACTCAACGAAACGGCGGGGCTCGGCGCCGAGTACGGCATTTCGGTGGGCTATCACAACCACTGGTGGGAGTTGGAAACCGACTTCGGCGGGCGCACCGGACTTGAGGTCCTCGCGGAGGCACTGGATCCCGCCGTCGTACTCGAAGTGGACACCTACTGGGTGGCTGTCGGCGGACAGGACCCTGCTGAGCTGCTCTCAAAACTGGGCGACCGGGTTCGGTTCATCCATATCAAGGACGGCCAAGTGGACAGGGACAACAAGTCTCAGGTGGCGGTTGGTTCCGGCCGAATGAACATCCCCGCTGTCCTGGAGGCAGCCGGGTCGGTGGAGGTCGGCGTCGTCGAACTGGATGACTCTGCCGGTGACCTCTTCCGTGCCCTCGAGGACAGTCTGCGCTTCCTGCAGCACGACTTCGGGAAGGGTGGAGCATGAGCGGCCCGGTAGGCGTCGGTATCATCGGTGCCGGTGTGATCAGCAAGGAGTACCTCACCAACCTCACTGCGTTCCCTGACGTGCAGGTCCACATTGTGGCGGACCTCTTCCCCGAGGCGGCGAGCGCCCGCGCGGAGGAGTTCGGCGTCGCAGCCTTCGGGACGGTCGAGGATGCGCTGCAGCACCCCGATGTCGAGATCATCGTCAACCTCACGACGCCGGCCGCCCATGTTCCGGTTGCCCTCGACGCGGTCGCAGCCGGCAAGCATGTCTGGAGTGAAAAGCCGTTTTCCCTTGACCGTGAGTCGGGGCAGTCCCTCCTGGACGCCGCGTCCGACGCCGGCCTCCGCCTGGGGTGCGCGCCTGACACTTTCCTGGGCGCTGGTCTGCAGACCGGCCTGCGCATGATTCAGCGCGGCGACATCGGCGTGCCGCTGACGGCGCTGACCCTGATGCAGTCGCCCGGCCCCGAAGCCTGGCATCCCAACCCGGCATTCCTGTTCCAGGAAGGCGCCGGTCCCCTGTTCGACATGGGCCCCTATTACCTGACCACCCTGATTCAGACTTTCGGTGCGGCGCAAACCGTCGCGGCCCTCGGATCCCGCTCGCGTGAGACGCGGGTGATCGGTTCCGGTCCGCGCGCGGGCGAGGAGTTTGAGGTCACCGTCCCGACCCACGTCAGCGCGCTCGTCCAGTTCGAGAACGGCGCCTCCTCCACCAGCAACTTCAGTTTCGATTCGCCGCTTCCCCGGCACGGTTTTGTGGAGATCACGGGATCGGAAGCCACCATCGCCTTCCCGGACCCGAACAGGTTCGACGGCGAGATCCGGCTTCACCGCCACGGCGCCGAGGAGTGGGAGACCTTCCCGGCGGCGGGTTCCACCTTCGGGCGGGGCGTCGGCGTGCTGGACATGGCACGTTCCATCCGCGCCGGTGCGCCGCACCGAGCACAGGGCGCCACCGCGTTCCACGTGCTGGACGTCATGGCCTCGATCGCCGAGTCAGTCGAGACCCGCTCCTTCGTTGACATCGCCAGCTCCGCGGCGGCAGCAGAGCCGCTGCCCGAGGGCTGGGACCCCACTGCCCGGACCCTTTCCTGACCACGCGCTTTTCGACCCCTCAATCAAAGGAGATATCTATGGCACGCAATTACACTCTGTTCACCGGCCAGTGGGCGGATCTGCCGTTCGAGAAGGTCGCCGAGCTCGCCGGCCAGTGGGGCTATGACGGCCTGGAAATCGCGGTTTCCGGTGATCACCTCGATGCCTGGCGCTGGGATGATGACGATTACATCCAGGAGCGGCTCGACATCCTCAAGCGCAACAACCTGAAGGTGTGGACCATCTCCAACCACCTCAAGGGCCAGGCTGTCTGCGACAACCCGATCGATTTCCGCCACGAGGCGATCGTCGGCCCCAAAGTCTGGGGTGACGGTGATCCCGAGGGCGTCCGGCAGCGCGCCGCGGAGGAGATGAAGCTTACGGCGAAGCTCGCCCAGAAGCTCGGCGTGAAGACCGTTGTCGGCTTCACCGGCTCGTCCATCTGGCAGTATGTAGCGATGTTCCCGCCGGTCAGCCAGGACGTGATCGACGCCGGTTACCAGGACTTCGCTGACCGCTGGAACCCTATCCTCGACGTCTTCGACGAGTGCGGCGTGCGCTTCGCCCACGAGGTGCATCCGTCGGAGATCGCCTACGACTACTGGTCCACCCGCCGCACGCTCGAAGCGGTCGGCAACCGGCCCGCTTTCGGCCTCAACTGGGACCCCAGCCACTTCATGTGGCAGCAAATCGACCCCGTGGCCTTCATCTCCGACTTCGCTGACCGGATCTACCACGTGGACTGCAAGGACACGAAGATGCGCATGGGCGGTGGCCGTAACGGCATCCTCTCCTCGCACCTGCCGTGGGGAGATCCGCGCCGCGGCTGGGACTTTGTCTCGACCGGCCGGGGTGATGTGCCCTGGGAAGACAGCTTCCGTGCGCTCAACGCGATCGGCTATGACGGTCCCGTCTCCGTTGAGTGGGAGGACGCCGGTATGGATCGCCTCGACGGGGCACCCGAGGCGTTGGCGTTCCTGAAGAAGTTCGACTTCGCGCCGTCGTCGTTGTCTTTCGACGCTGCGTTCAAGCAGTAATCCGAGCAGACTTTGGTGCCTATCTGCTGCCTGATGCGATTCGGGCAACAGATAGGCAACAAAAGCTTAGTAACCTGTCCCCATGCGTGAACTCCAGGCGAAAATCATCGACGAAATGGGCGTACGCCCCTCCATCGACCCTGCGGAGGAGATCCGCCGCAGGGTGGACTTCCTGAAGGACTATGTGCGTGCCACGGGGACCAAGGGCTTCGTGCTCGGAATCAGCGGTGGGCTGGACTCCACACTTGCGGGCAAACTGGCGCAGCTGGCCACGGATGAGTTGCGGGCCGACGGCGTTGACGCCACCTTCGTCGCTGCGCGCCTGCCCTACAACGTGCAGCATGACGAGGAAGACGCGCAGGCCGCTCTGGCCTTCATCTCGCCTGACCGTTCCGTCGTCTACAACGTCGCTCCCGCCGTCGACGGTTTCCAGGCGGGCTTCGCCGGTGCCGCCGGCAACGAAATGTCCGACTTCAACAAAGGCAACGTGAAGGCGCGCGTCCGGATGGTGGCGCAGTACGCCCTGGCCGGAGATGACAACCTGCTGGTCATCGGCACGGATCACGGCGCCGAGTCAGTCACCGGTTTCTTCACCAAGTACGGCGACGGCGGTGCGGACATCCTGCCCCTGTTCGGCCTGAACAAGCGGCAGAACCGCCAGCTCCTCAAGGAGCTCGGCGCGGAGGAACGCCTCTACAACAAGATCCCTACCGCGGATCTCCTCGACGAGAACCCGGGTCAGACCGACGAGCATGAGCTCGGTCTCACCTACGAGCAGATCGACGACTACCTTGAAGGCCGCGACGTCGCAGATGAGGCAGCGCAGTCCATCGAGCGCCGCTACCTGCTGACCCGGCACAAGCGCACCGTTCCCGTGTCCATCCATGATTCGTGGTGGCGCGCTAAGCCGTAGTCGTTATGGGCGGACGCCCGCCGCGAGTGGGCGCAACTCAAGGACCGGGTACCAAGCAACACCGGCCGATTGGGTAACGTAGCCACTGTGAAGATTGCGACCTGGAACGTCAATTCCCTGCGAGCCCGTGCCGACCGTGTGGAAGCCTGGCTCGACCGATCCGATGTGGACGTCCTTGCCATCCAGGAAACCAAGTGCAAGGACGACAACTTCCCGTGGGACATGTTCGAGAAGAGCGGCTACGAGGTGGCCCACTTCGGTCTGAGCCAGTGGAACGGCGTTGCCATCGCGTCCCGCGTTGGGCTCTCCGATGTTGAGCGCACTTTCCCGGGACAGCCCGTGTTCGGGAAAGACGTCGATCCCATCCAGGAAGCCCGCGCGATCGGCGCCACGTGCGGGGGCGTTCGGGTGTGGAGCCTCTACGTCCCGAACGGCCGCGCGTTGGGAGATCCGCACATGGCCTACAAGATCGAGTGGCTCGAACTGTTGCGAAAACACGCTGTTGGTTTACTGGAACAGGACCCCACGGCCCAGGTGGCGCTGACGGGTGACTGGAACATCGCGCCGCAGGATGAGGATGTCTGGGATATCGACCTGTTCCTGAATAACGGCTACACCCACGTCAGCCCTCCCGAGCGTGCTGCGTTCCATGCCTTCGAGGACTCCGGCTTCACCGACGTCGTTCGTCCCCATACCCCCGGACCGGGCGTGTACACCTACTGGGACTACAAGCAGCTAAGTTTCCCGAAGCGTATGGGCATGCGCATCGACTTTGTCCTGGCATCGCCCGCTCTCGCCCAGCGTGTCAGCGGGGCATCGATTGACCGTGAGGAACGCAAGGGCAAAGGTGCGTCGGATCATGCGCCCGTCATCGTGGAGCTGACCTGACCCATGGCTCATGTGCCGGGCACGGGGCGAAGCTTCCCCTACGTATCCTTCCTGCGGATCTATGAACCGCTTGATGCCTTCAGCGATGCCCAGCAGCTTGCCATCCTCGAACAGCGGACCCGCGAGCGCCGGACCACCGAGGCCATGGACCGCCTCGACGCGATGCGGCGCATCACCCGGGTGGTCTCCGACCCCTTCCCGCACCATACCCAGGACCTCGTAAGGGTTCTCCACTTCCCCCGCAGCAACGGGACTACGGCGCCGTTCTACTGCCCGAATCAGTTGGCCGTGCGCACCTACCTTGCCGCGGAGTCCCTTGAGCAGACCATTCGGGGGCCCCTGATGGACGTGCTTCTTCCCGAAGTAGCGCGCGAGGCCCACCAAGCCAGGCTGGATCCGGAGACCCTGGCCGCGTCCACGGCCAAGCTGCATACCCGATCCGCAACGTGGGGCGTGCCCTTCGCCTGGTTTGTCCTCATTCACGAGGACGACCTCACCGAGGTCGTTGACGACGACGGCGAGGTCCACACAGTCCGGGTATCCGTGACCATCAGCGAGTGCATCGACCGTGCCCGGCGGGCGGTAGCCAACCTTGCCATTGCCGCACCGGAACTCGACCTCCTCGAGGAGTTGACCGAGATCACCGAGTGGCTGGAGACCTTCCGCCGTGACGCCGTCGTCGAATTGGACTACGGCCCGGTAGCGGATCTCGTGTTCCCCGACGAGTCGCCCATGGACGTTCGGATGGGCATCGAGTGCCTCGCCGAGGCGGATATGACGGGGGCGGCCGCGGCGTACCGGCGTCTGGCCTCACGGTGGGTTCCCATCCGGCAGCTCGCCCGCGCCTCCTGACCGGGTCCCGAATTTCCTGACCAGGTAGGGCCCGGCCGGGCAGGGGGCCTCCGCCGGGACCGCGCCTCTGCGCCCTCCGGGCCAACTGCCTAATTCACGCCGTCAACCGCGTACGACACCTTCGTGACGCCCTTTTTCGACTTGATCTTGGTGATGCTCAACGTCCCGACGTCGGCCACGTCCCGCACGTGAGTGCCGCCGCAGGGCACTCCGAAGGTCCGGTTGTAGAGTACGATCCGCGCTGGCTTGTTGGTCGGGATATTCTCCGGCACGTGCCGACAGTATTCCGCCATTTCCGCCACAGGCATGAAGCGGATCTCATTGGTGCTGCCCTCGCCGATGACCTGTGCAACCTCGGCTTCGATCTGCCGGCGTGTTTGCTCCGCGTCCCCCGGCACCTCCCCGTTGTACTCGACGAAGGACATGTGCGGATAATGCGCGCCTTTCCCAGGAACCCAGGGCAAACCCAGCCGCTCCACGGCGAGGTCGACGATGTGGCCAGCCGAGTGAAGCCGCGTGTTCACTGCCCTGCGGTGGGCATCCACCTCAAGCACGACGCCGGCGCCCTCCGGCACGGTACCCCGCCCGAGGTGGTGCACCACCCCGTGCTCGTCCAGGCGCACTTCCTCCACCGTAAACACGGAGTCTCCGGCGCGGATGATTCCGGTGTCCCAATCCTGTCCGCCGCCTCGCGGATAAAAGCAGGTACGGTCGAGTTCGACGTCCGTTCGGCCGTCGTCGAGCGCGGTCACCGCCGTCACTGCGGCGGGAGCGGTCAACACGTCGAAATCGTCAAGGTAGAGGAGTTCGGTAGCCATGCGTACCAGCGTAGCGACCGGGTGAGGCTACCGGGGCACGGGGCCTGTTGAGGAGCGTTTCACCAGCTCGTGCGGCTGCACAGGAGGCGTGCGGAGCGGCGTCTCCCCCTCCAGTTCACCCAGCAGGAGGTCCACGGCAAACGCACCCTGCTCCTCGGGCATCTGACGAACGGTCGTCAGGCCCATGGGCTCAGCGAACTCATGGTCGTCAATCCCCACGATGGACAGGTCCTGCGGTACGCGGATGCCGAGCTCCGAGGCGGCAAGCAACGCACCGAACGCCATCTCATCCGAGGAGCAAAAGAGCGCGGTGGGCCGCTCCTTCACCGTGGACAGCATGTGTTTGACTGCCAGCTTCGCTTCGCTGAAGCGGAAGTCGCCGAAGACAGACCACTCGTCCCGCACCGGCAGGTCATGGGCAACCATGGTGGCGACATAGGACTCCTCGCGGATGCGCGGCACCTCGAAGTAGAGCCCGTAGGAGCCCCCGCCCCGGACGTGACCAATGCGGGTGTGGCCGAGCGAGACAAGGTGCTCGACGGCGTCGCGCACCGCGGCGGCGTCGTCGATACTGACGTGCCGGACCCCCTGTACGGACCCGCCTACGACGATCGTTGGAGACTCAAGCTCCTTCAGGGAGCGGTGTTCATCTTCGGTGAGCTCCATGCACATCACCAGCAGGGCATCGATCCGCTTCCGCAGGATCGAGCGGTGAAAGACCCTCTCCCGGTTGGTCCCGGTGCCGCCCAGGCTGAACACGATGAGGTCATAACCGGCTGCGCGGAGCTGCCGGTCGACTCCCTCGAGGACCGCCGAAAAGTACCAGCGTTCAATGAGCGGCAGCAGTACTCCCATGGCCATTGTGCGGCCGGAAGCCAACCCGGAAGCAGCCGACGACGGCACGTACCCCAGATCCTTCGCAGCCCTGAGGACGCGGGCACGTGTTCCGGCCGACACACCCGTCAGGCCGCGCAGGGCGCGGGAAACCGTGGCCGTGGAAACGCCCGTGGCTACGGCAACATCCTCGATGATGACCACGGGGTGCAACCTCTTTCTCTAGTGCCTTGATCTAAGGCGACGGCGACCGCGCTGTCCGGGCGGCAGCTACTCGCGCTGCCGGACCTTGTACAGGCCCCACATCCCAAGAACGATTGCCAGCAACAGGACCGACCACATGGCGGCGTTGTCTCCCCGGAGCTGGATGGCGATGATGACAACCACCAGCACGACGGCGAAGAACCCCAGAAACCCAATCAGGATATCGAGGTTCTCCGCCAATCGCTCTTTGCGTCTATTGGTCATGATCGACGCGTTACTTCACCGCGCCGGCGGTCAGGCCGGCAACAATGCGCTTCTGCAGGATCAGGACCAGCAGGACCAAGGGGATGGTGACAATGGTGCCCGCGGCCATCACCGCGGTGTACGGTTCCTGCTGCGGCTGGCTGCCCGCGAAGGACGCGATGGCAACCGTCACCGGTGCCGTCGCATCGCTGGACAGCTGGCTCGCGATCAGGAATTCGTTCCAGGCGGAGATGAAGGCAAGGATCGCCGTCGTGAATACCGCCGGTGCAGCGAGCGGCATGATCACCTTGCGGAATGCCTGACCCGGCGTGCAGCCATCGATCCTGGCGGCTTCCTCCAGTTCCCACGGCATCTCACGGAAGAACGCCGTCAACGTGTAGACCGTGAGCGGCAGGACGAACGAGATGTTGGGGATGATCAGCGCCTGGTAGGAGCCGATCCACCCGATGTCCGTGAACAGCTGGAACAGCGGAGTAATCAGAGCGACGCCCGGGAACATTGACGCGCCCAGGATGACTCCAAGGATGACGAACTTGAACTTGAAGTCGATCCTGGCCAGGGCATAGGCGGCAAACACTCCGACCACAAGCGCGATCAGGGTGGTGGTTGCTCCGATGAAGAAGCTGTTGAACAACGCCAACGTGAAGTTGTTGCCCGCATCCGTTGCGAATGCGGTGCGGAAGTTGTCCAACGTGACGTGGGTCGGATAGAACGCCGTGTCGTATGTGAAGGCCACATCACGGAACGCAGTGATGATCATCCAGTAGAACGGAAGCAGACACCAGGTAACGATGATCGCTGCACTGATGTACGTCCGGATGGACGCCCACCGCTCGCGCGAAGCAGCTGCGCGGCGGCCCGGCGTCGACTCGGTCGGGCGGCCGGAGGAGGTTGCTACTGCCTGTGTCATTTGATGACCTTCGCCTTCTTGATCACTCCGGAGCCCTCGGAGACATTGGCTCCGAGGAATCTGACGAAGATGAACGCCACGATGAAGATGATGATGAACGTCAACGTCGATAGAGCGGCCGCGCTGTTGAAGCCTTGCCGGATCTGGTTCACCACCAGGATGGAAAGGGTGGTGGTGCCGTTCGCGCCGCCGGTGAGGATCGCCGGCAGGTCGTACATGCGCAGGGCGTCGAGAACACGGAACAGGACAGCCACCATCAGCGCCGGCTTCACCAGCGGCAGCGTGATGTAGCGGAAGCGCTGCCAGGTGCTGGCACCGTCAACCTTGGCAGCTTCGTAGACATCCCCCGGGATCATCTGCAGGCCGGCGAGGATGAGGAGGGCCATGAACGGAGTGGTCTTCCAGACGTCCGCAATGATGATGGCCCACTTGGCGGGCCACTCGGACCCCGTCCAGAGAATCGACGTATTGAACAGTTCATTCGCGATGCCCTGGAAGGCAAAGATGAAGAACCAGAGCTTCGCGGTGACCGCGGTCGGGATTGCCCACGGCACCAGCACAGCTGCGCGAACCAACCCGCGACCCCTGAACGTGCGTGCCATGATCAGTGCCATCCAGAAGCCGATGATGGTCTCGAGGGTGACTGTGACGGCGGCGAAGAAGAACGTGATGCCGGTTGCGTTCCAGAACTGCGATTCGAGGGTCCCGGGCGGGCAGGCGACGGTGCCCCCGCCGGGTGCCGGACACTGCTGGAGGATCCAACCGGTGTAGTTGCCGAAGCCTGCGAATCCGCCGTCAGTGAAAAGCCCGGTGTCCGGGTCCAGCCCCGAATCATTCTGGAACGACATGACGATGCCGCTGATGATGGGATAAACGATCACAATCCCCAGCAGGATCAGAGTCGGCGCAATCAGAATGGACGCCCATTTATTCTTCGCAGCCGCCCGACGGTCGGCGCTCTCCGCCGCCTGGTGGTGAAGCTTTGAATTGGGGTCCTTTTTACCCTTGGGTGGCATTGCCAGACGTGTGGCCATGACCCGTCCTTTCGATACCGGCAACGACGCCGGTGAGAGCAAGCAGGTGCCGGTGGTGGGAACGCCGCGCGCTCCCACCACCGAATGGTGTGGTTAGGACCCGGCCTGGCTGATCGACGCAGCCATGTCGGTCAACGCCTGGTCAACAGACTTCTCACCCTGCAGTGCAGCGTAAGCGTTCTCCTGGATCGCGGTGGTGACCGCGGGGTAGAACGGCGTCACGGGACGGGGAACAGCAGTCTCGATGGATTCCCTCAGGACGGGCAGGTACGGCAGCTGTTCGACGAGCTCGGGATCTTCGTACAGGCTCTCCAGAACCGGGGCGAGCGAGCCCTGGGTCACGTAGAAACGCTGCTGCTCTTCCTGGGTGATGAATTCGAGGAAGTCACGTGCGGTTGCCTTGTTGTCCGAGTAGACGCTGATGGCGAGGCTGTGACCGCCCAGCGAGGATGCACCCGAGCCGTCGGCGCCCGGAAGGGGAGCCATGCCGAGTGAGTCCTTGACCTGGGACGATTCCTCAGTGGTGGCGAGGTTGTATACGTAAGGCCAGTTGCGGTGGAAGAGCAGGTTCCCTTCCTGGAACGCAATGCGTCCTTCTTCCTCGGTATACGTAATCGCTTCCTGCGGGATGTTGCCGGATTCGAAGGCGGATACGAGGTTCTCCAGCCCGGCCTTTGCCTCCGGGGTGTCCAGTGTGGGCTCGCCTGCCTCGTTGATCACGGTGCCGCCGGCGCCGTTGATGGCTTCGGAAGCGTTGACGGTGAGGCCCTCGTACTGCGCGAACTGGCCCGCATAGCAGCCCATGTCGTTCTCTTCAGCGATGGAGCACATCTCCATCATCTCGTCCCACGTGGTGGGGGGTTCCTCGATGAGGTCCGAACGGTAGTAAAGGATGCCGCCGTCGGAGTGCTGGGGAGCTGCGTAAAGCGTGTCCTGGTACGTCGCGGACGCTACGGTCGCCGGCAGCATTCCCTCGGTGTCGATCGCCATCTCGTCCTCGAGCGGCTGGATCCAGCCCTGCGCCGCGAACTCAGCGGTCCAGACGACATCGACAGACACGACGTCGTAGTCTGCGTTCTGTGCCTGGAAGTTCTGGACCAGGTCATCGTGCTGCTGGTCGGCCTCGTCGGTCTGTTCCTTGAAAGTCACTTCCTCGTCGGGATGCTCCTCGTTCCACTTCTCGATCAGGGGACGAACCACGCCGCTGTTGTCCTTGCCCTGTACGTACGTGATGGGGCCGCGGTCTTCGAGGCCTTCATCGGCCGCACCGCCGCCGCCACCTTCAGACGAGCCACCGCCACCGCAGGCCGAGAGCAGAAGAGTGAGAGTTGCCACCGATGCTGCGGCGGCCAGTGATTTCTTGTTCTTCATGTGCGTCTTCTCTCCAAATGAGAAATAAGGCGGAGATTCAACCGCCCCATTGAGTGATGCCTGTCACTCTAGTAAGGTCGATTCTGTTACGCAAGCGCTTACGTCTTGCGCCCAGTGAGTTTATCGAAAGGTTATACGTGTCCCTCCAAGCCGCTCCTGCGCCGGGCAAAGAAGCAACTGCCTGGTGGGCTGACGCCGTCATCTACCAGATTTATCCGCGTTCCTTCGCCGACGGAAACGGCGACGGCATGGGTGACCTGCACGGCATCACCAGCAAACTCCCGTACCTGCAGAACCTCGGCGTCAATGCCGTCTGGCTGTCGCCGTTCTATGTCTCGCCGCAGGCCGACGCCGGTTACGACGTCGCGGATTACCGCGACGTCGACCCCCGCTTCGGCACTCTGGCCGATTTTGACGCGATGCTTGCAGAAGCGCACGAGCGCGGGCTCAAGGTGATCGTCGACCTCGTGCCCAACCACACCTCCGATGAGCACGAGTGGTTCCAGGAAGCTTTGCGGTCACCGAAGGGATCGCCCGAACGCGAGCGTTATATGTTCCGCGACGGCCGGGGCCAGGACGGCGAACTGCCGCCGAACAACTGGCAGTCCATCTTCGGCGGAAATGCCTGGACCAGGGTCGAGGACGGCCAGTGGTATCTGCATCTGTTCGACACCAAGCAGCCGGACCTGAACTGGGAGAACCCCGAAGTTCACGAGGAAATGATCTCCGTCCTGCGATTCTGGCTGGATCGCGGCGTAGACGGCTTCCGCATCGACGTCGCGCACGGCCTGGTCAAGGCCGAGGGACTCCCGGACTGGGCAGGCCGCGAAAGCATGGTCGGGGATGTGCACAATCCCGACGCCGCCGAGGAAGCAGCGGCAACCGAACCGACACCTCCGTACTTCGACCAGCCAGGCGTCCATGCAATCTACCGGGACTGGAACCGGGTCCTCGCAGAGTACCCGGGCAACCGCATGCTCGTGGCTGAGGCATGGGTTGAACCGGCCGAACGGCTCTTCCATTATGTCCGTCCCGATGAAATGCAGCAGGCGTTCAATTTCGACTTCCTGCGCGCAGGCTGGGACGCCAAGCGCCTGAGCGCGAGCATTACGGAATCCCTTGCGCAGGCGGGGAACGTCGGAGCACCCAGCACCTGGGTGCTGTCCAACCATGACACCGTCCGGCACACCACGCGCTTCGGGCTGGCGGACCCGACGCAGCTACCCAAGGGTGTCGGCGCCAAGGACGAACAGCCGAATGAGGCGCTCGGCCTGCGCCGCGGCCGGGCGGGAATCCTCACCATGCTCGCACTGCCCGGGTCGGCCTACCTCTATCAGGGAGACGAGCTCGGCCTGCCCGAGCACACCCTCCTTGACGACGCCGTACGCCAGGACCCCGCCTTCTTCCGGACAGAGGGGGTGGAGCGCGGCCGGGACGGCTGCCGGGTTCCTCTGCCATGGAAAGCTGAGGCACCGGGCTTCGGTTTCACCACCACCGAGGGCAGCAGCGCTGCGCCCTGGTTGCCCCAGCCTGCGGGGTTCGCCGGGTACGCTGCGGATCAGCAGGTAGGCCGGTCGGGTTCGGTATATGAACTCGTGCGGAAGGCCTTGTCCGAACGCTCGTCGCGGCAGCTTGGCCGCGGTTCTCTGGAGTGGGCAGCGGAACATCGTCCTGAGGACGGAGTGGTCGCCTTCACCAACGGCTCCGTGCTGCTGGTGGCGAACATGGGCGAGGAGCCGATCGAACTGCCTGCCGGCGTCGTCGTGGTAGCAAGCGCGGAGGACGCAGTGGCTGACAACGCTCTGCAGCCCAACAGCGCAGTCTGGATCGAACGCGACTGACAGCACCTGCTTGCTGAGTCGACAGCATGGGAGGAGCCCGAAGCAATTTCGGGCTCCTCCGTTCCGTTCAGGACACATGGCTGAAAGATGGCGATGACTTCAAACATCCGCGGTGGGCGCAGACATCCGACCAATAGGATGGGCTCATGGCCGTAACAGACGAAGCAATCATCCGGATCAAGGAGATGCTCCTCTCGGGAGAGTTGAAGGCGGGCGACCGGCTTCCCCCGGAGAAAGAATTGAGCGAACGTCTGGGCCTCTCCCGCAGTTCATTGCGTGAAGCGGTCAAAGCGCTGGATCTCATCCGGGTGCTTGACGTGCGGAGAGGTGATGGAACCTATGTCACCAGCCTCGAGCCGAACCTTCTGACCGAGGCGATTGCGTTCGTCGTCGATCTTCATCAGGACAGTTCCGTGCTCGAATTGTTCGAAGTCCGACGGATTCTCGAGCCTGCTTCCGCCGGACTGGCAGCTGCCCGCATGAGTCCCGACCAGCTGGAAGCACTACGGCAGTCAATTGCTTCGGCGCACGACGAAACGTCGGTGGAAGACCTGGTTGCGCACGATCTGGAGTTTCACGGACTGATTGCCGCTGCGGCAGGCAATACTTATCTCTGCAGCTTGCTGGAGGGGCTCTCCAGCAGCACAGTACGCGCCCGAGTCTGGCGGGGCATCACCCAGGATCGTGCCGTGTCCCGCACGTTGTCAGAGCATCACGCCATCGCCGACGCGCTTGCTCGCGGAGACGCAGAGCTGGCCAGGGCACTCATGACTGTGCACATCAGCGGTGTTGAGCAGTGGTTGCGCGAGGCTACCGGCACCCGGGACGCAGGCTGAGCGAATAAACCGCGGACGCCGTTCCGCCCATGAACGCTTCCCGCTCTTCAGCGGAGAGCTGGGATGCCAACTCCTGAAGCGCACCGCTTGTTTCGGCGTAGGTCGCGCCGAGCAACGAAACCGGCCAGTCTCCGCCGTACATCAACCGGTGCGGCCCGAATACTTCCAGTGCAAGGTCCCACACCGGTTGAAGCCCGTCTGCTGTCAGTGGTTGACCGGTAACCGCCAGACCCGACACCTTCGCCGTGACGTTCGGCAGATCCGTGAATCGCCTGAGTTGCCGGCTCCACAACTCGTACGCCTCGGCCTCTCCCCGCGGTGGTTTGCCGAGATGGTCGATGACCACGTGGAGTTCGGGGAGGCATCTCGCAAGGTCCAGCGCCGCTTCGAGGTGGCGCGGAAACGCATTCGGCACATCAAACGGCAGGTTCGAGGAGGCAAGGAGTTTCAGTGACGTCCGTACATTCGGCATAGACAGGAAATCGTCACGCGGGTCGTCATGCACGAGGTGCCGCACACCAACGAAGGTTGGCTCTTCTGAGTAGCCGGCGAGCGCTTGCTCGGCGGCTGCGGGATTCTCCAGCTCAATCCAACCTACGACGCCGGTTATCCAGGCGTGTTCGGAAGCTTGACTGAGCATGAACTGCGTATCGGCGACCGAATCCTCCGCCTGAATCAGTATCGCGTCATCGATACCTGCCCCATCCAATTCCCCCCGCGCTTCCTCGGCGGTGTAGGTCCTGTAGATTTCCCCCGCCGCAGGGGTGAGCCACGAGTAGCGGCCTGCCGCCAGGTCCCACAGGTGCAGGTGCGAATCAACAGTGCGCATTACGCCGGCACCAGACCTTCACTCATCAGCGCTTCCCAGAGCTGATCAGGAATTTCCGTAGCCATATGTGCCATGTTCTGTCGGATCTGGTCACGCGTTCGCGCGCCGACGACGACCGTCCTTACGGCCGGGTGCCGCAGACTGAACTGGATCGCAGCAGCCGGTAGTTCGACGTCGTACTCCCTGCACACGTCAGCGAGGCGACGTGCACGATCAATGACAGGCTGTGGTGCCGGCCGGTAGTTGTAGTGTGCGTCATCACGGACGGCGTGCGAGGCAAGCAGACCCGAGTTGAAGACGCCCACATTGACCACCCCCACACCTCGGCGCGTGCAGGCTGGCAGCAACCCGTTCAGGGCCGGTTGTTCAAGCAGGGTGTAGCGGCCGGCGAGCATGATGAGGTCGGGATCAGCATTTTCGACGCAGGCGAGTAACGCGTCGGCGGAGTTTGCACCCACCCCGATGGCTTTCGCCATACCCTCCCGGCGCAACTTCTCGAGCGCGGGAAGTGCTGTGCGAATTCCTTCATCCAGATCATAGACATCGGGATCATGCAGGTAGAGGATGTCGACGCTGTCGAGTCCCATGCGATCGAGGGACTCCTCGACGCTGGCCCTTACCCCCGCTTCATCAGGCGCCCACCTCCG
>NZ_JAPSHV010000137.1 GCF_031179385.1 Arthrobacter sp. | reverse complement strand
GAATCCAGCACAGTCGCTGAAAGCTGCAGCTTCATGCTACCTCCGGCTTGTTGTGGGTCCCCTCAGTCTTCCGCCTGTTGTCAGTCCTGAGAAGACCCCTCAGCCCACCAACCGTCGAGCGGCCGCCGAGTGCTCGGCGATCAGCGCTTCGAGATCGAGCCCGACGACGGCGCCGTCTTCTACCCGCCACTGCCCGCCCACCATCACCCGGTCGGCGCGGTCCGCACCGCACAGGAGTAACGCGGACAGAGGGTCGTGGCTCCCGGAAAATCGGAGATCATCGAGGCGGTACATCGCCAAATCTGCCTGTTTCCCCACCGCAATCTGGCCGATATCGGCACGCCCCAGGGCCGTCGCCGATCCTCGGGTGGCCCACCCCAGCACCCGCTCCGGGGTCACTTGCTCCGCGCCGTATCGCAACCGCTGGAGATAAAGGGCCTGACGGGCCTCCATCATGAGATTCGACCCGTCATTCGAGGCCGATCCATCGACTCCCAGCCCTACCGGAACCCCTGCTTCCTCCAGCTCCACGGCGCGGCAGATCCCGGAAGCCAGGCGCATATTCGACGTCGGGCAGTGTGCCACACCGACGCCGGCTGCACCCAGCCTGGACACCTCATCGTCATCGAAATGGATCCCATGAGCCAGCCAGGTTCGCGGCCCTAACCACCCCACGCTCTCGAGGTAGTCGACCGTGCGAAAGCCGAATCGCTCCCGGCAGAACTCTTCTTCATCCAGGGTCTCGGCAAGATGTGTGTGGAGCCGGACGTCATGCAGATCCGCCAGCGCCGCACTTGCCTTCATGATGTCCGTAGTGACCGAGAACGGCGAACATGGCGCGAGCGCGATCTGGATCTGTGCCCCGTTTCCCCGCTCGTGGTACCGGGAAATCAGCCGCTCGCTGTCGGCCAGAATCACCTCCGCCTCCTGTACTGTCCGCTGCGGCGGGAGACCGCCGTCGTCCTCGCCGAGAGACATCGACCCGCGGGTCAGGGTGGCGCGCATCCCGAGACGCCGGACGACTGACACCTGGACGTCGATCGAGTCCTCCATGCCGGTAGGGAACAGATAATGGTGATCGGCGGCAGTGGTGCACCCTGAGAGCAGCAGTTCGGCGAGCGCCGCCGTAGTGGCCAGCTCCAGGTCCCGTGGAGTGAGGCGCGCCCAGACCGGGTAGAGATTCACCAGCCACGGGAACAGCGGCACATTGACCACCGGAGCCCAGGCCCGCGTGAGCGTTTGATAGAAGTGGTGGTGCGTGTTGATGAGGCCGGGAAGCACTGCATGATCCCTCGCCTCGAAGACTGAATCGTACGGGACCGTGGGGCTCGCTCCTTGACCGACAAGCTCCACGATGGTGGAGCCCTCGATCACCAGCCCTCCGCCGGCGTCGTCTTCGTTTGCCGTGAAGATAGCCAACGGGTTTCGGATCCAGATTCGTACAGACATTGCGTTCTCCTTTGTGAAGGCGAAACGGCACAGGACCACCGAGACGACGGCGGCGTGTGCCGTCAGCTCAGTGGTCCTGTCTGCTGATCCAGGTAGGGATCCCTGCCTGCCTCCTGGTAGAGGCAGGCAGGAGATTTTAGTGCTGGTGGCCGGGCGGCTCGTCGCAGATCTTCCGGATGTCGTCGACGCAGCTGATCTCGCCCTTGTCCAGCTTCTCCTTGACTACAAGGTACTGGGCGGCGGTCACCACGGGGATCTCCGTGCCGTCCGCAGCGACCAGCTTGCCACCCTGGAAGCTGTCGCCGTCCTGCAGCGCGGCGAGTTCATCCTCCCGCACCATGCGCGGCGGGCTGGCGACGAAGACGGAGGCGCGCTCCGGGTTTCCAGCCTTCAGGTGGTTGAAGAGCAGGTTCATCAGTACGGCCATGATTGCCGCGGAGCTGATGCCCGAGTGGAAGATGATGCCGAACCAGGTGGGGAAGGCGTCGTAGAAGGTGGGGGCGACCACGGGGATTGTGCCGAAGGCGAGCGCTACGGCAACGATCACCAGGTTCATGTTGCCCTCGTAGTCGACCTTCGCCAGCGTGCGGATCCCGCTCGCTGCCACTGTGCCGAACAGGACGATTCCCGCACCGCCGAGCACCGGGGTCGGAACTGCCGCAACCAGGCGCCCCAGAATAGGCAGGAGTCCGAGGACAACCATGATCAGACCACCCGCGGCGACTACGTAGCGGCTGCGAATCCCCGTGATGGCTACCAGACCCACGTTCTGGGCGAAAGCGGTCTGCGGGAAGGAGTTGAAGACGGGGGCGAGCGCGCTCGAAAGCATGTCAGCCCGCAGGCCGTCGGCGATGCGGCGGGAATCAACCTTCGTCCGGGCGATTTCACCCACGGCGAGGATGTCCGCCGTCGTCTCCGTCATGCAGACCAGGATCACGATGGTCATCGAGATGATCGCAGCGACATCGAACACCGGCCAGCCGAAGGCAAAGGGCTGCGGGAAAGCGAAGATCGCGCCGTTGCCGACGTTCGAGAAGTCAGCGAGGCCAAACAGTGCGGCGATGATGGTGCCGGCCACGATGGCAAGCAGGATCGAGAGGCGGGAAATGGCTGCGTTTCCCAGCTTGCTGAGGAGAAGCACCAGGGCGAGGGTTCCGGCGGCCAGCGCAATGTTGGTGAGGCTGCCATAGTTGTCAGCGTTCCGGTTTCCTCCCATGGCCCAGTTGGCCGCAACGGGCATGAGCGTGAGCCCGATAGTGGTGATGATGACGCCGGTAACAACCGGCGGGAAGAACCGAATGATCTTCGCAAAGAATGGTGCGAGGACGAGACCGATCGCCGCTGCTACGAGGACCGCGCCGAACACCGTCGGCAGGCCTCCGCCACCGCTGATGATCGCGGTCATGGTGGCGACGCCGGCGAAGGAGACGCCCTGAACCAGCGGAAGCTGCGAGCCGAAGAACTTGACGCCGTAGCTTTGCAGGATGGTGGCGGCTCCACCGACGAAGAGGCAGGAGGCGATCAGGACGGCGATGTCGTCCTGCGAGACGCCCGCTGCGGTGCCGACAATGAGCGGTACCGCGATAATTCCGCCGTACATGGTGAGGACGTGCTGAAACCCGTAGGCGAATGATCGACCAAGCGGCAACCTTTCGTCCTCGGGGCGGCGCTGGGACTTGGCTTGGTGTTTCATGGAACTGACTGCTTTCATGAGTATGACTTCCTTGTCTCACATGAGTAGTTGGTTGAACGGCCGGACACGTGCAGGTGTCCGGCCGTTCGCGTTTGGGGCGGCGTTGTCAGGTTTCCGCCCCAACCGTTCTCAGCAGAATCCGGGGATGTTTGCCCAGATTGCTGCCTCGCTGGAGGAGGCACCGTCCCGCTCGCGTTCGACGGTTGCCTCGATGAGCCCGTACGGCCGGTCGGCCGCAAAGAACACTTCGCCGGGGTTGTCGAGACCGAATGGCTCGAGGTCCACGAGGAAGTGATGGTTGTTCGGCAGGGAAAGCTTGATCTCCTCGATCTCGGGGTGTGCTTCGAGCACCTGCTTGCCCATCTGGTACATCGTCTGCTGCAGTGCCAGGGAGTGGGTCTGGGCAAACGCGTCAAGGAGGATCCCGCGGACACTCGCGTAGATGGCATTGAAATCAGCAGTCGTTGCATCCGGCGTGTACCGCCAGCGGGCGGTAACGTCGGTGGCCAGGATGCGATCCGTGGTTTCCTGCAGCGTGGTGTACCGGTCACGCGGGAAGCCGTGGAACTCGGAACCGGTCGACTTCAGGACCGTAAGGTCCTGGATGCCGGCAACGATGTGCCGTACACCTTTTTCGATGAGCAGGACGGCGGTGCGGGTTTCCGACTTGTTCCGGGCGAACGCGTGATCGTGATCGTTGATGCGCTCCCAGAAATACTGCTCCGCCTGCCAGCGCCCTCCGGTAACCCAGTCAAAACTCTCGGTGAAGTGCTTGCCGAGGCGCAGCAGGAACTGCTCCGGTGATCCGATGCCATCACGGGCGAAGGCGTACACGGTGTTCTTCTGGGTGTCGGTGGCAACAACCTTCGAGTTATCGCCCTCGGTGTGAGCGGACTCAAAGTCCCCGTGCAACTGCGAGGTGACGTTGAGGTCCTCGATCGAGTGCCGTGCGGTGTCCCGCGTGATCTTGACGAGTCGGCATTCGGCCTTCCCGTACTGGTTACGGCCCAGGATGATGCGGCCGGTACCGGCTGCGGACTCTCCTGAGGGCGTGGTTGCGGGGGTGTTTGATTCGATGGTCGGTGTCGTCATTGTCAGCTTCCTCGGTAGGTGGAATAGGCGAAGGGACTAATCAAAAGCGGCACGTGGTAGTGCTGTGCCGGGTCGGTGAGTTCAAAGATTAAGGAGACGGACGGAAAGAAGGTTTCGGTTCCGGCGGCAGCGAAGTAGCGGCCGGTTTCAAAATCGATCCGATAGGTTCCAGCCTCCACGGCCTCCGGGCCCAGGGAGGTGATGCGGCCGTCGTCGTCGGTGATTCCTCTGGCAACTTCCCACCAGCCGTCCGGCGTGTGCCTGTCCAGCCGAGCGGCTACGCCGACGGCCGGACGGCCGGTTCCGGTGTCGAGCACGTGGGTGGTGATGTGGCTGCGGTTCATACGGCAAGGACCCCCTTGAGTCGAAGGACGGCGATTTCGCGCAGTTGCTGGGAGACGATGACCAACTCCTGCTCGGGCGTATTGTGCAGGCGCTGGTTCAGCGCGGTGAGGATGTCATCGGCGCTTCGTCCTGCGGCCCGGATCAGGAAGACCCTGCCGAACTTCTCCTCGTACGCGCGATTTCCTTCGAGGAGTGCGTTTTGGGTTTCGACGGCGGTGCTGACGCCGGCCTGCTCACCGCGGGACATGGTGGCTTCAGTGGTGTTGCCCTGCGCCCGCTCCCCGATGCGCGGGTGGTGCGCCAGTGCGCCGTCGATTTCGGCTTCCGTCCACGGGTGCGCTGCTGTCTCGGCAAACGCAATCAGGTCGGCTTCTGATGAGAAGGGCCGCGCATCAACGATGGCATCGATCCATCGGGGAACATCGACGCAGGGAGCGAGCTGTGCGGCGGCTTCTGCAGGGGAGCACGTATTGAGGGTTTCAAGGCGCATGGGTGTCAGCTTTCGTTAGAGCGCTATCGCCGGCGCTGAACACCCTTACCCTCGAATAAATTCGATTTGACTCGATGTCCCGGCGATAGTTAGAAACCAGGGGATTTCTATATTGTGGAAGTTTGTTTCCGATTTGATTGTAGTCCGCGTCACACGGTCGTTGTCAAGAGTTATCCGGATCACATCATAGATCCGCACCCGCGCAGGGGGCTACCGGTGCGCGAATAGGAGAAGATGGGCCTATGAATGCCACCGATGCCCTGAACGAGATTGCCTTCTGGCTGGAACGGGAACTGGCTCCCAGCTTCAAGGTCCAGGCGTTCCGGAAGGCCGCCGCCGCGATTGCGGACCTCGACGCCGAGGAGCTCGCACAGCGTGCCCGCGACGGCCGGCTCAAGCGCATGAAGGGGATCGGCGCGCGCTCGTTTGAGGTCATCAGCCAGGCGATTTCGGGTGAGATCCCGACCTATCTCACCGATCTTCGCGAGCGCTCGCAGACAGCTCTCGCGGACGGCGGCTCGGAACTGCGTTCCCTCCTGCGCGGCGACCTGCACAGCCACAGCGACTGGTCCGACGGCGGCAGCCCCATTCCGCTCATGGTCGAGGCGGCGCGCGCCCTCAAGCACGAATACCTTGCCCTCACCGACCACTCCCCCAACCTGAAGATCGCCAACGGCCTCACTGCCGAGCGTCTCACCGAGCAACTCGGGATCGTTGAACAGATCAACAACGACGGCGGTGACGGCTTCCGCCTGCTGAAGGGAATTGAGGTGGACATCCTTGAGGACGGCACGCTTGACCAGTCACCGGAGATGCTCGGGCACCTGGACATCGTCGTAGCCAGTGTCCACTCCAAGCTGCGTTCGGACCGCCGCACCATGACGGCGCGCATGCTCGGCGGTATCCGCGACCCCCACACCAATGTCCTCGGGCACTGCACCGGGCGCCTCGTACAGGGTTCGCGGGGGCAGCGCCCACAATCCGAATTCGACGCACAGAGGGTCTTCGCGGCCTGCGCCGAAAACAACGTCGCCGTTGAAATCAACTCCCGACCCGAGCGTCAGGATCCTCCTGATGACCTGATCCAGGTGGCACTCGACGCAGGCTGCCTGTTCAGCATCGACAGCGACGCCCATGCGCCAGGCCAGCTCGATTTCCTCCAGTACGGCGCAGAGCGAGCCGAAGCCAACGGCGTCCCCGCGGACCGCATCATCACCACCTGGCCGTTGGACAAGCTGCTCACCTGGGCACGCTCCTGAGCTGAGGGCAGCCTG